>CALEXX010000024.1 GCA_937925095.1 uncultured Leptotrichia sp.
ATGGAACATACTTAACATCAAATGCAACAAATGATGATGTAACATTAGACTTGACTCAAACTACTAAAGATAAGATAAACAATGCAGCTACTAACAAGCTGGACAACTTAGATCCTGCCGGAGTACAAAAGATTAAAGATACTGCTGCATGGAATGTTGTTGCTAACGCTGGTACTGCTCAAAAAGTTGAAGGTGGAGATACTGTTAAGTTCATTGATGGAGATAATATCGAAATCACTCAGGCTGGAAAAGACTTTACTTTCGCTACTAAGAGAGATGTTAACTTTGACAGCGT
Organism: uncultured Leptotrichia sp.; assembly: GCA_937925095.1. GTDB lineage: Bacteria > Fusobacteriota > Fusobacteriia > Fusobacteriales > Leptotrichiaceae > Leptotrichia_A. The sequence goes on from CALEXX010000024.1 coordinate 296, forward strand.
AACAGTTCCAGCAGGAGCAGGAAACGTTGTAATAAATAACTCAGGAATTAATGCCGGAGGAAATAAAATATCAAATGTTGCAGATGGAACGGCTAATAACGATGCAGTAAATGTAAGTCAATTGAATACTGCAATAAATAATGCAGGAGCAGCGGCTACAATCAAGTATAAAGCAAATGGTGGAGCACCGGAAACAGTTAAACTGTCAGACGGACTTGACTTTGTAAATGGAAGCAATACAACAGCAACAGTTGGACCAAACGGAGTTGTTAAGTACGATGTAAACTTAGGAACACTGGCAGTTGGAGCTGACGGAAAAGCTGGAGCTAATGGAAAAACTGGAGCAGATGGAACTGTAGGAAAAGATGGAATAGCAACTACACAAGATGTAGCAAAAGCTATAAACAGTTCTGCATGGAAAGTAACATCAACTGCATCAACAGGAACAGTTAATACTCCATCAGTTGAAGATGTAAAAAATGGAGATACTGTTAAATTTGATGCAGGAGACAACATTGAAATCACACAAAATGGAAAAGACTTTACTTTCGCAACTAAGAAAGACGTTACATTTGATAGCGTAACTATTAATAATGGTGGACCAAAATTAAATGCTACTGGAATAGATGCGGCTAACAAGAAAATTACAAATGTTGCTGATGGAGCTGTAACAGCTACAAGTAAGGACGCAGTAAATGGAAGTCAACTTTACGGATTAAGCAAAAATACTGTAACTGTTTCAGGAGATAGTACATCTACTACGCCTCAAACTCTTGATCAGACTGGTGGAATTAAATTAGGAATTAAGAGTGGAGATACTAACTTCTTAACATCAACTGCAACTGGAACTGATGTAACATTAGACTTGACTCAGGATGCTAAAGATAAGATAAATAAAGTATCAACTCTTTCAAGCAACACAATCTCACTTGGAGGAGATACTGGAACTACTAATACTCAAGCTTTAGATAAAACTGGTGGTATCAAGTTCAATGTTAAAGGTGATGGAACATACTTAACATCAAATGCAACAAATGATGATGTAACATTAGACTTGACACAAGCTACAAAAGATAAGATAAACAATGCAGCAACAAACAAACTTGATAACTTAGATCCAGCAGGAATACAGAAGATTAAAGATACAGCAGCATGGAATGTAGTAGCAAATAATGGTACTGCAGAAAAAGTTGAAGGTGGAAATACTGTTAAATTTATCGATGGAGATAATATCGCAATAACTCAAGCTGGAAAAGACTTTACTATAGCTACTAAGAGAGATGTTAATTTTGACAGCGTAACAGTTCCGGCAGGAGCAGGAAACGTAGTTATAAATAATTCAGGAATTAATGCTGGTAACAATAAAATTACTAATGTTGCAGACGGAACTATTGCCCCAGGAAGCAAAGATGCAGTTAACGGTGGACAGCTTCACGATGTTCAGAGTGCTATGAACGCCGGAGCATTTACTGTAAGTGCAAACGGAGGAGCAAAAGATAGAATTGCAAAAGATGAAAACATTGACTTTGAAAATACTGACGGAAATATAGCAATAAACTACGATGCAACTGGAAACAAGTTTACTTACAACTTGTCGCCTAACTTAAACCTTGGACCTGCAGGAAGCTTAAGAATTGGAGATGCTTTACTGAACAATAGTGGATTAACTATTGTAAACGGACCTAGTATAACATCTGCCGGAGTAGATGCCGGTAACAAGAAAGTAACAAATGTTGCAGACGGAACTATTGGTGCTGGAAGTAAAGATGCTATAAATGGTGGCCAACTTCATGATGTTCAGACTAACCTTCAAACTTCTATAAATAATAATGCTCAGAATATTGCAAACAATACAAATGCAATTAACAATCTGAATACTGCTGTTAATAATCCTATAACATTTACAGGAGATAGCGGTAACAATATTGATAGAAAACTTGGAGAAACTCTGAATATAAAAGGTGGAGCAACTGGAAACCTTACAAGTGGAAATATTGGAGTGGAAGCAGACAGTGCTACAAATACTCTAAATGTAAAACTTGCTGAAAATATTGATTTAGGAACTAACGGAAGCGTTAAAATGGGAGACACTAAGATTGATGATAACGGACTTACTATCAATGGTGGACCTTCAGTAACTAAAGCAGGTATAGATGCAGGAAATAAAAAAGTAACAAATGTTGCAAACGGAGATATAACATCTACTAGTAAAGATGCTGTAAATGGAAGTCAACTTCATGGTGTTGCTGACAGTATTAAAAACTCAATTGGTGGAAACACTATATTGAATCCGGATGGAACAATTACTACAAGCAATATTGGTGGAACAGGACATAATAATATCCACGATGCAATAGCTTCAGTAAGTAGTGCTGCAAACCAAAGAACTACAGTTGTAGCAGGAGATAATATTGATGTTACAGTATCTACAAATGCTACTGGTGGAAACGAATATACAGTAGCTACTAAGAGAGATATTGTTGTAGACAGCGTAAGTGTTGCCAACAACGGACCTAGCATGAATTCTAACGGAATCAATGCAGGTGGAAAAACTATAAGTAACCTTGGAGCAGGAGTAAATCCAGATGATGCAGTAAATGTAGCACAGCTTGATGCAGTTAAGAATTCTCCAATTACATTTGGAGCTGATACTGGAACTGATCATGCCGCTACTCTTGGAAGCAAAGTTAATATAGTTGGAGATAATAAAAATATTACTACATCTGTAAACGGTAATAATATTCAGGTTGCTATGTCTGACACACCTTCATTCGGTACAGTAAATGTAAATGATGCAAACACTGGAACAATTACAGGAGCATCAAATGTTACCCTTGATAATTTAGATGAAGATGGAACTGTTGGAAGAGTAGCTACTGAAGCACAGTTATCAGCAGTAAGAAATGAAGTTACAGCTGGAACTAAAGATATAGATAATAAACTTAGAGGATTTAAAAGAGGTGCTGATGCAGGTACAGCTTCAGCTATGGCAATGGCAGGTATACCTCAGGTAATAAACCCTGGTGAAAATGCAATAGGTGCTTCAATAAGTGCTTATAAGAATCAAACAGCAGTGGCAGTAGGTTATACAAGAGCCTCTAAAAATGGAAGGGCAGTACTTAAAATAAGTGGAAGTGTGAACTCAAACAGTGAATTAGGATTCTCACTTGGATTTATGAAAGGATGGGATTAATAAATATTCAGGGAAGCTTAAAAAAGGGGCTTCCCCCCTTTTCTTGCTAAAAATAGTAATATAAAATTATTATAGGATAAAAAAATTCGATAACCTGAGAAAGCTTATTAAGCTTACAATCTCTTAATGTTATCGAACTTTTTTTATTTCTATCTCTATAAATAATTAATATATGTTACTTGAAAGATCTAAAAGACAATGTGTCAATCTTTGAAATTCTCCATCTCTAGGAATATTTTTTCTTCTCATATCACTTATATCCACTGTACTGTCAAAATCCATTTTTTCTCCAACTTTTAATTTTCCAGGTATAGATATTCTATATCTATTTCTTATATTTTTTCCATCATAATCTTCATATCTTCCATAACATGGAAATTCAATATAAATCTTCTTATACTTATGATCCTCTTTTATTTTTTCAAGAGTCCCTGTTATTCTCAGTGTATCATCTTCCCTAATCTCAAAATTCACATCGTGAACAATGAAAGTTTTCTCCCACTGGTATTCATCTTCGTTGTCTCCTATAACTTTTCCAAAATTTAGAAAAGATACTGCCATTAAAAGCATCATCATTAAATACATTTTTCTCATTCTCATTTTTATTCCTCCAAAATTTTTTTAATTACTTATTTTTAAACTACTGTTATAATCAACTATTGGTAATATTTCAAATATATTTTTACCATTGTTTTGAATATCATCTTCATAAACTTCCAGACCTGCAGATTTCATAACAGACAGAATGTTGTCTGATATTCTGTTAATAATGGAAAATCTTCTTCCAAAATTTAGAAAATAATTTAAACATGGAATTATATTCCAATTTACCATTTCCCCATCAAAATCCGAAACCATTCCATTATCCATCCAGATGTCATTGTATTTTATATCTTTTGCAGAATAGGGATTATGAACTTTATAAAGCTGTTTTTCTGTTTCATCCTCATCATAATCTTCGTAGAGTTCTTCAGAAAATTCTAAATCCCCCTCATATATTTCATTTTCATATAATACATGTGGCTCTTCCTGCTCAAAATCATCAAATTCCATGTCATCCCCAAATCTGACTTCTATAGTATCAGCCCCTGAGATTACTACTTCAGTTTTTTTATCTGTAAACATGTTTGTTAAACTCCTTACTTAATTTATATCAAATTAATATAATCAAAATAAATATACCCAACAGTCATAATTTGCATTTTTGTTATCTATTATCTACTTAAAATTTACAATAGCCAAAAAAATTTCAAATAAATAATATCCTAGTAAGATGTGAATTACTCCTATATGGGCAACTATAATTTTTAGATTATACTCTGTTATTATATCATATTTTTGCTCTAATTCGAATACTAAATAACAAAAATATTCAATATTTTTTATACATATTATATGTTATTTTAAAAGGATAGATGCTTTTTTTTTGTGAATTAAAAAACATTTAATTAGTTTGAAAAATCCTCCTCAACACCTCAATAACCCTATCATTACTTTCTCTATCCTTTATTGCCAGCCTGAAAAACCTTTCATCCAGAAATTTAAAATTTGAAGCATCCCTTATAAGTATCCCCTGTTCAAGCATTTTTTCCCTCAGTATCTTCACATTCAGTCCTTCTGAAAACAGCTTTTCATCTATTTTCCCGGTAATAAAATTTACTTCTGTTTCATAAACCTTTATTCCTGAAATTTCATTCAGTTTTTCATACATATATATTTTTTCTTCTGCTATCCATTTTAATGTTTTTTCTACATATTCAGTATCATCAAGTACTGTAAGACCTGCCAACTCTGCAATATTATTTACACTCCACGGCTCTTTTTTTTCAGATATTTTCTTTTCAAGTTCCTTATCAAAATACATTCCATACCCTAATCTTAAACCAGGAATAGCAAAAAACTTTGTAAAGGCTCTTGTTACAAATAAATTCTTTTTATTTTCCTCAGTATTAATAATACTTTCCTTCATTCCATCTTCCAAAAACTCAATAAAGGCTTCATCTATAAATAATTTTGTGTCATATTTATTACATTCCTTCAGTATTTCTTCAGTTTCAGCCAGTTTTAAAAACTTTCCTGTGGGATTATTTGGATTACATATTATTAATAAATTATATTTCTTCTCAAGTTGATTTTTCAGATTGCCTATATTCAGCTTAAAATCATCACTTTCCTTAAGTTCAAAATATTCTATTCCAATTTTTTTATTTTCAATATTTTTATTATCACCATTAGAACAGCTCAAACTAACTATATCTCCAGGTATTTCTGTCGCCTTTACTGCCCTCTCATACTCTCCAAATGTAGGTGATACTATTAATATTTTTTTGGGATTTATTACCTTCATGAATAAAAATATAATTTCTGTTGCTCCATTTCCCAGTACAATATCTGACATATTAACATTATTCAGATGAGCCAGCTTTTCCCTCAGCTCAACATAATCAGGATCCGGATATCTCTCAAGAACTTCAAGATTTTCAGTTATTCTTTTCTTTAAACCTTCAGGTATTCCGTACGGATTTATATTGGAACTGTAATCCAGTATTTCCTTTATATTTTTTTCCCTGAACACTTTGTAAATATTTCCACCATGAAAATCCATTTTCATCTCCTCTTTTGTAATCATTTATTTTACTCAAATTCTGCCTGCAATATGGGTATATTTTCCAGTTTTATTTTTCTGAAAGTAAGAAATAAATCCCCACAAATATTGCTGAAAATACTACTAGACTCAAAAAACTTGTAGCATACATTATTTTTATATTTTTCTTTATATCTTCTATTTCAAATTCCTTTTTCTTATCTCCTATTGTAGGTTTATCAACTTCTTTTCCAAAATAGGAAACTCTTCCTCCAAACTGCACTCCCAAAGCCCCCGCTACACTTGCTTCAGAATGGGCGGAATTAGGACTGCTGTGGTTTTTCCTGTCCCTGAAAAATATTCTCCATGCTTCCTTGCCATTATATCCCAAAATCATGCTTGCTAAAATTATAAAAATCCCTGTAATCCTCGCAGGTATAAAATTTGCCACGTCATCGATTTTTGCAGAAAATTTCCCAAAATCAATATACTTCTCATTTTTATATCCCACCATTGAATCCAGTGTATTTATTGCCTTATATGCCATTGATAATGGCAGTCCTCCAAGAAACATATAAAACATAGGTGCAACTATTCCATCCACTGTATTTTCAGAAATTGTTTCCATTGTACTTCTTATAATCATTTTTTCATCCATTGTTTCTGTATCTCTGGACACAAGATATGACAAGTCTCTTCTCGCCCTCTCTATATTCCCTTCCTTCAGTATATTGTAAACTCTATTTCCTTCCCTAGCCAGAGAATTTATTGAAAATATAGTATACACTAGATAAATTTCAGCAATCATAAATATTATTGAATTTTCTGAAGATTTATAAATCAGATAAGTCACTGCATAAGTTATTGAAATTACAGTAATATTAAGTACCATTCCTGCAAAAAATTTATATCTTCTACTTAAGCTGCTATTTTCCCCTAATAAAAATTTTTCTCCTGAACTTATCATTTTTCCTATAACCTGAACAGGATGAATAATATTCTGGGGATCGCCAAATATCAGGTCAAGCACATAGGCAATCCATATTTTCATTACAAGTATCAATTTATTCACATCCCATTATTTCATATATTTTCTTAATATCAATATTTTCCCTCAGAACCTCTGCCAGTTTGTCATATTCCCTGTTCTTATAATCGCTGTAACTGAAATTTTCGTCTATTCTATCAAGCCCCTTAAGTTTTCTGACTTCATTAAGAAAATGACTTGTAAATTCTGAATTATCAAATATTCCATGAATGTACGTACCCGCAATATTGTCTTTTACTGCTCCTTTCAGTTTTTCCTCACCAAAAAGACAGCCTGTATCATTTTTCAATATTTTTTCTGAGTTATTGTTTTCTTCGTTTTTTTCATTTACAGGATAACTGTATCCCTGGTGTATTTCATATCCCTTTATTTCCATGCCTTCAGTTCCAGAAAGTATTCCTGATACATTCTTTACTGTATTTTTATACTGTGTCGTTGTTTTATCTGACTTCATGACAGTTTCAATATCCAATAGACCTAATCCTGAAATTTCATTTAAGTCTGACTCTATTTTCTCCGGATCCATTATTTTCTGACCCAGTATCTGAAATCCTCCACAAATTCCAAAAACTGGAGTTCCTTTTCTTGCAATCCTTACTATTTCCATGCCTATATTCTTTTCAATCAGGTCTTTCATATCTTCTATCGTATTTTTAGAACCTGGAATTATAATAATGTCTTCATTCCCCAGTTCAGAGCTTTTTGTCACATATTTCAATGAAACATCATTATAGTGGCTAAGTGCATCAATATCAGTAAAGTTTGATATATGTTTCAGCTTAATGACTGATATCCTTATTTTCCCTTCTTTCTTTTCGTTATACTTGTCTATTCCGAGGCTGTCCTCCTCTTCTATTCCTAATGGAACAAAAGGCACAACTCCAAGTACAGGAATATCTGTCAGCTTTTCTATCATTTCAATTCCGGAGGTTAGAAGACTCTTATCTCCCCTAAATTTATTTATAATTACACCTTTTATACGCTTTCTTTCATTTTCCTCAAGGAGCATAACCGTTCCATATATGGCGGCAAACACTCCGCCCCTGTCTATATCCGCAACCAGAAGGACTGGTGAATCTGCCATTTCAGCCATTCCTGTATTTACTATATCATCTTCCTTCAGATTAATTTCTGCCGGACTTCCTGCCCCCTCAAGCACACATATATCAAAGTTTTCCCTTATGTAATTGTATGCTTCCATTATATCCTTTTTCAAATTATGCTTATAGGCAAAATACTCTCTTGCATCCATATTTTTATATACTTTCCCATTTACAATAACCTGAGATTTTCTGTCTGTGGTAGGCTTCAGCAAAATAGGATTCATAAATGCTTCCGGCTCAATATTAGCCGCTTCAGCCTGTACCACCTGCGCCCTCCCCATTTCCTTTCCATCTTTTGTAATATATGAATTTAGTGCCATATTTTGTGATTTAAAAGGAGCAACACTGTATCCGTCCTGATAAAATACTCGACAAAGTCCTGCTGCAATTATACTTTTTCCTACATTTGATCCTGTTCCAAGCAGCATTATATTTTTATGATTTCTTTCCATGAATCCTACTCCTATTTTTAATTTATATAAAAAATTCCAATTAGTCTATAAACCATTTATCTGTTTCCACTAGAATAATTATAACAGATAAAAATGCCATAAACAAATTGGATTTGTAAAAATACTACTTTTTTCTTTTAAATTTTATCCTGTCTAATATTTTCTTAACTTTGTCGCTAAAAAATACTCCGATTGTATAAAAAATATGTGAGGCTGTACAGAAAATGTGCACTTCCCGTGCTGTTGGCGCAAACATTGCTGTACTTTCATCTGTTTCTGTAAAAACTTTATACAAAAAATAGATTAAAATTGCTATCATTACACCACCTAATACAGTTTTATTCATTTTTTTCAGAAATTTACTGCACAAATATCCCAAGTAAAATACAAGCATAAGCACCATTATCAAAGCAATTCCTGAAATCACAATAGCAACAATGCTTATAACCTCTTGCGGAAAATTTAAAAATTCCAGAGCATTAAGAATAATTCCTCCTGATGACATTGCAAAAACCAACCAGAATAAAAGTCCTAATACTGGATATATTGTTTTCTGAAAGAAAAAGTAAATTAATGTAAATAAAACTAATATTAAAAAGCCTTTTACTTTTGATATAAATTTATTTTCATTTTTTTCAATCATTTTTCTTCTCCTTCTAATTTCTATTATCTTCAAAAAAAATTTCATAAATCTCAATTTTATCATTATGATTTTGTAAATATTTTTACTATTTTTCAGCGTCTATATTTACATATTTTTTATAATTTGTCAAATTTTTTATTCTTTCCTTTATCATTCTATTCATAAAATTTTTTCAAAATACATTTACTTCCAAAAGTAATGTAAAATTTTAGATATAGTTCCTCTTATTGATTTTTATAAAAAAATATTATAAAATATACAAAATTTATTATTCAGGAGTGATTTTATGAAAAAAATTATACTTGCATTGTTTTTACTAACTTTTAGCTTAAGTTTCTCTAATTCTGATATTGATATAATATCCAAAAAACTTTGGAGATGTCCTTATTCTGTTGATAAAACTTTTAAAGGTCTTACCTATGTAAAATTTCTAAATGATAATGGTAAACCCTCTATTACATTTAGTGTACTGGATAACCGTACAGCATTAAAAACAGGAACAGTTACCCTTGAACTTTCACAATTGGATTATGAAGTGAAAGAAGATGAAAAATCCATCTATTTTATAAATTTGAATGAAAAAACTAAAGATTTTTCCAATTACAAGCTATCTTATTCATTTGATAAAAAAAATAGACCTAAAATGGATTTATATCGTATTTCAGATAACAAAAAACTTTGCAGTCTTATAGCAAATTAAATTATCAAAAATATAAAAATCAATCTATATTTTTTAAGCAACGAAATCATTAAGAAATCGTTGCTTATTTTTTCCGACGGTTTTTTCCGACGGTTCTTTCCGACGGTTTTTTCCGACGGTTCTTTCCGACGGTTCTATTTTTTTACATATTTTATATTTCTAGTTTTCCCTAATTTTTCCAATATGTTATTTTCTACTGAATATCTTAATAATTCTCTCGCACGGCTTTCTTTTATATTTAACATATTTTCTAAATCTATCCTTGTAATTTCATTATTTTTTTCAACAAATTCAATTATTTGTTTTATTTGTATTTCTAAATTTTTTCTTTTTTTAGTTTCTGTTTTACTTACTGTCTTTTTTTCTTTTTTCTTTTCAATATAACTATAATTCAAATTTTTCATTATCACTCTAAATTCATTAAAATCTGAAAAAAATTCAACAGCTTTTTCTTCTGTATAGTTAAAAGAATTCTTAAAATCATCACGGATTTTCTTTAAACCACTTCCACGTCTTTCCATTAAATGAATTCTAGCAAATAAATCTGCAATTATAGGGTTTCTTCTTTTAGAAGAAATTGTATCTGTATTTCTTTCCTGAATAAAAGTTCCATCAAACATTCCTCCTGGAGAATAAATTTCCAGTCTATTATCATAAATATCTACATGTATTTCACTTCCGACTATACTGTAATCTCTATGTATAATTGCATTTACCAGAGCTTCCTGTATAGCTCTTTCAGGATAATCAGGCATTTCAATACGTCTATTTTCAGTTTTTTTCCACATTTTTTTATTATTCACTCTTATAAATCTCAGAACTTCTTCTAACTGATACAGTATACTTCCTTCTACTTCAATATCATCAAGTGCTTCCATTCTTCCGGAAGTTTTATCAAGTCCATTCCACCTTGTACAAAATATTCTTGATTGATACAATAATTTTTCATCTGCTAACAATGCTCCTGCATTAGTTAATTTTCCTTCTTTTAACAAACCAAATGATTCAAAATCCGAATTTAAAAATTCTTGTTTTGTATTCTGATAATAACTTGCTTTTAATTTAGAAAATGATGCTTTCTCATAGTCAATATTTGAACTGATACTGTCATATGTCTGATTACATCCTTTTAAAATTAAGTTATTAAGTTCATGATTCTTTGCAGTTACACTTTCATTCCCAATTCTTACAAATGCCTGTCTTGATCCATTTCCAATATAGTAATAAGGAGTCTGATTTCCTGAATAAATTTGAACTAAAAGCAGATATTTATCCTTTTCCCTTATAAATTCTATCTCTACATTTGGAATCGGATCTATCTGTGTCTTTATTTTCTCACTTACAAATTCTGAATCCTCTTTATAATTTTCCAATCCAATAATTTCATCATTGTCATTTATTCCAAAAATTAGCATTCCACCTTTTCCGTTTGCAAATGCACTTACTGTTTTCAACCAATTTTTTACTTTATTTTTTTCTACCTTTTCCTTTTTCTCGTATAAAGTTGTTTCTCCAAGATAATCTTTTATTTCCACTTTCCCCCCTTGTTATATTTTAAATACTCTGTTACATTTTATAATTTTCAACTTTTATTTATATTCTATGTTGTTAAATCTTTTTTTATTTCTTCTTTTTTATTTTAGGCATCGGCAGTTCCTCATACATTTTTTCAAACAGGTTCGCCAGAAGTTCTTTACTTTCAGAATCATTAACTAATAACATCCCTTTTGCCCCTTCATAAGGTATTTCTATTTTAGCATTTGGCATAATTTTTTCTGATGATTCTGTTATTTTCAAGAGAAATCGGTTATCATATAATCCTCCAATAACTTTATTTTTATAGTACAGTATATATTCACCCATCATTGCCCTGTAACTTATACCTTCTATTCCAGTCAGCTGTTCCAGTATAAAATCCAGATATTCTTTATTAGAAGCCATATTTTCCTCCCTATTTTATGATAAATCTAATTATAATAAAATATTTTATAACTTACTTGCTTCCCTTTTTACAGTTTCTTCAAGTCCCTTTAAAGCCTCTCTCGCCTTTTTCACATCATAAGTTTTTATTTTCTTATTTTCCATTATAATCTTACCGTTTATAATGGTTGTTTTTACATCTGTAGGAAGCATGGAGTAAACTATTGCAGAGTAAGGGTCATAAATTGGCTGCATATTCAGTGATTTTGTATCAATAATTATGATATCTGCCAGTTTTCCCTTTTCTAATGAACCTATTTTATCTTCCATATGAAGGGCTCTTGCTCCTCCCATTGTTGCCATTTCCACTACTTTATAAGGAGGCATTGCCGCTCTGTTTTTATTTGCAAGTTTGTGCACCTTTGCAACATATCCAAACTGGCTCACAAGATCCAATGTGTTTCCACTCATAGGTCCGTCTGTACCTAGCCCTATTCTTAAGCCGTCATCGTACATTTTCAGTGCAGGAGAAACTCCTTTTGCAGACTTTATATTTGCAACCATATTATGTGCAATTCCTGTATTAGTTTCCTTTAAAATTTTTATATCATTATCATCTGCAAAAATAACATGAGCTGCAACTACTTTATCTGTTAAGAATCCTATTGAATTTAAGTATTCCACAACTGTCATATTATATTTTTCCTTTATCTGCTTAACTTCATTTTCTGTTTCGGCAACGTGCATAAGTACAGGGATATTATATTTTTGAGAAAGTTCAGTAACTTTTTTCAGGTGTTCCTCATCCACTGTATATGGTGCATGTGGTGCAAATGCAGGAGTTACTAATTCACTATTTTTATACTGTTTAATGAATTTTTCTGCATATTCTATTCCACCATAAGGTTCCTTTGCATCAGCAACAGGATTTTTAATAACAGTTTCCCCTAAAACTCCACGTACTCCTATAAGTTCAGCAGCCTTTGCCACTTCATCCTCAAAATAATACATATCAGCAAATGTTGTTGTTCCTGTACTTACCATTTCAAGTATTCCGTATACTGCGCCTTTATAAACTAAATCTCTGCTGACAAGTTTATTTTCAAGCGGGAATATGTATCTGCTCAATCTGTCAGGAACATCATCAGCCAAAGATCTGAAAGCTACCATTGATACGTGAGTATGTGTGTTTATAAATCCTGGCATTACTATGTCATTCTCTGCATCTATTGTTTTTTTACCTTTATATTTTGACAGAAGCTCCCCATTTCCCACTTCCACAATGGCGTTATTCTTTATAGCGACAACTCCATTTTCGATAACAGTTTTTTTAGCATCCATTGTCAGAACAGTAGCATTTTTTATAACGATATCCACATTTTCAGAAAACGACACAGTCCCAAAAATCGTAAGCAGTAAAATTAAAATTTTTTTCATAAAAACCATCCTTATATTATAAAAGTAGTAGTTTTTTCCGACCCTCTCCAAGGTCTTTTTAATATTTCCCTATATCAAGCCTTAACTGGCTGTTTTTCACCTGCTCCACAGTTTTCAGTGCAGTAAGAGCCGCAACCACATCAGATATATTTATTATGCTCTCTTCTATATTCACTGTAATAAAAACAGTATCATCAACCCGATGCTTGTTTATCTGTATTATTCTTATAAGCTTTTTACTAAGTACTTCAAATACATCGATGATTCCTTTTTCATAATCCTTTTCACTTAAAAATTTTATTTCAAAATTCAATGCTATAATTCTTTTTTCAATTTTAGATTCAAATTTCTTGAAAAGAACCAGTATAAGAAGCATGAATACTATTGCCGGAATAGCAAGATTATAAAATCCCCATCCTATTCCCAGCCCTGCACAGCCTGTTGCCCATATTCCTGCGGCAGTGGTCATTCCACCGACAGTTTCACCTTTTTCCTTCATTATACTTCCTGCACCTAAAAATCCTATTCCACTTACAACCTGTGCTCCAAGTCTTCCTAAATCCGTCTTTACAACTGACGCTATTTCAACATTTGCTCTTGCCAGTTCCATAATATTCAATCTCAGCTGATCCTGTACCATTGATATTATAGCGGCTCCAAAACATACCAGTATATGTGTTCTAAACCCTGCAGGTTTATTATTTCTTTCCCTTGTGTATCCTACCATTCCTCCAAAAATCACTGCCAGTACCAGTCTTAAGGATACTACTTTTACTGTAAGGCTTTCTGCAAAACCATTTTTTAAAAATTCATCTAATATTTCCAGTCCTATCATTTATGCTCTCCTTCTATTATTCTTTCCTCTGAAATTTTCTATTTTTATGTCAATTCCGTTTTTTCTTTAATATTTTTCCCGTTTACTCCAAAATAGATGGCTATAACCTCCTTCCATTTAATTAAGGCATTATTTTTTCTCTCCCTATAATTATATTCTGAAAAATGAAAAAATCAAATTATAAATTGTTTTTTTTATTAACATTAATTATAATGACATCTTATCAAATATTTTTATAAAATTATTTTTTTATAAATTTATTAAAAAATGACTTTTATTATTTTTATTATTTTATATAATTTTATTTATGTTTATATAATAACATATGTAATGTAATTATATCTATAAACCTTTTATATCCTTTTATTTAAAAATAGATAAAAAACAAAATATTTGATAATCAATTGAAAAATAATTTCTTCTAAAAATAACACCTTCAAACCCTTTATATTCAACAAAAGCATAGATTAGTTGCACTTACAAAAAACAAGTGATTTTTATAATTTATTGACTAGTAATAAAAGCGGGGTATAATTGAAATATAGGAAACACTTTAAAAAATAAGGAGGACAAAAATGTGTAACTGTACTAATAAAATAAAGGAGCAGGGCTTCAAAGAACTGAAAGATTTTATTGATTCATTGGACACAAAGGAAGGTGCTTTAATTTCTGTTTTGCATAAGGCTCAAAGTATATTCGGATACTTGCCTTCAGACGTACAGGCGTTTATTGCTGAAGAGCTGGATGAGTCTTTAGCCCATGTTTACGGTGTAGTCAGTTTTTATTCTTACTTTACCATGATTCCAAAAGGAGAACATCCTATTTCAGTGTGTATGGGAACAGCTTGTTATGTCAAAGGGGCAGATAAGGTGCTGGAAGAATTTGAAAAACAGCTGAAGATAAAACCTGGTGAAACAACATATGATGGAAAATTTTCAATGGATGCACTAAGATGTGTAGGTGCATGTGCAATAGCTCCTGTTGTTCTTGTCGGAGACAAGGTTTATCAGAAAGTGAAACCTGGAGATGTAGCAAAAATTTTAGCAGAATATTAGAATTAGGAACTATACTTTAAATCGCTATAAAGATGGAGGGAAATTTTATGTTACGAATAGCTTCTGAAAATGATTTAAACCAGATCATAACAGATGTGGAGAATAGCAGAACTTATCGGAAAGAAGTTATAGTGTGTGGTGGAACAGGATGTATGTCTTCTGGAAATGATAAGATATTGGAAAATCTGCAAAATAAAGTGAAAGAACTTGGTTTAGAAAATGAAATAAGAATCGTTAAGACAGGATGTGTAGGTTTCTGTGAAAAAGGGCCTATTGTTAAGATAATGCCTGACAACACATTTTATGCAGAAGTTACACCTGACGATGTGGATGAAATAGTGGCAAAAGACTTGATTGCAAATGAAACAGTTAAAAAACTTTTATATAAGGATCCGGAGACAAAAGAAGTTATCCAGAATTCAGATCAGCTTCATTTCTACAAAAAACAGAGAAAAATAGCTTTACGTAATTGTGGTTCAATCAATCCTGAAGATATAAACGACTATATCTGCCGTCAAGGATACAAGGCTCTTGAAAAAGCTGTAAGAATGACAAGTCAGGAAGTAGTAGATATTATAAAGGATTCAGGACTTAGAGGTCGTGGTGGAGGCGGATTCTCTACAGGACTGAAATGGCAATTTGCATTAAACAACAAATCTGACCAGAAATATGTTGTTTGTAACGCAGATGAAGGAGATCCGGGAGCTTTCATGGACAGGGCAATTCTGGAAGGAGATCCGCATTCAATAGTTGAAGCTATGGCAATTTGTGGATATGCCATAGGTGCAAACAAAGGGCTTGTATACATAAGAGCTGAATACCCTCTTGCTGTAAAAATATTACAAATGGCAATAAAAGCGGCAAAGGAAAGAGGACTTCTTGGAAAGAATATATTTGATTCAGGATTCGACTTTGACATAGAAATTAAATATGGTGCAGGAGCATTTGTCTGCGGAGAAGAAACTGCACTTATACACTCTATGGAAGGTAAAAGGGGAGAACCTACTACAAAACCACCATTCCCTGCTGAAAGTGGTTACTGGGGAAAACCTACAAACGTAAACAACGTTGAAACATTTGCCAATATTCCATTTATTATAAATGATGAAGAAGGCGTATTTAAAAACATGGGAACAAAAAATTCTCCTGGAACAAAAGTTTTTGCCCTTGCAGGAAAAATAAACAACATAGGATTGATAGAAATCCCTATGGGAACTACACTTAGGGAAGTTATATATGAAATTGGAGGAGGAATCAAAGGCGGTAAAGCCTTTAAAGCTGTTCAGACAGGAGGACCTTCAGGAGGTTGTCTGACTGCAAAAGATCTTGATACTCCTATTGATTTTGACACTCTAAAGGAAAAAGGCTCTATGATGGGTTCAGGTGGAATGATAGTTATGGATGAAGATGACTGTATGGTTTCCGTATCTAAATTCTATCTTGACTTTACAGTTGATGAATCATGTGGAAAATGTACTCCTTGTAGAGTAGGTAACTTGAGATTGCTTGAACTTCTTGAAAAAATAACTTCAGGAAATGGAACTGATGAAGATTTAGATAAACTTCAGGAATTATCTCATGTAATTAAAGATACTTCACTCTGTGGATTAGGACAAACTGCTCCAAACCCTGTATTGTCAACTATGCATAATTTCTGGGATGAATATGTTGCTCACGTTAGAGACAAAAAATGTCCTTCAGGTAAATGTACTGCTTTAGTAAGATACATTATCAATGAAAAATGTATAGGATGTACGGCATGTTCAAGAGTATGTCCTGTAAGCTGTATAAATGGACAAGTAAAAGTTAAACATGAAATAAATCAGAATGCTTGTATAAAATGCGGAGCTTGTTACAATGCGTGCAGGTTCAGTGCAATAGATAGAGCTTAGTAAAGGAGCAGATATATTATGGATGATAAAAAAATGGTAAATGTTATTATAGATGATAAACATGTACAGGTTCCGGCAGGAACTACTATACATATGGCTGCAAAAGAGGTAGGAATAAACATTCCTACTCTATGCTACCTAAATTTAAAGGATTTTGGATGTGTAAATAAGGTTGCTTCGTGCAGAGTCTGCGTTGTTGAAGTGGAAGGAAAAGGAAATCTTGCACCAGCATGTTCAACTCCTGTATTTGAAGGGATGAAAGTCTGTACTAATTCTATAAGAGTACTAAATTCTAGAAAAACAGTTCTGGAACTTATGCTTTCAGATCACCCTAAAGACTGTCTGACTTGTCAGAAATCAGGAGAATGTGAATTGCAAAGCCTTGCCATATCTTTCGGTATAAGGGAAATAAAATATAAAGGTAAAGAATCTACTTACAGAAAAGATGCTACAAAATCAATTATACGTGACAGAGATAAATGTATAATGTGCAGACGTTGTGAAACTATGTGTAATGAAGTGCAGACTGTCGGTGTTCTTTCAGCAATCGACAGAGGATTCAATGCTGTTGTTTCTACAGCTCTTGAAATGGATCTTAAAGATTCAGTATGTACTTTCTGTGGACAATGTGTTGCTGTATGTCCTACAGGAGCCCTTGTTGAAAGAGATGCAACATGGGATGTACTTGCTGCACTTGCAAACCCTAAGAAAACAGTTATTGTTCAGACTGCCCCTGCAGTAAGAACTGCTTTGGGAGAAGAATTTGGATATCCTGCAGGTACAAGGGTTACTGGAAAATTAGCTGCCGCACTTAGAAAACTTGGATTTAATAAAGTATTTGATACAGATTTCGCAGCAGATTTAACTATAATGGAAGAAGCTTCAGAATTACTTGACAGACTTACAAGATATAAAGCCGGAGATAAAACTGTAAAATTACCTCTGCTTACTTCCTGCTGTCCAGCATGGGTAAATTTCTTTGAACATAATTTCCCTGATCTTCTAGATATTCCTTCTTCTGCAAAATCACCAATGCAAATGTTCTCTGCTGTTGCAAAGAATATATACACAAAGGAATTAGGAATTGACAGAAAAGATCTTGTTGTAGTTTCTGTAATGCCATGTCTTGCAAAAAAATATGAAGCTGACAGGGAAGAATTCTCAAAAGATGGAAATTATGACACAGATATCGTTATAACTACAAGAGAATTGGCAAGACTTATAAAATATGCAAATATAAACTTCCATGCACTTGAAGATGAAGACTTTGATAAACCTCTTGGTGAATCTACAGGAGCAGGAGTAATCTTCGGAAGAACTGGAGGAGTTATAGAAGCTGCCTTGAGAACTGCTGCTGACTGGTACACTGGGGAAAGCCTTGAAAAAATTGATTATAAGGAAGTAAGAGGACTTGAAGGTGTAAGAAGTGCAGATGTTAAAGTGGGAGACCTTGATTTAAAAATAGGAATTGCCCATGGTCTTGGTGAAGCAAGAAAGCTTCTTAATGAAATAAGAGCAGGAAAATCTCATTATCATGCAATAGAAATTATGGCATGTAAAGGTGGATGTATCGGTGGAGGTGGACAGCCTTATCACCATGGAGATACTGAAATTCTTAAAAAGAGAATATCTGTAATCAATTCGGAAGATACTTCAAAAACATTGAGAAAATCTCATGAAAACCCTTACATCAAGCGTTTATACGAAGCATATTTTGATAAACCTATGAGCCACAATGCTCATGAACTGCTTCATACACGTTATTTTGAAAAAAATAAGATTTAGAACTGATATCCTATAAAATACAAATTTATTGATATACTAGTTAATTACCTCGCCTAAAATATAGAAAAACGATATTTATAAAACTTATGTTAAATAAATATCGTTTTTTTTATATTCATCTATATTATTAATTTCTCATATTTCTTATTACCTGTTTTCAGACTTTAAATTCATTTAATTCTTATTATACATCTTATTTCTGAATATAATAGAAGTCATCGCCAGGAACTTTTCCACCTATTATTTTTGGATTTCCTTCGTGTAATATTCTTAAGTATTCAGAAATTTTTTCCTTCATTTCTTCTCCGGCAACAAAAGTGACATTAGTTTTAGGAATAGCTTTTTTAGCTATAGGTTCAGGAATTATATTGTATTTTCCAATAAGTTTTGCTCCTTCATCTATATTTTCGTTAAGATATTTTACTGATTGTTCATACTCTTTCAGGAAATTTGCCACTTTTTCAGGATTCTTTTCTGCAAATTCCTTATTAAATACTATTACTCCTGATACTTGCGAACCTTTTTTAGTTCCTGGAACTTTATCCCATTCATCAGCCAATGCAAATGCCACCTTCAAATTAGGATTTTTAGCCTGTGCAACTGTTACAAAAGGCTGATTAAGAAGTGCTATACCTTTAGGATCGTTTGCCAGTGCACTTACTACTTCCGCAGCTTCTGATTTGAATTCAAGCTTGACATCTTTTCCAGGTTCAAGTCCATTTCCTTTAAGCACGTAATTAAGAACTATTTCAGGAGTTGCTCCCTTACCATTCAGATATAGTGTTTTTCCTTTCAGATCCTTCACACTTTTAACTGTCTCTCCACCATTTTCAACAATGTAAAGTATTCCAAAAGCTATAATTGATGCCACCTGAATTTTCCCTTCTGTCTTATTGTAAAGAACTGAAGCCAGATTTGACGGTATTGAAGCAATGTCAACTTCACCTTTTCCTATCATTGCAACCATTTCATCAGGTGTACTCACTATTTTAGTGTCATACTTGTTTAAAGTCTTTCCTTCCTCATTATCGGCAAAAAGCTTCACAAATCCCATTGCAGGAGGTCCCTTTATTGCAGCAACTCTAATAACACCATCTTCTTTTTTCACTTCCTGTGTTACCTGTGTATCCTGCTTTTTCTCCTCTTTCTTTTCACCACAGCTGATAACTGTGAATACAAGCACCATTATAAGTGCAAAAACATTGAAAAATCTCTTTTTCATCTACATTACACCTTCCTTATTTTAAGTTTATTATTTTGCAGTTTAATGCCAACGCTTCATCTATATCATGTGTCACCATTATTACTGTCCTGTCCTTTAATTTTTCCTTCAGATACTCAATAACAGTTTTTCTGGTTTCCACATCCAGTCCCTTAAAAGGCTCATCAAATATTACAATATCCGAATCAGCCATAATGCTCCTTATTATTGCCACCCTTCTTTTCATTCCACCACTCAGTTCCTTCACAGGCTTTTCCGTACTTCCTGAAAGCCCTATATTTTCCAGTTCCTTTCGTATTTCCTGCAAAGTAACATTTTTTTCACACACCATGGCAACATTTGTTACTGCAGGCAGATTTTTGCAGAGCCTGTCTTCCTGAAAAACTGCACTTATTTTCTTATTTTCCAGTCCTTCAATACTACCAGCATCATACTTTTCAAGGCCCATCAGTATTCTTAGAAGAGTTGTTTTTCCAAGTCCCGATTTTCCCATAATTGCCGTTGTTTTTCTTTCCTCAAGGTCAAATGACCTGTCTTTAAAAATTACATTTTCTCCATATTTCTTTGAAAGATTTCTTATTCTAATCATACTATCTTCCCTCTATCTTTCTCATGCAAAGTTTTATAAGACATACGAAAATCTTCTCACTTATAAATCCAAGTATAATAATCACAATCGCCCATGAAAAGAGGTTTACTGTATTTAGATAGACTTTTGATTCATACAGGACTTCTCCTATCGATCCTGTCGGAATTCCTATTACTTCTGCCGCAATTCCTGATTTCCACGCTATTCCTAAAGCGTTGAGTCCTCCTGATTCAAAATAGGGTAATATCTGGGATATATAAATGTAAATTATCTTTTTTAATGCCGTTATCCTGAAAACCTTTGCCATTTCAAGAAGATTTTTATCCACTTCTTCCAATCCCTTGAGAATGCTCACATAAATTATCGGAAGTGTCATAAATACCGAAACCAGGATGGAAAGATTTTTAACATCTGTCCATATGAGAAACAGTATTATCACAGCTGCAGTAGGTACTGACCTTATGGAAGCAATAAGCGGATGAAGAAGTATCTTCACTGCTTTAAAATTATATGACAGTACTGCAAGTACAATTCCTGTAAATATTGCAATGAAAAAACCTGCCATTATGTGAAAATAGGAAAAAAATACCCTTTCCCAGAAATTCCGTTCAAAAGCAGATACCACAGTCTGCTTCAGTACAGCCAGAGGAGATGCCAGAAGCAGCTCCTGATTTATTTTACCGGCAATAATCTGCCATAATATTATCCAAAATATGAGGGATAACCCCTTCACTAAAAAAGTTTTCCGTTTCTTTATCATTTTTCTCCTGACATAATTTTTTAGTTATTTTCCCAAATCATATTTTCTCTCCAAAATTTTTTAAACTATCCTTGCCGCATCATCCTTCAGCTTTGATGCATACTCACTTGCCGTCTTGTATGTAGTTATTATTACAAGCTGATTTCCACTCTTAAGAACTGTTTCCCCATCAGGAATAGTTTCCTTTCCATTTGCCCTCACACTTACTATAAGCAATGTCTTTGGCAGTTTCAGTTCCTTTATTTTCTTATTTTCAAATTCCGAATTCATTCCAACATGTATAAGCAGCGTCACAATCCTGCTTTCTTCCCCAGAATTCTCTGTCTTGGCTTTTTTATCCGCAAACATATTTTCAAACAACGTCTCATAAATTGGTTCCATTTTAAACAGTTCCGTTAAAACATAAGTCATTGTAACTACGATAATCAGCATAAACAGATAAGAGAAATTCCCTGTCATTTCCAGAATTAGAATAATCCCTGTTATCGGTGCCCTTACTACTGCTGTAAAATATGCAGCCATTCCAAGTAGCATAAAATGTACTATAAACTCCTCAGGTAATGAAAAACATGTATGTAGCACCTCTCCGTATATTTTCCCTACTAATGCTCCAATAACAAGCATTGGAAAAAATATTCCTCCCGGAAATCCTGTTCCGTAGCATAACATTGTGTAAAAAAACTTAAGGAACAGTATCAGTACAAGTATTTTCAAAGGGGCACTTTCCTTGAACATACGGACTATGAGCAGATGCCCTCCACCAGTAACATCTTTAAAAAATACTGCTATAAGAAATGGTATAACCATAAAAATCGATACTCTTAAATATCTATTTATCTTTATATTCTTGTATTTTTTCTGAAAAAATACAAGAAAAAATGAAAATGCTTTTCCTGAAATTGTTATAACCAGTGCAAAAACCACTGTTATTATTAATGTAAATATCGGCGATGTAGTTTTAGGCTGAATAAAATTATACTGAAAAGTTGTTTCTGAACCTAGAATAAGCCTTAAAACATAATTAGCACTCCCGCTTGCTACCAGTACACAAATCAGAAGCAACGGAGAAAAGAACTTGTGCAGTTCCTCCAGTGCAAATACCGTTCCTGCGAGCGGAGCATTAAATGCGGCTGATATTCCTGCACTTGCACCACATGTAACAAGGTATTTTTCCTCCACTTCTGATACTTTAAAAATTTTTCTTATTCCTTCTCCTACTAGGGCTCCTAGATGAATGGAAGGACCTTCCCTTCCCATTGACATTCCGGTTCCTATTGCCAGAACTCCTCCGAAAAATTTAGTTAACAGTTCGGGAACCCAGTTAAACTGTATCTTTTTCTGTAAAAGTCCGCTTACTTGCGGTATTCCACTTCCACCAATTAACGGATACTTTGCCAGCATAAATTCTACTGCCAGTCCCAGAAGTATAAAAATTGCCAGTCCTGTTATCATTTTTAAAGGAGTTATTTCTGCAAAAAATGAATTTCTCAGATGTGAGGATTTTTCAAGCAGCACTGTATAAAGGACAACAATCCCTCCTGCTATCATTCCCGTTAATAGACATAAGAAAATTAAAAATATATTTCTTTTTCTTGTTTTCAGCTGCTGTATATCCTTTAACTCCTGTATCGTGTCTTTAGCCATATCTCTTCTCCATTATTTATTTCTTTAATAAAACTACGTAAATAGTATACCCTACATATTTTTAAAAAGCAATGTTTATTAGGAAAGGTAAAAATGACATGGTACGTCAATGAATGATTGGACTCAGCATTACACATTAAATTTTTAGCTTTTCTTTAATGCGTTGAGTTCTTTTACATTATTTTAAATTTCACAATAAAAGGAAGGGCAGAAAACAATTTTTCTACTCTTCCTTTTTATAATCAACTATTTTTTACTAATTTCCCCACACTTCATCGGCAATTTCCTTAATGAATCTAAGTTTTGCCCATTGTTCTTCTTCAGTAAGCCTGTTTCCTTCCTCCGTTGAGGCAAATCCGCATTGAGGACTTAAATACAGTCTATCTAATGGAATATATTTTGAAGCTTCCTTTATACGTGAAATTACTATCTCCTTTTCTTCCAATGTAGGATTTTTCGAAGTTATAAGCCCCAGAACAACTTTCTTATCTCCTGATACCTTCGCAAGTGATTCAAAAGTTCCTGCTCTTTCTGTATCAAATTCCAGATAATAGGCATTTACATCTTCCTTACCAAAAAGTTCATCGGCAACCTTGTCATATCCTCCTTGGCCAAACCATGTAGAGTCATAGTTACCACGACATACATGTGTATTTATTACTAAATCTTCCTGATTATCTTGAAATACCCTGTTGTTTATATTTAAAAATTTTTCTGCAAATTCACGTCTGATTACTTCCTTATCCCTGTCACTTTTTTCAATAAATGACTCAATAAAGTTATCATCTACAAGACATCCCCATGTACAGTCATCAATCTGCAAAGTTCTAAGACCTTCTTTATACAAATCACTGATAACAGTTTTATAAGCATTTACAATATCATCTTCCAGTCCTTTAAAATCTGGATAAACCTTCAGCAATGCTTCCACATGTTTATCTTCTCTTACAAGCTCAGCATAAAACTGTGCAGGTGCAGGTATTGTAAGTCTTGCTTCAACATTTTCTTTATCTTTTACCAGGTCCCTTAAAAATGTATAATGTTTTACAAATGGATGATTTTCACCACTGATTTTTCCTGTAACAATTGCTGTATCATCACGAGTAATTACTCCATTAAATTCATATCCTTTGTCAGCATGGATATGACCTATTCCATTAAATCCCCAGAAAAAATCCAGATGCCAGTAACTACGTCTGAATTCCCCGTCAGTCACACTCGTATAACCAAGTTCAATCTGTTTATCTACAATTTTCTTTATTTCCTCATCTTCAATTTTTGTTAACTCTTCCCCATTTATATTTCCTTCTTCAAAATCTTTTCTTGCTTTTTTCAGTCTTTCAGTTCTCAAAAAACTTCCTACTGTATCATGTCTATGCGGTGCATTTATTGTACACATATTTATCAACTCCTTTATTTATAAATTTATTATATTTTTGTTTTTTACATTTTTTATTTTTTTAATAATATTTCTATAATCTTCTTTTCACAATTTCTGTAGCTTTCACAAGATTTTCCAGACTTTTTACAGTTTCTACAATTCCTCTTGTCTTTAATCCACAGTCTGGATTTACCCACAATTTGTCTTTTCCAATTTTTTCAATCATTCTGTCTAAAGCTATTACAATTTCTTCAACTGAAGGTACTCTAGGGGAATGAATATCATAAACTCCAGGACCTACTTCTGTTTCAAAATTATTTTCTTTTAAGAAATCAAGAATTGTCAGTTTTGATCTTGAAGCTTCAAATGTTATAACATCAGCATCCATATTATCGATATCTTTTATTATATCCTCAAACTGGCTATAACACATATGTGTATGAATCTGCGTATCTACCTTTACTCCACTGTGACAAAGCCTAAATGCCTTTAATCCCCAATCAAGATATTCCTTATGCCAGTCTTCCTTTCTTAAAGGAAGCTTTTCCCTGAGTGCAGCTTCATCTATCTGTATTATTCTTATTCCTGCCTTTTCCAAATCAAGTACTTCTTCACGTATAGCAAATCCAATCTGGAATGCCATTTCGCTTAATGACACATCCTCCCTTGGAAATGACCAGTTCAGTATCGTTACAGGCCCTGTAAGCATTCCTTTAACAGGCTTTTCAGTTAATTTCTGGGCATATTCAGAATACAAGACTGAAATTGGTTTTATTCTTTTTACATCTCCAAAAATTATTGGCGGTTTTACACATCTTGTTCCATAAGACTGAACCCAGGCTTTTTCTGTAAACACATATCCTGCCAAATTTTCTCCGAAAAATTCAACCATGTCATTTCTTTCATATTCTCCATGTACAAGTACATCCAGTCCAATTTTTTCCTGTAACTCAACACATTCTTTTATGAAGTTAAATACATTTTTATCATATTCTTCCTTGTTAATTTCATTTTTTCTAAACTTACTTCTATTCAGTTTCACTTCCTTTGTTTGCGGAAAAGAACCTATTGTAGTTGTTGCAAGCAAAGGAATATTCAGCTTTTCCCTTTGTATTCTCTGTCTTTCCTTTCTTGTACCTTTTCTTACAAAATCATTATTCGTCAATTTTTCAACTTTATCTCTGACTTCTCTATCTTCCATGCCCCTTTTAGAAGTTATGATTTCCTGATTTTTTATATAAAATTCATTTTCCTGTGTCTTTTCTAGAGAATTTTCTGACAAAATTTGACTTAATTTACCTAATTCCCTCAATTCTCCTAATTTTTCTTCAGCAAAAGAAAAATGTTTCAGTATATTTTCTGATAATTTCTCTTCATTTCTTAAAGTATAAGGTACATGAAGCAATGAACAGGAAGTTGTCACTACTATATTTTCAGCTTTTCCCTTTAAGTTATTCAGAATATTTAAGACTTTTCTGTAATCACATTTCCAAATATTTTTCCCATTTACAACTCCTGCAAATAAAACTTTATCTTTTGGAAATCCGTTTTCAGCTATTAATTTTTCTGTTTTTCTTCCTTCAGTAAAATCAAGCCCTATTCCATCAAAATCGAGTTCTATTATTGTTCCATAGCAATCCCTCACATCTCCGAAATATGTCTGAAGCAGAACTTTTACATCTTTCTTATTTTTTAAAATTTCTGTATAAACTTCTTCAAATAGCTTTATATCTTCCTCTGTCTGATCTGTTACCAACTGCGGCTCTTCAATTTGAATCCATTCTATATTTTTTTCATTACATTTTTCCAATAATTCTACATAAGCATTTATGATATTACCTAAATATTCTCTTTTATCTTTATTTCCCGTTGTTTTAGCCAATTTATAAAATGTAAATGGTCCAATCACTGACGGATGAGTGTTTACTCCTAATTTTTCAGCTTCCTCGAGCTCACTAAATATCTTATCTGCATTTAATTTAATTTTTGCATAATCATCTAATTCAGGCACCATATAATGATAGTTTGTATTATACCATTTTCTCATTGAAAGAGCTTTTACATCCCCTTTTTCCCCCTGATACCCTCTTGCAATTGCAAAATATGTATTCAGTTCATTTAATCCTAAATCTCTATAATGCTTTGGAATTGCATTTAACAGGATTATTGTATCCAGTATTCCGTCATAAAATGAAAATGTATTTCCCGGAATAAATGAAATTTTTTCCTCCTTCTGCTTTAACCATTGATTTCTTCTAATCTCCTCAGCTATTTTCAGAAGTTCATTTTCTGTAATTTCATTTTTCCAATACTTCTCTATCGCAAATTTTAATTCCCTATTTTCCCCGATCCTTGGATATCCTATAATTGCTGTTTTCATAATTTATCTCCCTTATTTTCTATTTATTTTATGAAGCAATTATATACAAATATGTGATTTCTGTAAAATACATTTATTTTTCAGTTTGATATAACTATTATTTATATCCATAAGCATAAAAATTTTGAACATAGATTAATGTACTCCTGTTAACTATTTTACCTGTTCCTTAAATTTAATGTTTTCAATAAAAATTTCAACTTTTCTATTATTATATCTTCCAGCAACTGTTCCATTAGTATCTATCGGAAAATTTTCTCCTTCTCCTGTAATTTTACTAATTATAAATTTTTCATTTAATCCAAACTCTCTTAACATTTTTGCAGTATTTTCTGCCCTTATTATTGACAATTTCAAATTATATCTTTTTGTTCCAATAGAATCTGTATGTCCAACAATTTCAATTGATCCACTTTCTGCAAAATTATTAATAAAATATACAATGTACTCTATATCTTGATTTTCATCTTTATTAATTACTTCTCCATTTACTTTAAAACCTCGAATTACACACTTTGTATCTCCTTTTGCACAAGGTACAAAAAGTGCCATTGCATTCATACCAAATATCAATGTTAAAAATATAACCATTTTTTTCACTGTTGTCAGCTCCCATATTTCTATTCCTAAAATTATTTTATAATAAAATCAAATTCAAAAGATTAATTAAAATGCTAAAAATATTAAATTACAGTATTTCCGTATATTTCAAATGCTCCTTCAAAGCTTCCACATAAACCTTTGCATAGATGCTCAGTTCAATATTTTTCTGTGTTATAATCCCTACTTTTATATACTCATCTACGTTAAGAGGTCTGGCAATAATATTTTCCCCATTCAGCTCCTTATTGATTATTCCGGTACTTACAGTATATCCATCGAGTCCAATGGCCAGATTAAACAATGTTGCCCTGTCCCGCACCTTTATGTTTTTATCCCTGTCAATTGTACTTAATATTTCCTCTGAAAAATAGAAGGAATTATAATCTCCCTGCTCAAAAGACAGATAAGGATAGTCTTTCAAATCTTCCAGATTTATAATTTTTTTCTTTGCAAGAGGATGATTGGAACTAATGAATACATGCGGTTTTGCTGTAAATAATTCTGTAAATTTCAGACCGTTTCTCTTTATCATCTTCTCAATTACAATTTTATTTGCTCCCGAAGTGTACAGGATGCCTATTTCACTTTTTCTTTTGCTTACATCTTCTATAATTTCATTTGTCTGGGTTTCACGCAATGTAAAGTCATATTTATTTTCCCCAAACTTCTTAATTACATCTACAAAGGCATTTACGGCAAAGGAATAATGCTGGGTAGATACAGAAAATCTTCTTGTTATATTGTTTCCTTTTTTGTACTGTTCCTCCAGCAAATCCGTCTGCTCCAGAACCTGTCTTGCATATCCGAGAAACCTGTCACCTTCATGGGAAACAATTACTCCTTTATTTGTCCTGTTGAAAATTGATATATTCATTTCATCTTCCAGTTCCTTTATTGCCTTAGTCAATGCCGGCTGTGAAATAAACAGTTCCTTTGCCGCATCACTCAGAGTTCCTTTTTCTGCGACTGTAACCACATATCTTAACTGCTGTAATGTCATTTTTTTCTCCTAATAGTTTCAATTATTATATTCCTAGCGTTTCCTTCAATGCAGTCTGAAGAATACTTGAAAAATTCAAAGAATGTTTTTCAGCTTCATCATTTAACCATTTTGGAATAGTCAGAGTTTTTTTCACAGACTGATTTTCAGCTTTTTCTAAAATAGGCGGAAGCCATACATCTATATACATTAAAAATTCTTCACTATTTAACTTTATCTTATTTTCTTCCGTTTCTGGAAAAGGAATATTTTTTTTTGCCATAACAAGTAAAACTCCAGATAATACATCTTTAGCATTATTAACAACTTCCTCCAACGTTTCTCCGTCAGTAAAACATGATTCAAAATCTAAAAAATTTGCATAATAAATATCTTTTTCCTTTTTTATTACACACGGATAAAAAATTCTATTTTTCATAATTAGTCTCCTTATTTTAACAACTTCCCTATAAGATTTTGTTTTAGACATAATTTCCCCCTCTTTTATATTATACGTATTATAAATACGTGTGTCAATACTTTTAATTCTATATCCTTATTTCTCCCCTGTCATTACAAGCGGAGTTGATTTATCAATATCAAATACCGATTTATCAAACCCTCCATATACCTTTATATTTCTAAATCCGATTTTTTCAAAATAATCTTTTAACTCATTATAAGTAATATTTAAAAGTATTTCCTCATTTTCTATATTGTTGTCTAAAATTGTTTTAAAAATGATATTTCCTTCTTCATTCAGATAATAAAATCTCTCAAATTTTACATTTTCATTTTCTATTAGAGGAAGTGTCCCCAGAAAATTATTTTCATCCTTCTGTTTTACGAATTTAGAAAAATTTATAATCTGAATTATTATCTTACCTCCATTATTAAGCTGATGATAGGACTTCTCCAGAAACTCATATATTTCTCCATTATTGTTTAAGTGGGGAAGTGTATTCCCAATGTTTATTATTGTATCAAACTTTTCCAGCTTATCAATGTCCAGCATATTCATATTTACGACGGAAATACCTTTTTGGGCAGCTTTATTTATAAGCCTTCCATTAATATCAATAGAATGTATCTGAAAGCCTTTTCCTGAAAGATATTCAGTAACTTTTCCTGTGGCAGCTCCCACATCAAGTATCTTTTTACCTTCCACTTCCTCATCCAGAAATTTTTTCTGCATAGGAGATAAAGGAAATATATAATCATATTTATCTGCTATTGTGTCATAAAATTTTTTCATATTAAGTTCATTTTCATTTATTTTTTTCATAAAATCATCTCCCTGAAAGTTTTATTTATGATTAACTACATTATACTTTCATTGTAACTGTAAATGCAATAATAATTTTTCTTTAAAAATTCTTTTCTTTAAAAATAGGATAAATTCTGCTATAATATTTATACTGAAGAGATAATACAGCCATGTGCCGTATTATTTTTATTTTGAATAGAAAAAGAAAGGAGAATTGATAATGAATAAAGAAAAAGAAACAGTTATAAAAGAAAAGTCAGAAAACAAAATGGGAACCATGCCCATTAACAAACTTATAATCAATATGTCACTACCCCTTATTACATCAATGTTTGTACAGGCTTTTTACAATATAGTGGACAGTCTTTTCGTATCAAGAATAAATGAAGAGGCGCTTACTGCCGTTTCAATGTCTTTTCCTGCACAGAATCTCATGATTTCAGCAGGTACAGGTGTAGGAGTGGGGATTGCTGCACTGATTGCAAGATATCTAGGGGCAAAAAATGAAAAAGGGGTAACAAGAGTAGTGCACAATGGTATATTTCTTGGAATTTTAAACTCTATCCTGTTTGTTATTTTTGGACTATTTTTTACAAAATTCTATTTTCAATTCCAGAAGGCTTCAGGAATTATTGAAGAATATGGAATACAATATTTAAGTCTGTGCTCCATCTTCGCTTTTTCAATTATTATGGAAATTACATTTGAAAGAATGCTTATAGCATCAGGAAAAACCGTTTACACCATGATTACACAAAGCACTGGAGCTATTATAAATATTATATTTGATCCAATTTTTATTTTTGGACTTCTAGGATTTCCAAAAATGGGAATAGTCGGAGCCGCTGTTGCAACTATTTTAGGACAGACAGTTTCAATGTTTATGGCATTATACTTCAATATTAAGAAAAATCAGGAAGTACGTTTTGCAATAAAGAATTTTGCAGTAAATCTTAAAACTATTATGAATATATATGAAATCGGATTTCCATCAATAATTATGCAGTCGGCAGCTTCATTCCTGATATTCCAGCTGAACAACCTTCTGGCTTCATTCTCTACAACGGCAACAGCTGTTCTGGGAGTATACTTTAAACTGCAGAGTTTTGTTGTCCTGCCTGTCTATGGATTAAATAATTCAGTTGTATCCATTGTTTCATATAATTATGGTGCAGGAAAGATAAAAAGGCTGCTTCAAACTGTAAAACTGGCAAATGTATATGCCTTCAGCATTATGTTCATCGGATTTATACTTTGTCAGACATTACCTGCTGAAATACTTAAAATATTTGATGCTTCGGATAATATGGTTGCAATCGGAACTTCTGCCCTCAGAATAATAAGTTTTGCATTCCTTCTTGCCCCTTTTTCCATTGTTTCAAGTGGAACCTTCCAGGCTTTAGGAAAAGGTATGTTCAGCCTTATTATATCCCTTATACGTCAGATGGTTGTTATATTTCCGCTGTCATATCTTCTCGCAGGAATAATTGGAATAAACGGTGTCTGGTTATCTTTCCCAATAGCAGAAGTTGTTGGTGGAATACTGACAGTTATTTATTTTAAGAAATTGTATAATAACGAAATCATGAAGAGAAATATTAAAAGACATAGATAGGAATTAGGATTTATCAGTTTCACATGGAAAATTTCATTCTAAAAAATAAAGCTATTAATTCAAAAGCACATTTGACTTGGAATATCTTCCATCAGATGTGCTTTTATTCTTCCCTGCTATATCAATAAATATTATTTCTTACGTTTTCCCTTTCCTCTCGTCATTCCTCCACCAAGTCCAGGAATTGCTCCACTGTTGAACATTTTCATCATCTGTTTCATCTGTTCAAACTGTTTGATAAGTTTATTTACGTCCGTTACCTGAACGCCGCTTCCTTTAGCTATTCTTGCTTTACGGCTTCCACTTTTCAGAAGTTTCGGATCCCTTCTCTCCTGTACTGTCATCGAAAAGATTATCGCTTCCACTCTTTTCATTTCCTTTTCTGCCATTGCCATATCTATTGCACTTGTATCCACTCCTGGTATCATTTTCATAATTCCTGCAATGGATCCCATTTTTCTTATCATTTTAAACTGTTTCAGAAAATCTTCAAAATCAAACTGATTTTTTCTGAATTTTTCTTCCATTTTCTTGGCTTCTTTTTCGTCAATTGCTTCCTGAGCCTTTTCAACAAGTGAAACAACATCTCCCATTCCCAGTATTCTCGATGCAAGCCTGTCAGGATGGAAAGGTGCTATATCATCCAGTTTTTCCCCTTCACTGATAAACTTTATAGGTTTTCCTGCTACTTCCTTTACTGAAAGAGCGGCTCCTCCACGTGTGTCTCCGTCCAGCTTTGTCAGGACTACTCCTGTAATGTCAAGCTGCTCATTGAAGGTCTTAGCCACATTTACTGCATCCTGTCCTGTCATTCCGTCTACTACAAGCAGTATTTCATGTGGTTTAAAATTATCTTTTATTCCCTGCAGTTCACCCATAAGCTGTTCATCTATATGCAGACGTCCTGCAGTATCTATTATTACATATGTTGCATGTATTTTCCCTGCTTCTTCCAGTCCTTTTCTGCATATTTCATTTACATCTGTACTTTCATCAATTGTAAATGATGCAACCTTTACCTGCTCTGCCAATACTTTCAGCTGTTTCTTCGCTGCAGGTCTATATACATCAGCTCCAATAAGAAGCGGTGTTTCCCCTTTTGAACGGAGATGTTTAGCCAATTTTCCCGCAAAGGTTGTCTTTCCTGCCCCCTGTAATCCTGAAAGCATTATAATAGTAGGATTTTTAGGCGATTTTGCTATCTGTACATTTGTTCCACCAAGAACTTCCACAAGCTCATCATGCACTATTTTTACAAACTGCTGAGTAGGATTTACTCCTGATATTACTTCTTCACCTAAAGCCTTTTCCCTTATTTTTGAAACAAAATTTTTTGCCACTCCATAGTTTACATCTGCTTCAAGAAGTGCAAGCCTTACTTCCCTCAGTGCATCCTTCATATTCGCTTCTGTTAATTTTCCCTGTCCACTTACTTTTTTAAATATATCCTTAAACCTGTCACCTAAATTATTAAACATTAAAACACCTCATTATAATCAAAATCTTCTATTATTTTTTCTAAATTTTCCTTCGTAAAATTCTCCTTCAAATTTTCAAGTTTTTTCTTTAATTCCTTTTCTTTTTCAAATATTTTAAGCTTCCGCTCGTATTCATCAAGCTGTCTGAATCCTCTTTTTATATTGTCAAACACTGCCTGTCTGGTAATCCCATGCTCTTCTGAAATCTCGCTCAGAGACCTGTCCTCTTCGAGATAAAGTTCAAGATACTGTTTCTGCTTTTTGGAAAATAGTTCCCCATAATACAGAAAAAGTGTCGAATATCGTAAAAAATCATCTAATTTATCCATAATCTTTATTATATAGTTATTTCTGCATATTGTCAATTTTATCCTACAACATGGAAACAGGATCTACATCTACGCTTATTCTTATCTTTTTTTCCTTGTATTCATTCATTGTTTTTCTTATTACATTTTTTACCTTTGTAATATTTTCCCTGTTAAATTTTATAAATATCTGATATCTGTATCTTCCGTTTATTTTATAAATCGGAGCCTTAAATGGCTCTGACACAAATTCATTTCCACCGGGATTTGTTCCAATGTTCAGGCCTGCCATAAGAATATTGTAGAATTTTTTTGCCTTTTTTTCCAGTTCTTCCTCTTCTTCTGAAGACACCACTATAATTATTAGTCTTCCGAAAGGTGGATAATTCAATATTTTCCTTAACTCCATTTCCTTCCTGTAATATCCTTCATAATTTCCCGTAACTGTATTCTGTATGACTTCATTTTCCTCATTAAATGTCTGGATTACCACTTTTCCATCCTTACTGCCACGTCCTGCCCTTCCTGATGACTGGGTCAGCAGCTGGAAAGTCTTTTCTCCTGCCCGGAAATCTGGAAAATTCAGTATTATGTCAGAATTGATAATCCCTACAAGAGTAACATCAGGAAAATGAAATCCCTTCGCAATAATCTGTGTTCCAAGCATTATGTCATATTTGTGATTTTTAAAGTCATTGTATATATCTTCATAATCCTTCTTTGTCTTTACCGTCTCAGAATCCACCCTTACAGTTCTGCTTTCAGGAAAATATGACTTAATCTCTTCCTCTATTTTTTCAGTCCCTGTTCCAATCTGCATAACTTTTTCACTACCACACACATCGCACTTCCCGTTAAAATACTTTTCGTATCCACAGTAATTGCATTTCAACTTGTTCTCGTACTTATAATAGCTTAAAGATATGCTGCAGTTGGGACATAAAGGTATGTGTCCACAATCTTTGCATTTCAGAAGATTTGCAAACGCTTTCCTGTTTAAGATAAGTATTACCTGCTCTTTTCTTCCCAGTGCTCCTGACATTTCCTTCAGCAGTTCTTCCGAGAAATTTTCAGGTGTATTATTTAAATCAACTATTTCATACGTAGGCATTTTTGCATTGTTAAATCTTTCCTTCAGTTCCACAAGCTCAATGTCATTTTTTTCAGCCTGATAATATGATTCAAAAGAAGGTGTTGCTGATCCAAAAATCACCTTAACATTCCCCTCAATCAAGGCCCTTTTTATTGCCACATTTTTTGTGTGATATCTAGGATTATTATCCTGTTTATATGTATTTTCATGTTCTTCATCTATTATTATATATTTCAGGTTCTGCACAGGAGCAAATATCGCCGATCTGGCTCCAATAACTATCTTTTTTTCCCCTGTCCTTATGTAAGTCCATTCTTTCCTCTTCTCTGCATCTGTCAGCTTGCTGTGGAGTATAGCCACAGAATCTGAAAATTGTTTTTCCAGTCTTTCTGTCATTTGAGTTGTAAGAGAAATTTCAGGTACGAGGAATAGACTTCCGTAACCATTTTTTATTGCTTCTTTTATAAGATTTATATATATTTCAGTTTTACCTGATCCTGTAACCCCTTTTAACAGGTAAAACTTCTTTCCGCCATTTTTTATTATATCTGCAACCTTCTGCTGTTCTTCATTCAGGACAACATCATCATCGGCTATTTTACCTTCAATTTTTCCGCCTGATATTTTTTTACTGTTTACTATCAGCTTCTTTTCAATCTTTATGGCTTCTTCCTTCAGAGCCCTTTTTATTATATCAGGAGAAAAATTTTTATCAAGTGTTGCTGTTGTTACTTCCTTCTTTTTTTGCATATACCTGTTGAATTTTTCAGTTTCACTTATTTTTTCTTTATTTTCTTCAAAAAGATACATGTTTTCTGTTTTGGGTTCTTTATCTTCCAGATTTTTCACATATATTGCCTTTTTCGAATAATTCAGCTTCAAAGTCCCTGGATATACTGTTCTTATGACATTGTAATAATCACTTATATAATAGTCCTTTATCCATCTTATCAGCTTCATTATATTTTCCGGAATAGATAAAATAGGGGCTCTATCTATGATAAATTTTATTTTTGAAACATCTATCGATATATCTTCTTCTTTCGTTTCAGAAATAATCAGTCCTGTCTTATTTCTATTTACAAAATTTACAATACACCATTCTCCGGGCTCATATTTCTCCGTTGATTTATAGGTATATATATTTACATTATTTTCGACATATATTTCATAATAATACATAGTTACCCCTATTTTTTATGTTATTTTAATGCTTAATTCAATATTATTCTTACTTCTGAATTTTTATCAAGTTTTGTTCCTGGCTCCGGATACTGTTCTACAACACTTCCGTTTCCTGTTATCTTATATTTTGGAAATTTAATCTGAGGGTATATTGAAATTATTTCCCTTAAACTTAATCCTTTCAAGTCAGGCATTTTATTATTATTAAACTCATTCAGCAATTTTTTCAGATCCTTCATTGGTTTCTGTTCAACTGCTTTTTCCTTTCTGCTTTCTTCAATATTACCTTCCGGACTTATTCCCATGTATTTTATCAGTTTTTCTAAAACATTTCTTACAGATGGCAATGCCACTTCCCTTCCATAATGTTTTTCACCTTTTCTAGGTTCATTTATGGAAATCAGGACAATATATTTTGGATTATCTACAGGAAAAAATGCAATAAATGAACTGAAGTATTTTCTATTATCATACCCTTTTACCCCTGGTTTCTGTGCAGTTCCTGTTTTTCCACCAATTCTGTATCCTTTAATCTGGGCTCCTTTTCCTGTTCCCTTTGTAACAACTGCTTCCATATATTTTCTGACACGTCGTGAAGTATCATCTTCAAATATTTTTCTTACTACAACCGGACTATTCTGTTTAACGATATTTCCCCTGTCATCTTCCAGCCTGTCAACAAGATAAGGTTTCATAAGCTTTCCATTATTTACTACTGCATTAATTGACGTTATCATCTGTATCTGTGTCATGGCAATTCCCTGACCAAAAGAAACATTTGACTTTCTTACAGCCGTTAAATCCTTTAATGACAGCAATTTTGGAGACATCTCAGAAAATGTATCTATTCCTGTCTTTCCTCCTACTCCTACTCTATCCAGATAATTATGGAAAACTTTTGTGTCAATTCTTGAACCTATTACAACCATTCCTACATTTGATGATTCTGAAATTAATTCTTCTATTGTATATGTTTTCTTTATTGTAGGGTCATGTTCCTTTATTATTCTATCCTGTACTTTTATTTGTCCCCCTGAATATATTGTAGAATTAGGAGTTATAACTCCTGTGTCTAATCCCATAGCAACTGTTATAGGCTTAAAAATCGATCCCGGCTCAAACATATCTGTTATTGGTCTATTCTTTACTTCAGCATTATTACTTGCCTTCGGATAGGAAGACATTGCAAGTATTCTTCCTGTCTCCACTTCCATAATTATTCCCATTGCAGATACCGGATTATATGTTTGAAAAGCTCTTTTCAGTTCTTCATCCATTATATCCTGCAGGATGCTGTCTATTGTTAATATGATGTTATTTCCATTCTGAACTGAAACACTTTTTTTATTTTTTATTGCATCCACTGTTAAAAAGTTTCCAGGATTTTTCATCCCTTCTACTATTCCATCTGTTCCTGTAAGTTCTTCATCATAGAATTTTTCAATACCGTAAGCTCCTTTACCTTCACTGTCCAGAAAACCTATCATTTCCTGAAAAATTTCATTCTTTATATAGTTTCTGCTGAATGATGGTTTAAAAAATACTCCTGAACTGAGATATTTGGCAGCAGCCATTTCATCTTCTATGGCTTTTCTTTCATTATATCCAAGTTTGTAGTTTACTTTTAAATATTTTGATTTACTATTTTTCTTTAAAATAATATCCCTTTTCACCTTATCTGTATCCAAATTAGGAAGATTTTTCTTAAAAAGATCCATCAGCTTGTCAATGTTTTCATCCTTTACCAAGGTAGGATCTAAGGTTATCACATAGTCTTCTCCATCAAATGCAAGAATTTCTCCGTCATTTGAAATTATTCTTCCTCTTTTAGCAGGTATAGTATAATTACTTCTATATTGTTCTTCCCCGGTCTTTTTATATTCTTCACCTTTTACAATCTGAAGAAAGAATAATCTTAAGAAAACACCAAAAAACGCAAGTACTACTCCTGCTGATATTATTGCCACACGTACCTTAAAAGCACTTATTCTTATTTTTTTCCCTTTTTTTATCCCAGATTTCTTTTCCATATTTCTCCTAAATTACCCCAGTTTTTTTAAAATTAATTCATTTATCATTTGAGGATTGGCTTTTCCTTTGGAAAGTCTCATAGCCTGTCCCACTAAATATTTAAGGGCATTACTTTTACCAGCCTTGTAATCTTCCACAGACTGCTGATTTTCTTCCAGCACCTGTTCAACTATTTTCTCAATTTCACTGTTGTCAGTTATCTGAATCAGTCCTTTTTCCTTTACTATAATTTCAGGATCCTTATCTTCCAATAACAGCAGTTCAAAAACTTCCTTCGCTATTTTTGAGCTTATTACATTTGTTTTTATCAGAGTTATAAGTTTTGCAATATTTCCTGAAGAAACTGGGAATTTCTCAATTCCAATATTTTTTTCCTTCAGCACCCTTAAAACTTCTGTAAGCATCCAGTTTGCAGAAAGTTTAGGCTCTCCTGATTCCTTTACCATTGTTTCATAGTATTCAGCAAGTTCAGGTTCTCCTGCAAGAGTTGCAGCTTCTTTTTCATTCAGCTTATATTCCCCTACAAATCTTTTTGCTTTTTCATCTGCAAATTCAGGCATGTCCTTTCTAACTTTTTCAAGCCTGTCATCAGAAATAATAACTCTTGGCAGGTCAGGTTCAGGAAAGTATCTATAATCCATCGCTTCCTCTTTACTTCTCATAGGCCTTGTGACACCCTGCTCTTCATCCCATAGCCTTGTTTCCTGCACAACTCTTCCACCGTTTTCAATAACTTCTATCTGTCTGCTTGTTTCATACTCTATTGCCCTCACAACAGCCTTGAAGGAGTTCAGGTTCTTAGTTTCAGTTCTTGTCCCTAAAACTGTGTCCCCTTTCTTTCTTACTGATACATTGGCGTCACATCTCAGTGACCCTAGCTCCATGCTTACATCACTTACTTTTGTATATTTCAGTCTGTCCTTTAGTGTATTCAGATAGGCATACGCCTCCTCGGCATTCTTTATTTCAGGCTTTGAAATTATCTCAATCAGAGGTACTGAAGCCCTGTTGTAGTTTAAAAGGCTTTCTGATGTTGTATGTATACTTTTTGCAGTATCTTCCTCTATCTGGATTCTTTCTATCCCCACTTCAGATTCTTTCCCACTATTTGTCACAATATGCAGTTTACCATTTTCAGCATATGGCTTGAAATACTGTGTTATCTGATAGTTTTTTGGCGAATCAGGATAGAAGTAGTTTTTTCTGTCAAACTGGCTTTCCCCATTAATTTCACAATCCAGTGCAAGTGCCGCCTTTATGGCATAATTAAGCACTTCTTCATTCAGCTTTGGCAATGCTCCAGGCTGTCCTGTACATATAGGACACGTGGAAACATTAGGCGCTTCATTATCATAATCGGCATTACATGAACACCATACTTTTGTTTTTGTTTTTAACTGGCAATGTACTTCCAGTCCAATGACTGTTTCATATTCCATGCTCATTTTCTATTTTTCCTTTCGTTAATTCATTATTTTTTAGATATAATTTTCTTTTTAAAAATCTAAAAATGTCAAACACTATCTCTTTAATAAGTTTACAAAATCTTCTTCTGTTCTGGAATATTACAGTTCAGGATATTCTATCTTTCCTCTTGCTTCCTCAAATTTATGGGAAACATTAAACAGTAAATCTTCCCTAAAATAATTTCCAATCAGCTGTATTCCTACAGGAAGTCCATTTACAAAACCTGCTGGAACTGAAATTGCAGGAACTCCTGCCATATTTATTGAAACAGTAAAAATATCTCCCAAATACATCTGAACCGGATCAGTAACTTTTTCCCCTTTTTTAAAGGCTGTTGTAGGAGAAACAGGAGTCAATATAATATCAACTTCATTTAATGCCTTCTCAAAGTCCTCTTTTATAAGTCTTCTTACCTGTGATGCTTTTTTATAGTATGCATCATAGAATCCTGAACTTAACACATAGTTTCCTATCATTATTCTTCTCTTTACTTCAGGTCCAAATCCTTCACTTCTTGATTTCACATACATTTCTTCTATATTTTCATCACTTTTTCTTACTCCGTATCTTACACCATCATATCTTGAAAGGTTTGATGCCGCTTCTGCTGATGAAATTATATAATAAGTTGATATTGCATATTTTGTATAAGGCAATGACACTTCCTTTATTTCAGCTCCAAGTTCCTTTAGCTGAGCCACAGCTTTATCTACAACCTCTTTTATGTCCTTATCCAGATCTTCTGTAAAATATTCTTTAGGAAGTCCTATTTTTAAGCCTTTCAAATCATTATTCAGGCTTTTCAAATAGTCAGGCACTTCAACTTCTGCTGTTGTTGGATCTTTTTCATCATGTCCTGATATTATCTGCATAATTCTTGCCAAGTCTTCAGTTGACTTTGCCAATGCACCTATCTGGTCAAGGGAAGAACCGAACGCCATAAGTCCATATCTTGATACTCTTCCATACGTTGGCTTTATTCCTACTGTTCCTGTAAGACTTGCTGGCTGTCTTATACTTCCACCTGTGTCAGTTCCCAGTGCTATTGGAACCATCTGTGCAGCTACTGCAGCAGCTGATCCTCCACTGCTTCCTCCCGGCACTCTATCCAATGCCCATGGATTTGAAGCAGGCTTTATTGATGAATTTTCATTTGATGACCCCATTGCAAATTCATCCATGTTCGCTTTTCCTATTATAGGAACTCCTGCCTTCTTAAGTTTTTCAACTACTGTCGCATCATATACCCCTTCATAATTTTTAAGAATCTGTGATGAAGCCGTAGTTAAATCACCTTTTGAAAGAATGTTATCCTTCAGTGCCACAGGAACTCCAAATAACAATGTATTATCATATTCTTTTCTATTATTTTCATTATTGTCATTATCGTATTTTTTAGCACTTTCCAGTGACTTTTCATTTAAAACACTTGAGAATGCTCCTACTTTATCTTCCAGCGAATCAATTCTCTGTAAAAATTCCTTCGTTACTTCTTCAGATGTAACTTCCTTATTTTTTATCATTTCAGCTATTTCACTGGCTGTTTTTCTGTATAAGCTCATTTTTCCACCTTTCTTTTCTTAATCCCACCAAAAATACCAATTTCTTGATTTATACAATCCCTTTGAAAGTTCTTCCAGTTCATCATAAATTTGGAAAACTAAATCTTCACTGACTAAAAACTGCTCTACTGCCAATTTTTCTGCCTCTTCCTGTGTTTCAGGAAATTTTTCCAAATAAAATTCTATTTCAGAGTCAGTTATTGCAGCAATTCTTGCATCATATTTTTCATACCAATATTTACTTATAGCTATAATTTCTTCAGGTAAAGGACATTCGTTAAATCCGCCGAATAAAAACCATCCTGGAATTTCGTAAACTTTATCTGCCGGAATCTTAAATAGTCCTACATTTTCCCTTACTTTTCCAGTTTCTCCATCAAATATTGAGTTTAAATAGAAAGTCTCATCTTCATTGAAATTTTTAAAATAATCTAGGTAGTCACTGTCGTCAGAAAATTCATATTCCTCATTTAGATACCCATTTTCTATATATTCCTGTCTTCTTTCTTTAAACCACTGGCCACAATCTATTTTTTTATAATTTTCTAAAATTTCATCCCTTGCTCTTTCATATTCCTCAAAATCAGGAAA
Organism: uncultured Leptotrichia sp.; assembly: GCA_937925095.1. Lineage (GTDB taxonomy): Bacteria > Fusobacteriota > Fusobacteriia > Fusobacteriales > Leptotrichiaceae > Leptotrichia_A. Next base: position 41,098 of record CALEXX010000024.1, read on the forward strand.
CTCTTCATTGAAATAATCTTTTACCTCAACAAAAACAGGAATAAAACCTTGTTTTTTCCCTTCTTCCAACAACTCAAAGTACCTTTCTGCAACTTCTGTTATTTCGCTGTCTTCACTAATTTTTTCATAGTCACATTTTATTTTTTCTGCAAGTAAATCTATATTTTCCAATATTTTCCTCTCCTTCAAAGAAACTAATTATCAGCATTTTCTCCAACAACTTTTGGTACAATTATAAATTCATCATCACTATTTGGTGCATTTTTCAGAATATCCTTTTTAATTCCGCTATCCTTGACAACATCTTTTCTCAACACATCTTTTAAATCCAGCACATTAAACAACGGTTCAACCTCACTCGTATCAACGCTGTTCAATTCTTCCATGTGGTCAAAAATTTTATTCAGATCTGTTCTAAATTTTTCAATCTCATTTTCTGAAAATTCCAGCTTTGATAATTTTGCTATTTTTAAAACATCTTCTTTGCTCAGCATTTTTTCTCCTTCTTCATCAATTTATTTCTGATTTTCTCTCCACTCCAATATCTCATTAAAGTTATCAAATTCAAGAAAATCAATATTTTCTTCCAAACAGAACTTAACAGCTCTTGTTCCTTTTCTTACAAAAACAAAATCAGCTGTTTCCATCGCCCTGTAATCAGACGGGCCATCTCCTACAAAAATTACTTTATATCCCTTTTTCTGATAGCTTTCCACAGCTTCCTTCTTATCCACTCCATAGTACATTTCCTTATCCAGAAACGGATTTGTAATCTTTATTTTATTTCCATCAAAACTAATATCATTAGAAATAATGTCATCATCTGTCAAATTTATATTATACTTCAAAAGCGAGCCTTGTATATTAAGCCTCGTTCCTGCACTCACTATTTTAAATTCCGTACCACTTTCGACAAAATCCTTAAAACTCTCATCAATAGTAACATTCTTATCAAGGGTTGCTATATATTCTTCCCTAGTTATATTTAATGACTCAAGTCCAAATATTACAAATTCCCTCATAGTTATATCGCCGTTTTTATACTTTTCCCTTATAATTTTTTTATACTCGGGATTATGAGTTTCGAGCAATGTATCTGTTGAATCTTTTCTACTTATGGTAACATCGAAATCTATTAAAAATATACTTTTATTTTCTGTCATTCATTTTCTCCAAAATTTATTTCCAACATTCCTGTCAGATTTAAAGTTCCTAAAGATTCTTTAAATACTTAATTTCATCTTCTGTCAGAGGTCTGTAATGCCCCACTTCCAAACTTCCAAGAGTCAGTTCCCCTACTTTTACTCTTTTCAGTGATTTAATATCATATCCCAATGTTTCCAGCATTTTTCTTATCTGTCTGTTTCTTCCTTCAAAAATTGCTATTCTTATTTCTCTTTTGCTGATTGTTTTCACCTTTGCAGGTGCTGTTCTTCTTCCGTCTATTACAACTCCATGCTTCAACGCTTCCAGATGCTCCTCTGTAATATCCTTGTCCAATTTTGCAATATAGCTTTTGTAAAGTTTTTTGCTCGGGTGCATCACATGATTGTAAATATCTCCATCATTGCTTATTATTATAAGCCCTTCTGTCATATAATCAAGCCTTCCGTATGTATACAGACGCTTTTTAGACTTTATGTAGTCTATTGCAAGTTTTCTTCCGAACTTATCCTCGCTTGAACAGATTACCCTCTTAGGCTTATTTAACATGTAATATTCATAATTTGTATTGATTTTTATCTTTTCCCCATCAACCCTTACAACATCTCCGGAAGAAACTTCCATTCCTATTACTGCTTCCTGTTTATTTACAGTAACTCTTCCTTCCTTAATCATTTCATCAGCTTTTCTTCTCGAACATACTCCAGCGTCAGCTATAAATTTATTCAATCTCATTTTCTACCTCTATATTTTCTTTTTTATCTGTTTTTTCCTTAATTTCCTCTATTATACCCGGCTTTTCAGAATCCTTCCCTTCATTTTCCTTATAAAGCAGTTCTATTTTTTCATACTGGCTATATCCTGGAAGTTCTGATTTTTCACTAATATTCAGATAACTGTAAAAATCTTCTGTAACTTCATAAAGATTAGGAGTTCCTATCGCCTTCTTTTTTCCTGAGATGTAAATAAGATTTTTTTCCAGTAAATTTGCTATGGTTTTTTCTACACTGACACCTTTTATCTGTTCAATTTCCCCTTTAGTAACAGGCCCTTTATAAGCAATAATTGCCAAGGTTTCCATTGTAGGTTTAGTCAATTTTTTTATTTTAAGTTCGGGATTAAAAAATTTTTTTACATCTTCACCATATAAAGGATTGGAAACAAGAAACACTGCCCCATTTTCAATCCTTATATTTATACCGCTTTCTTTTCTTTTTTCCTTAAGCATTGATAATATTTCCTGCGTTTCATCCAACGATAAACCGTAAAATTTCGCCAGCTCCTCCACTGTTAATGGCTCTTTGGAAAGAAATATAAGCGTTTCCATTTTATTTTCAATATTTTCTATTTTTTCCATAATATTTCCCTATTATTTCAAATATATAAATTAATATTCCATAGTAGGTGAAATTATTATATTTTTATATCTGTCGAAGTCATCAAGCACTATTGCTATTCCATTTACAACTGAGTGGATAGCATCATCGCTTACAGTTACTTTCAGTTTTAATTCTTTTTCAATTTTTTCCTTCAATATTCTTATTCCGGCTCCTCCACCTGACAGATAAATACCTGTTTCATATATATCTGCAGCTACTTCAGGTTCTATTTCTTCCATTGTCAGTTTAATTTCATCTATTATAAGGTCAATATTTTTATCAATAGCTGAATCTATTTCCTGAGCCACTATTTTAATACTCTTAGGAAGTCCTACTCCTAATTCCCTACCTCTTATTTCAAATGTCGCATTTTTATCAGGCATGCTGATTGTATTTACTTTTAAATCTTCAGCAGTTTTTTCTCCGATTAGAAGATTATGTTTTTCCTTAACATATTCCATTATATCTTCATTCAGATGATCTCCGGCAATTTTAACTGATTTTGATACAGCCGCCCCTCCTGATACGATAAACGCTATTTCAGTAGTTCCTCCTCCTATATCAACAATTAAATGTCCTTTAGGCTGGAATAAATCTATTCCTGCTCCAATTGCAGCTGCAACAGGTTCTTCCATAAGATATACTTCTTTTGCTCCTGCATCTTTTACAACTTCTACCACTGCTCTTCTTTCAACCTGAGTTACTCCACTTGGTACACATATTATAACTCTTGCACTTTGAACCTTATCTTTTCTTATTCTTTTTAAAAATTCTGTCAACATTTTTTCAGTAATTTCATAATCTGAAATAACTCCATTTTTAAGAGGTCTTACTATTTCAGTATGTTTTGCTGTTCTTCCTATTATTTCTTTTGCTTTTTCTCCGATATATTCCACTTCTTCTGTTTTTATGTTTAACGCAACATAAGTAGGCTCATCAATCTGTATTCCTTCACCTTTTACATAAACTACTGTATTCGCCGTTCCCAGGTCAATTGCCACGTCCTTTGTCGGTTTTGTACTAATTTTGAACACATCAAAAAATTTCATATAAATATCTCCTTCATTTTTATTTCTTTTTTTATTCTATTTTTTTATTTCATTTTCTAAATCATCATCAATCAGTATCTGATTATCGTAACTTATAATTCCTTTTTCCTTTAACTGGTCATAGATTCTTGATGCCCTGTTAAATCCTATTCTCAATTCACGCTGCAGTAGGGATATAGAAACTTTTTTCTCCTGTTTTATTATCTCTATCGCATTTTCAAAGTAAGGATCTACATTAACATCATTTTCCTGTGTTTCTACAAGAATTTCATCCCTATATTTTACCTTTCTGCTTGATTTTAGCGTAGAAGTAAGGTTTGTAACTTCTTCATCTGAAATAAATGCTCCCTGTATTCTTTCAAGTTTTGAAGAACCATTTTCAAGCAGAAGCATATCTCCCTGACCTAGCAGTTTTTCCGCTCCTGCAGAATCCAATATAGTTCTTGAATCTATCTGGGATCTCAGAGCAAATGAAATTCTGCTCGGAAGATTTGCCTTTATCATACCTGTTATAACATCTGTTGACGGACGTTGAGTAGCCACCACAAGGTGAATTCCCACCGCTCTTGCCTTCTGGGCAATTCTAGCAATGGATTCCTCCACACTTCCTGAAGCAACCATCATAAGGTCTGCCAGCTCGTCTATTATTATAACAATATAAGGCATTTTTTCAACATACTTCAAGGAATTGTAGCTCTTAATATTTCTAACTCCATTTTCCATAAGCTGCTTGTATCTGTTTTCCATTTCATTTACTGCCCATTTCAAAGCTATTGCAGCCTGCTGAGGGTCGATTATGACAGGAACAAGCAGATGAGGTATGTCATTGTAAGGCATAAGTTCTACCATTTTCGGATCCACCATAATAAACTTTACTTCTTTTTCAGATTTCTTTGATATCAGTGTTGCTATCAAAGTATTTACTGCCACTGATTTACCTGAACCAGTCTGACCTGCTATAAGCAGATGCGGCATTTTAGTAATATCTATTATTTTGTCTCTTCCGACTATGTCCTTACCTAAAATTACGTTCAGTTCTCCCTTTTCCAGTTCTTTATTCTGGATTATATTGGAAAAATGTACAGGTTCCTTTATTTTATTCGGAGTTTCTATACCAATTGTATTTTTCCCTGGAATAGGTGCTTCTATTCTTATGCTTTCAGCCGCAAGATTCATTGCAATATCATCTGAAAGGGAAGTAACTTTACTAACCTTCACTCCCGCCGGTATTGTAATCTCATATCTTGTAATTGTCGGTCCGTATTCATAGTTTACAACCTTTGCATCTATTCCAAACTGTTTAAGTACATTTTCCAGATGATTGACATTATCAATAATACTTTTTTCAATTTCAAATTTCTTTTCCATATCCATAGGCTTAATCTTAAATATTTCTTCTATGGATTTTTTTAGAAGCTCGTTATATCCTTTGTCTGTATTAAGTCTTGCCGCTTCAGCCTTTTTAAGATTTTCTTCTAGTTCCTTCTGTCTTTTTATGGCCTCCACATCTTCAAATGCTTCTATTTTAGGAATAACCATTTCTTCATGATGATTTTCCACTTTTCTATTTTCTTTTTTAACTGTTTTATCTTCTACAGGTTTTATTTCTTCTGATACTGCTGTTTTTACTTCCTTCTGAAGTTCCTTTTCAGCAGAAGGTTTTACATTAACCTGACTGTTTTGAACAGTTTCTTTATTTTCAGGAGTTTTTACTTCCGGAATATTATTTTCCTGAGAAACTTTTGTACTTTCAGCCACAGGTTTTTGCAGTTCAGGTTCAGCAGTTTTTACCTGTTGTTCTTCCTGTTTCTTTACTTCTGTCTTTTTCTCTTCAACTTTGGAATTTTCAGGTTTTCTTTCAGATTTTGCTGCCGCTTTTTCCTTTTCAGAAGCAACTTTATTATTTTCCATTTTTTTAGAAAATTCTGTCCATTCCTTCTCTTTTTTAGCCAGTTCCGCATCTGAATAAACTTCCGTCTTATCTAAAAAGCTATCCTTCGGTTTTTTAGAAAGTTCAAAACTCAATTTTTGATTTCTTGATTCTATTATACGTTTTTTCATTTCTTCCTTCTGATATTTCTTATAATCAGTACGTTTAAGCTTCTCAGACATTTTCTTAGCTTTAAGAAGTGTTACTTTTTCCTTGTACTCATCACTTTTATAATATTGTCTTACTCCCTTTATCCATTCGTAAATATATTCCAACGGAGTAGACAGTAAATATACAATACTCAGTCCCACAACTGCCCAAAGGAAAATTCCCATTATAGTTGTTGCTATTATCTTATATAGAGGCATTGCAACTAAACTTCCTACAATTCCTCCACTTTCTCTTCCAAATCCCAGCTCCAGAATGATTCTTCCGGCATCTGTAAATGAATCAGGTAAAGGTGTCACAATGTCTTCCCTTATAAACAGCAGTGAAATTGCCAGAAGGCAGATTGCTCCTGTCAGTTCTTTCTTTCTGCTTATCTTTACTTCTTTTTTTATAAGATAAGCAAGTCCTGCCACAAATATCAGACCAACTATTATCCATGCCATTTTACCTGTAAGTAAAGTAAAAAAATTCAAAAATAAAAACAGAAAATTCCCTTCAGAATTATTAGAGGCTTCTATCCCTCTTCTATTGACCAGAAGATACGTAAGGAACATTCCCAGAACAATGAAGGAAATTCCTTTAACTTTTTTATTCATTTCAATTCCTTCCTTTTTTATGACCTATGAATATTTTTTATTAATTTATTATTGTGTAAAACTATATACATTATACATTATTTTTTCTATTTTGTCATTTTTTATTATAATTTTTAACATTTTATTTTTCATGGTATTTTTTAACTTATAGACAACAACATCTAATATTTTTCCACTTATTTTTATCCATAAATTTATTTTTTGTTAATATATTTCTTTCTGAGTCCATAGGAAATTGCCTCAAGAATTATAGCAGTAAATAAAATCATATAAGCAAAAACTCCTACTTCCCTTAGATCATGATACATTGTTCCCGCCATAAACATTTCATATCCTATCCCTCCGGCTCCTGAAGCCGCTCCAACAACAACTGCATTTGTAAAGTTCATTTCAAAACGTACAAATGTCCATGACAGTATCAATGCCATTGATGAAGGAATTACCGCCTGAAATATAATCTGCCACCACGAAGCTCCGCTTGCCTTCAGTGCTTCGATTGTTTCCTTGTCCAGTTCCTCAATGCTTTCAGAATATGCCTTTACAAGAAAAGCCACCGTATGAAAGGATATCCCAATAACTGCAGCTTCCACTCCTATATTTGCCACAACTGAAAATACCATAACCCACAGTATCGTAGGAATTGATCTTATAAAAGATACTGTAACTCTTATTATTTTTGATGTTCTTCTTCCTGAAAGATTTTCAGCCGCAAAAAATGCCAGAAATAATGCAATAAATCCCCCTATCAGAGTTGACATCATTGCAAGTGACAGGCTCACTCCCAGACTTTGAAATATTTCCGGAAAACTGTATCTGTCTGAAAGCCTTGCCCCTAAAAACATTTCCCGCAGATTTTTAGCAAATTCCTGTAAAGCAACGTCTATTTTTACATCTCCTGTATCTATTGTAAACATTGTATACAATCCTGTTAGACAGAAAACTATTAATATAACTGTTAAATAAGCCCTTGACTTTGTAAATTTTTTTATTACTATTTTCCCATTTCTATTTTTTTCCATGTAGCTTTCTACTGCCATTCCTTCACCTCCCTTTCTATACTAAAGCAGTTCCTTTCTTATTTTATTTGACACAAGCTCTATTATTAGAACTATTAATGCCACAATGAGAATAACAAGGCCTGCCGCATCATACCTGAAACTTCTGTAATACAGGTTGAATATAAATCCTATTCCTGTCCCTGTAAGAATCCCTACAAGAGTCGCTTCCCTCACATTATTTTCTGTATAGTACAGAACCCATGAAACAAGCTGTGAAGAAACACTTGGAATTACACCCTGAAATACAATCTGCCACCATGAGGCTCCTGTCGCCTGTAATGCCTCCACTACATCTCCTGCAACATCATCAATTGTTTCCATAAAGGATCTTGTCAAATATCCGAATGTTATAAATGTCAGTGACAGAAGCCCTGTAAACTGGCTCTGTTTAAAGGAAAACAACAGTAGCAGCGACCATGCCACAACCGGCATATTTCTAAAAAATGAGGCTATAAGTTTTACAATGAATTCAGCTATTTTACTTACTCCTAATGTTTCTGAACCAATTACTGCCATTACAAGTGCAAACATTGATGAAATCAGGGTTGAAGTCAGTGCCAGCAGAATTGTTTCAATGGCAGGCTTCATAATTTTAGGCAGATACTGTAATGTTTTCCCGTTAGGAATAAATTTCTGGAACAGCCATAATACCCCTTTTGGAACTGATAAGAAAGCCAGTCCATTTTCAAATCCTGAAATTATGGACGACACAGTATATAGTACTATGACAGAAAGCAGGAATATTATTTTTGACTGCATTCTCCTTTTAAGTATATCTTTATTAGTTAACTTCATTAAATTGCCTTTCCAAATTCTATTAATTTATTTTCTGATAACTTTTTCTAACAAACCTAATCCTTTTCTCCCTTACCTGAATAAATTTCCTCCACCTTTTCCTTTGTCAAGTTTCCTACAGTATCATCAAACACTTTATGTCCTTCATTTAGCCCGATAATTCTATCAGAATACTTTGTTGCAATGTCAACCTGATGTAAATTTACAATACATGTTATTCCCATTTCATCAGTAATTTTTCTCAAATAGTCCATTACTCTTTCTGAACTTTTCGGATCAAGTGATGCAATTGGCTCATCACATAGAAGAAGTACCGGATTTTGCATTAAAGCTCTTGCAATTCCAACCCTCTGTTTCTGACCACCACTTAACTCACTACATCTCTGATATGCATATTTCATCATGTCAACCTTTTCAAGTATACTAAAGGCTTCCTGTTTTTCCTCTTCAGTATACAGTCCCAGAGAGCCTGCCAGAACAGACTTGTACCCCAGTCTGCCATGAAGAACATTTTCAATAACTGTCAGCCTTTCAACAAGATTATAGCTCTGGAATATCATTCCTATCTGTCTTCTAAATTTATTTATTTCCTTTCCTTTAAGTTTCTCTATCTGAACATCATTGAAAAGTATAGTTCCTTCATCTATATCAATCATTCTGTTTATTGTTCTCAGCAAAGTTGATTTTCCTGATCCTGAAGTTCCTATAACTGAAATAAATTCACCCTTTTCAGCTGTCAGCGAAACATTTTTCAGGGCTATTGTCCCATTTTTATATTTTTTTGTAATATTATTTACTGATAGCAGCATTTTCAACCCCTTTCTTTTATCTTTATCTATTTTACCAATATTAATTAAAAAGGCCGGATTCCCTCCAGCCTTCCGATTTTATTACTATATTTATTTTATTCTTTTAATAAATTATCTGTATTTTTTACCTTCCTATGTCCTGTCTTATTCTTTTGCCTGTTCATACCATTTTGAATCTGTTTCAAGGAATCCGACATTTGGATTTTCCTTCAGGAACAGTCCTCTTATCTTACTTTTCTTATCACTGAAGATTGCAGGATTGTCTGTTGTTTCCTTTGACATAAGGGCTTTCTTAATTTTATCCTGATCTTCCTTGGAAAGTTTTTTCACATTGAATACTATCGGTCCGTTAAATACAGGTATTGATTTTATTACAGTGAAGCTTTTTCCCGCATAATCTCCAAACGGTGCAACTGCCCCCTGTCTTACCTTATAAGTGGCTCCTGCTTTATTTTCCTGTCCTGAAGTCAGTTCATATATTGTAAATGACTTTGGAATAGCAAATGTCGCAATATCAGAATCTTTTTTAAACAGATTTACCTGTGCTCCCGGATGAGATCCTCCAAATATTACTTTTGAGAAAACTTTTCCTTCCTGTATTACTTCATCGTTATCCTTCAGGTTAAATATCTTTACAATTTCATGTGCCGGTATTTTAAATCCTGATGTCGAACTGTTTGTAACAAATGTTATTGATTTCCCCTGCATCTTTTTAAGGTCATATCCGTCTCCAGACTTATATTGTGGAGCATCTTCCTCACGCACAGCTATAAAACTGTAATAAAATGCATCATCCAATGTTCCGCTTGCTCCTGAATTTGTCAATACAGCTTCCACATCCTTACTTCTTTCCCTTGCACTAAGTAGAGCTTCCGCACCTATATATGCAATCTGTGCCTGTCCTGAAATTATATTCTCCACCGCAATGTTGTAATCTGTCGTTGTTATTATTTCAACTTTTTTTCCAGTTGCCTTTTCTATAACCTTTGCAAATTCTTCCCTTGAATTTTTCAAGGAATCATTTGATTCATTTGGCAGAAATACTATTTTTATTTTATCTTCCTTTTTTCCACAGCTTAGTAACACCAATGAGAGCAATATAATCAAAACTATTTTCAGAATATTTTTTTTCATTTCCATCTCCTTTATTTTAAATTTCTATTCTTTCTTTTTCTTTATTATCGACATATTATATCAATTTTTTGTATTTTTTTCTATACTTTTTCATTATGGTTTTCCTCTTATTTTAAATAATTTCAAAATATAGTTTTCACATTAATTTTTATATCTGTATTCCAAGGTATTCCCACAAAGAAAATTGACACTGGACAACACATTCTGATATCATATAAAAAACTTGAAAAGAAGGGAGTCATAAAATATGAATAATGATAACCGTTGCGGATGGGCAAAGGGAGAAAAGGATATTTTATATCACGACACTGAATGGGGGGTACCTTCCCACGATGACGGATACATCTTTGAAATGCTCATACTGGAAGGCTTCCAGGCTGGACTGAGCTGGAATACAATTTTACAGAAAAGGGAAAGTTTTAGGGAAGCATTTGATAATTTTGACTACAAAAAAATCGCAGAATACAATGAAACAAAACTGGATGAACTTCTGCAAAATCAGGGAATTATACGAAACAGGCTGAAAATAAATTCTACTGTTACAAATGCCAAAGCATTCATGAAAGTACAGGAAGAATTTGGCTCCTTTGCAAAATATATATGGAATTTTACTGATAACAAAAGAATTATAAATAAATGGAAGGAGCTGTCTGAAGTACCTGCCACAAGTGAATTGTCAGATAAGATAAGTAAAGACCTTAAAAAGAGGGGATTTAAGTTTATCGGTTCCACAATTATTTACTCTTTCTTACAGGCTATAGGAATTATTGATGATCATTTAATGAGCTGTCCTTATAAGAAGTAACAAAAAACTGCCCCTCAAGGCAGTTTTAAATTTTATTTATTATTTTTTATTTTCTTGTTTTGGTGGAAATGACGGGAATCGAACCCGTGTCCAAAATAAAAAGTTCTTACTATCATCTACAAGTTTAGTCTATTTATCGCTTTAACCGAAAAGATATTAAACAGACAAAAGTCTAACGGCGAGATTATAAGATGTCCTCAGATGACATAATCATACATCCAAGTAAGCCATTAAAGTGACGTCATCTTAAAGAAAAATGGCGATTTCTTAAAGTGACGAGCTGCGACTTAGGCAGCTAATGCGTAATTATCGTTTCCGATTATATTTAAGTTGGATTTTAAAGCTCCCGCTTACTTGCCGATAATAAGCTTCCTATCCTGTCGAAACCAAAACATTCCCTTATTATATTGTACTTTGATTATAACACATTTCCTTTCTTTTGAAAAGTATTAATTTCAGGTGTTTTACTGCAAACTTATTTAAGTATTATATAAAAGACCCTATAACTCCATATACTCCCAGAGTAACCAGTGATGCGGCAATCAGCACTCCGATACAAATATACATAAAAGATTTTTTTCTGTTAAATTGAAGCAACGCAGCAATCAGAGCTCCTGTCCATGCTCCTGTCCCTGGAAGAGGAATTGCCACAAATAGCATAAGTCCAATAAATTCCTTATTTGCAATACTGTCACTTCTGCTCATTGCCCTTTTTTCTATTTTTTCAATAAAACCTACCATTATATTTCTTTTTTTCATAAACTCAAACACTTTTACAACAAATAAAAGTATAAACGGTACAGGCAGAAGATTTCCTATTATTGATGTTATCATGTTTGTGTACCATGGAAGCCCCTGATAATATCCTACCGGAATGCTCCCCCTAAGCTCTATAACCGGAAGTAGGGAAATTAAAAATATTCCTATCACTTTTCCCGCATTTGCTCCAAATATGCTTATAATAAATGCCACTATTGACTGGGCTACTCTTTTCATATCCTAATTGTTAACTGCTGAAAATAAAACTTATTTAAAACAGCAGTTTTCTCCTTTCCTTTTATTTTCCAATTTCAAATTATTATATCATAAAGTTAGTATTAAAACTATTCTATTTTTTACTTTACTAGTTGTTTCATTCCAAAAAAAAGACGAAAACTTTTAAAATTTTCGTCCGATCTTTTTCTCATTTTTCTTCTAATAACTCATATCTGCTTAATATTAAGATGGCAATTACAATAGCTGTAATATAAAGCAATCTCTATCTCTCATTTATCATCATATGTATTCTAACACATTTACATTAAAGAAAAATGAGAGTTTTTAATTTTTTATAATTTATCAAAAAAAAAGATGAAACTGTTAGCTTCATCTTCTACTTTTTCTATCTTTTTTTATAAAACCTTTCATCTTCTTAACAGCCAGATATGAATCTATCTGCTGAAGCAGTTCCACTGCTGTCCCTACAAGAATCAGAAGACTTGTTCCTCCGATTAATACATTTATATTAAGAAAATATCCAAACCATATGTTAGGGAATATTCCTAATAATGACAGGAATATAGCACTTCCAAAAGTTACTCTTGTAGCTACTCCTTCCAGATAATCAGCTGTTTCCGCCCCTGCTCTTACTGTTGGTATTGTTCCTCCGCTTTGTTTTAAATCATCTGCCACCTTATCAGGGTCAAATGCTATTGTCAAAGTATAAAAGAAAGAAAATATTGTAATCAGTATTGCGAATAACAATAGATACATAACTCCTTTAGGAGAAAACTGAGCTGTTAAAAAAGTTTTTAATTTACTATCCTTCATCAATGAAACCACAAATGGTGGTGCCGCCATCAGTACTGACGCAAAGATTATCGGCATTACTCCAGACATATTTATTTTTAAAGGCAGGTAAGTTCTTCTTCCAACTGCACTCTGTCCTCCACCAAATCCTAAACTACCTTTTCCTGCATACTGTATAGGGATTCTTCTTTCAGCAAGCTGTACTATTACCATTAAAGTTATAATTACTACAAATAGTACCAAAGATAATGTAAACATTACAATACCTGTACTGTCCTTGCTAAGACTTGCCCACATGTTATGCAATACACTCGGTAACCCTGCAACGATGTTTAGGAAAATTAGCATTGATGTACCATTTCCAATACCTCTTATTGAGATTCTTTCTGAAATCCACATCAGGAATGCTGTACCACCTGTCATCAATGCAACAGAAGCTATGATGAATTTTATTCCTGGCTCGATAACCATTCCACTTTTCATTAACGTTATTGATATTACAAATGATTGTCCTATTGCAAGAAGAATAGTTACGTATCTTGTCCATTGGGTAATCTTATCTCTTTCCTTACCCCCTTCTTTCTGCATTTCATCTATTTTAGGGAAAATAACTCCTAAAAGCTGAAATACGATTGATGCATTAATGTAAGGAACTATTCCCAGTGAAAATATGGAAGCCCTTTCAACTGCTCCACCTGAAAACAGGTTCAAGAATCCAGCTAACGCATTATTCTGAAACTCCTTAAAAAGATCCATATTAATTCCAGGAACTTGGATATGTATTCCAATTCTTGCAATGATAATCATAATCAAGGTAAAAGATACTTTTTTTTCCAATTCAGGTATTTTGAATATTGCTTTTATCCTACTTGCTATTGCTTCAGTTAAAGTCACTCTTACCACTACTCCTTATATATGAGAAAAAGCAAGATGTGAATCTTACTTATCCTCATTTTCTTTTTTATTATTTCCTGCTTTAGCTGAATATGACTTAACTTCAAGAATTTCTACGCTTCCACCTGCTTTTTCAACAGATTCTTTAGCCGCTTTTGAAATTCCATGTGCTTTTACAGTCAATTTCTTTGTAACTTCAGCATTTCCAATTATTTTCAGTAAGCTTGTAAAATCTTTTTCTTTAACATATGATTCAACATTTGTTTCTAAATATTCTTTTACAGCTTTTTTCCCTTTTACATTTCTCAATGCTTCATCTGAATATTTAACTATGAATTTAGGGTTTTTAATTATTCCATTTTCTACTAATGTTTGTAAGCTTACTACATCTCCATCATTGAATTTTTCAACGATATCAGATAATGCAATAACTACCATATCTTTTTTAAATGGAGAATTTGAGAATCCTCTTTTAGGAACTCTTCTTACGATTGGCATCTGTCCACCTTCAAATATAGGTGAAACATAAGTACCAGATCTTTGTTTCTGACCGTTATGACCTTTTCCTGCAGTCTTTCCCCATCCTGTACCATGACCTCTTCCTACTCTTCTTCTTTCTCTTTTAGAGCCTTCAGCAGGTCTTAATTCATTAAGATTCATTTATTCTAAACCTCCTCTACTTTAAGTAAATAAGAAACTAATTTTATTTTTCCTTCTATATCTGCTGTTTTATTATGAATAACACTTTGGCTAATTTTTCTTAATCCAAGTGATTTAACAGTAGCGACATGATTAGGCTTTCTTCCATTAATTCCTTTAATAAGTGTTACTTTTACTTTAGACATTAATTTTACCTCCTAACCTATTATCCTAAAATTTCTTCAACTGATTTTCCTCTAAGTCTAGCAACTTCTTCAACTGATCTTAATTTTTTTAATCCGTCTAAAGTTGCTCTTGCAACGTTATCTTTATTTTTTGATCCTCTTATTTTTGTAAGTACGTCAGTAACTCCGGCTAATTCAAGAAGTTCTCTTGTTGCAGAACCTGCGATAACTCCCGTACCTTTTGAAGCTGGTCTTAACAATACGCTTGTAGCATTGTATTTACCAATTTGATCATGCGGTAAAGTTCCGCCTTTTAAAGATACTATAATCATATTTTTCTTAGCATTTGCTACTGCTTTTCTTATAGCATCAGGTACACCATTTGCTTTTCCTAATCCTATACCAACTTTTCCTTTTTCATCTCCAACAGCTGCTAATACTGAGAAAGATATTCTTCTTCCTCCTTTAACAGTTTTAGAAACTCTGCTTATTCTTAAAAGACTTTCCTTATATTCACTCGCTTTTGCTTCTCTATCTTTAATTTCTCTGGCCAAAATAAATCCTCCTTCTCTCTAGAATTTTAATCCTGCTTCTCTTGCAGCATCTGCTAATGCTTTTACTCTTCCTGTGTAAATATATCCGCCTCTATCAAATACTACACTGCTTATACCTTTTTCCAATGCTTTCTTTGCTATTGCCTCTCCAACTTTTTTAGCTGCTTCAACATTTCCACCTGATTGAGCTTTTGCACCTTTTTCAATTGTTGATGCTGAAACTAATGTTGTTCCTGTACTGTCATCGATAATTTGAACAAATATATTTTTCAAACTTCTATACACAGAAAGTCTAGGTCTTTCAGCAGTTCCAACGATTTTTCTTCTTATACTTCTATGTTTTTTCTCTCTTAATTTATTTCTATCAAGTTTTTTAATCACTAAAATCTACCTCCTATCCTTTCTTACCTTCTTTTCTTCTGATTACTTCATCAGCATACTTAACTCCTTTTCCTTTGTAAGGTTCAGGTGGTCTTTTTGCTCTTATGTTCGCAGCAACTTGTCCAACTAATTGTTTATCAATTCCTTCAACAGTTATTTTAGTGTTTCCTTCAACTTTGAAAGTAATTCCTTCAACAGGTTCTATTTCTACAGGATGTGAATATCCTAGAGCCAAAGTAAGTCCTTTACCACTAGCTTGTACTCTGTATCCAACCCCTACTAATTCCAATTTGATTTCAAAACCTTGACTTACTCCTGTTACCATGTTGTTTACATTAGCTCTTGTTGTTCCGTGAATAGCTCTTGTATTTGGTAAATCATTAGGTCTTTCAAAAGTTATTTCGTTGCCATCTATATTTACTTTTATTTCACTGTTTAATTCTCTTTCAAGCTGTCCCTTAGGTCCTTTAACAGTAAACTTGTTTCCATCTTGTTTAATTTCTACACCTGCAGGTATAGTTATAGGTTTTTTACCTATTCTTGACATAACTTTCCTCCTATTTTATAAAATGCGTAAATTACCACACGTAGCAAAGTACTTCTCCACCAACGCTATGCTTTCTGCATTCCTTGTCTGTAATAACACCTTTAGGTGTTGAGACAATGGCAATTCCTAATCCACCTAATACTTTAGGTAAATTTTCAACAGATGTATATACTCTTCTTCCAGGTTTTGAAATTCTCTTCAATCCTTTGATTACAGCATCTCCATCCATATATTTTAAAGTTATTACTATATCTCTTATATTTCCTTCTTCTTTTATTTCATAACCGGCTATATATCCTTCATTTTTTAATATGCTAGCCATGCTTTCTTTTATTTTAGAAAACGGTACTTTAACTTCTGTATGTCTAGCCATGTTTCCGTTTCTAATTCTAGTAAGCATATCAGCAATAGGATCTGTTAAATGCATTTATTTCTCCTCCTCTCAAAATTACCAACTTGATTTCTTTACTCCAGGGATAACTCCCTCTCCTGCTAATTTTCTGAACATTACTCTTGAAATCCCGAATTCTCTCATAAATCCTCTAGGTCTTCCATTTAACTGACATCTGTTTCTAAGTCTTGTAGGTGATGCATTTCTTGGTAATTTAGATAATTCTACGATTGCTTCTCTATCACCTGCTTTAGCTCTTGCCTTTAATTCAGCTCTTTTTGCTGCATATTTATCAACTATTTGTTCTCTTTTTAAGTTTCTTTCAACCATTGCTTTTTTAGCCATTTATTAAGTTACACCTCCTTCAAAATACAACCTATTTTGCAAACGGCATTCCGAATGCTTTCAATAACGCTCTTCCTTCTTCATCGTTCTGTGCAGTTGAAACTATAGTGATACCTAATCCTAATGTTTTGTCAACTTTATCGATTTCGATTTCAGGAAACACGATTTGCTCTTTTAATCCAAGTGTATAGTTACCTCTACCATCAAATCCTTTTGGAGATACTCCTTCAAAGTCTCTTACTCTTGGTAAAGTAATGCTTATCAGTCTATCAAGGAACTCATACATTTTTTCTTTTCTTAAAGTAACTTTTGCTCCGATTTTTTGTCCTTCTCTTAATTTAAATCCTGCTTCAGATTTTCTTGCAGCTCTTGGTACAGGCTGTTGCCCTGTAATTTGTGCTAATTCCTTTATTGCAGTTTCAATTAACTTAGGATTGCTTACTGCTTCTCCAATCCCCATGTTTACTACAATTTTATCTAATTTAGGTACTTGCATAACGTTAGAAATATTTAATTCTTTCATTAATGCAGAAACTAATTCTTCCTTATATAATTTTTGTAATCTTGGAATATATTTTTCAGCCACTTAAGTTCTCCTCCTCTCTAAATCCTATATTTCATTACCGGATACTACCGATACTCTTACCTTTTTGTTATCTTTTATTTCATATCTTACTCTTGTTCCCTTTTTTGCACTTTCATCCCAAAGCATAACTTTAGAAGAGAAAATTGGCATTTCTTTCTCTACAACTTCGCCTTGTGGGTTCATTGCATTAGGTTTAACATGTCTTTTTTGTATATTAACACCTTCAACTATGATTTTTCCTGTCTTAGGGAATACTTTTAACACTTTTCCGACTTTTCCTTTATCTCCTGTTTGTCCTTGACCTTTATCATTTCTTGACAAATCCTTTGATCTACCGCTAATTACAACAACTGTATCTCCAGTTTTTACATGTAATTTGTTAGGTACTGATTTAACTCTTGGTTTAGCCACGCGTAAACCCTCCTTCCTATAATAACTATAATACTTCTGGTGCTAGAGATACTATTTTCATAAAGTTTTTTGCCCTCAATTCTCTTGCTACAGGTCCAAAAATTCTCGTACCTCTTACTTCTAATGCTGAGTTTAAAATTACTGCCGCATTATCATCAAATTTTATATATGATCCGTCTGCTCTTTTTAATTCTTTTCTAGTTCTTACTACTACAGCTTTAACAACGTCACCTTTTTTTACGTTTCCATTCGGTATAGCTTCTTTAACAGATGCTACTACTATATCTCCGATTTTTCCGAATCTTCTTCTTGATCCACCTAATACTCTGATAACCATTATTTTCTTTGCTCCGGTATTATCAGCAACATTAAGTATAGTCTGTTGTTGAACCATTTAAAATTTCCTCCTCTCAAATTTACTGAAAACTATTTCGCTTTTTCTAAAATAGTTACAACTCTCCATCTTTTTTCTCTACTTAACGGTCTTGTTTCCATTATTTGAACTCTATCTCCAACACCGCATTCGTTCTTTTCATCATGAGCTTTATATTTTTTTGAAGTTTTTACTCTTTTCTTATAAAGTTTATGCAGTTTCATTGTTTCTTCAAGAACAACTACAGTCTTATCCATTTTATCAGAAACAACGATTCCTTCTCTTACTTTTCTTTCGTTTCTTTTATTTTCCACTGACGAATCCTCCTATTTTACAGTCTTTGTTTTCTCAGTTATAATTGTTTTTATTCTAGCAACATCTCTTTTCACTTCTCTTATTTTTGCAGTGTTTATAGGAGTGTCCTGTAATTTTGCTAGATTCTGAAATTTCAAATTGAATAATTCCTGCTTTAATTCTTTAACTTTTGCATCTAACTCTTCTAATGATAATTCTCTAATTTCATTTGCTGTCATTACTTATCACCACCCACTTCTTCTCTTTTTACAAATCTGACTTTGATAGGTAGTTTATGTCCAGCTTTTCTTAATGCTTCTTTAGCTTTTTCTTCCGATACTCCGCCAACTTCAAACATTATTTTTCCTTTTTTAACTACTGCTACCCAACCTTCAGCATTACCTTTACCTTTACCCATTCTTGTTCCTTCAGGTCTTTTTGTATAAGGTTTATCAGGGAATATTCTGATCCAAATTTTTCCTTCCCTTTTAAATGTTCTATTTATTGTAATTCTGCATGCTTCTATTTGTCTTGATGTTATCCATCCAAATTCTTTAGCGGCAAGTCCAAATTCACCAAAATCTACTTTGTTTCCTTTTGTAGCTATACCACCCATTTTTCCTCTGAACTGTTTTCTGTATTTTGTTCTTTTAGGTATTAACATTACTCATTTCCTCCTTCCTTTTTATTAGAAAGAACTTCACCATTGAATATCCATACCTTTAATCCTAATGCACCATATGTAGTGAATGCAGTTGCAGTTGCATAGTCAACATCTGCTCTTAAAGTATGTAATGGTACTCTTCCTGAAAGTGTCCATTCACTTCTTGCTATTTCGGCACCGTTTAATCTTCCCGATACCATTACTTTAATTCCTTTTACTCCAGCTTTTTCAGCTCTTTGAATAGCCTGTTGAACTGCCCTTTTATAAGCAACCCTTTTTTCAATAGCTGTTGCAATGCTTTCAGCAACTAACTGAGCATCTTTATTAGGATTTTTAATTTCCTGTACTTTAACTTGTATTTTTTTGTTTGTCAATTTTTCAAGATTCGCTTTTAAAGCTTCTATTTCTTGACCTTTTCTCCCTATTAAAATTCCTGCTTTACCAGTTTCAATTATAATAGTTACATCAGTAGGAGATGTTCTTTCAATTTGAATAGTTGAAACTCCTGCATGATAATAGTTTTTCTTAATGTATTCTTTTATTTTTATATCTTCATGAAAATTATTTAAGTATTCTTTTCCTTCGGCGAACCATTTTGAATCCCATGATTTAGTAATTCCGATTCTAATACCTCTAGGATCGACTTTTTGTCCCACAGACTTACCTCCTTATACTTTATTATTAGTTTCTTTCATCAACTTCTATAGTGATGTGAGCTGTCGGTTTTCTTATTACATCCGCTCTTCCCATTGCTCTTGGACTTATTCTCTTAAGCACCGGTCCTTTATCTATTAATATCTTTGAAATAAATAGTTTATCAGGATCCATATTGTTATTATGTTCAGCATTTGCAATTGCTGATCTTAATGTTTTTTCTATAAATTTTGCCGCTTTTTTATTTGTAAATCTTAATATATTTAAGGCCTGTAAAGCATTTTTCCCTCTAACTACATCAGCTACAAGTCTTGCTTTTTGAGGACTTAATCTTTGATAACGTAATTTAGCTACAACTGCCATTAAAGCTCTCCTTTCACTTACATATTATATCGGGCATTTCCCGAAATTTATGAATAATATCTATTATTTTCTTTTAGCATCTTTTTTAGCATCTTTTCCATGTCCATAGAAAGTTCTTGTTGGTGCAAATTCTCCTAACTTGTGTCCAACCATTTCCTCAGTTACATATACAGGTATATGTTTTTTACCGTTATATACTGCAAAAGTATGTCCGATAAATTGAGGGAATATAGTAGATCTTCTAGACCAAGTTTTGATTACTTGCTTTTTTTCTCCCATTGTTTCAACTTTTTTCATTAAGTGAGCATCAACAAAAGGTCCTTTTTTTAATGAACGAGCCATTCTTTCCTCCTTATTTACATTAATTGATTGAGTTCATGTCAGCCTTACACATCTTAATATCGCTATTAAAGATGTGTCAAGCAACATTACTATATCCATATATTTCTTTAGTCTTTAAACTATTTCTTTCTTTTTCTAACAATGAATTTGTCACTAAGTTTTTTACCTCTAGTCTTTTTACCAAGAGTAGGTTTACCCCAAGGAGTAACTGGTGATTTTCTTCCTATAGGCGATCTTCCTTCTCCTCCTCCGTGTGGGTGATCCACAGGGTTCATTACAGATCCTCTTACATGAGGTTTTCTACCTAAATGTCTGTTTCTTCCAGCTTTACCTAATGATACAAGTGAATGTTCAGAATTTCCTACTGCTCCTACAGTTGCCATACATTCTCTATGTATAAGTCTTAATTCTCCTGAAGGAAGTTCAACGTGACAGTAAGTTCCTTCTTTTGCAACAAGTCTTGCAGATGTTCCTGCTGATCTTGCCAACTGTCCACCTTTACCAGGCATAAGCTCTACGTTATGTATAACTGTACCTATTGGTAAATCTTTTAATTTTAAAGCATTTCCAGGTTTGATTTCAGCAGTATCTCCTGCTAAAACTACATCACCTTTTTTTAGTCCGTTTGGTGCTAAAATATATCTTTTTTCTCCATCAACATAATGTAATAATGCGATATTAGCTGTTCTGTTAGGATCATATTCAAGAGTTGCAACTTTTGCAGGAACTCCTAATTTATTTCTTTTCCAGTCGATTATTCTATATAATCTCTTATGACCTTTATGTCTGTTTCTTCCTGTTCTGTGTCCATAGTTGTCAATTCCATAAGCTGATCCAAGAGGTTCAGTTAGAGATTTTTCAGGTCTAACTTTATCTAATTCAGTATTAACTAATATCGACATATGCCTTGTCCCACTAGTTATCGGTTTTAATTTTTTAATTGGCATAACTTTTTTTACCTCCACTTCTGTTTATTCTTTTTTTTAATCACGTTCGTATATTATATCATTTTTTCATGATAATTCCTATACAAATCACACATAAAAATTTCTTTTGTTATATATTTTTTATATGGTTAACAGCTTTATCTATTACCCTTCGTATGCTGCTATTTTTTCTCCATCTTTTAATTTTACCATAGCTTTTTTCAATGCAGCTGTTTTATACATTGACATTCTGAATCTTTTTGCTTTAGGCTTTATGTTCAGAGTGTTAACGCTTTCAACTTTTACGTTAAATAATTTTTCAACTGCTTCTCTTATTTGAATTTTGTTTGCTTTTCTATCTACGATAAAAACGTATTCATTATTTTCATTAGCCAGATTTCTTGCTTTTTCAGTAGCAACTGGTCTTTTAATTATATCTGTAATATGCATTATGCCAGCACCTCCTCAATCGCTACAAGAGCTTCTTTAGTAAGGATTACTTTATCCTGTTTTATTAGCCAGAAGATTCTCAGTTCTCTTGAGTCTAAAACGAATGTTTTTTCAATATTTCTTACTGACATGTATAAGTTATAATCTCTATCTTCAGTGAAATCATTTACAACAAATAATTGTTTTTGTCCTGCAAAGTCTAAAGTTTTTGCGAAGTTAACAAAAGTTTTTGTTTTAGGTGTTTCTAATGCGAAATCATCTAGAACTATTAAGTTTCCTTCATTTATTTTAGTTGCTAATGCAGATCTTAAAGCTAATTTTCTAACTTTTTTATTTACTTTTTTAACATAATCTCTTGGTTTAGGCCCGTGAACTACTCCTCCACCTACCATGTGCGGTGCTCTTGTAGATCCTTGTCTAGCTCTTCCTGTTCCTTTTTGTCTGAAAGGTTTTCTTCCTCCACCTCTCACTTCAGCTCTTGTTTTAGTAGATGCTGTACCTTGTCTTAATTCTGCTAATTCTGCAACTAAAACTTCGTGCATTACAGTCTTATTTGGTTCAATTCCAAATATTTCATTGTTTAATTCAACAGTTCCTGCTTGTGAACCGTCTAATTTATATATATTTAAAACTGGCATTTTATCCTCCTCTCTTTCCTACTAGTATTTCTTAACCGATTTTTTAATGATTAGATACCCGTTTTTAGGTCCTGGAACTGCACCTTTTACTAATAAAAGGTTATTTTCTGCATCATATTTAACTAATTTAAGATTTTGAACAGTTACTTGTTCGTTTCCAAGTCTTCCTGCCATTTTCTTACCTTTTGGTACGTTACTGTTTGATGCAGCACCTCCTGCGTTAGATCCTCCAAGTCTGTGGTTTCTTGAAACCCCGTGAGATGCTCTGTTTCCTCCGAAGTTATGTCTTTTCATAACTCCTGCTGTTCCTTTTCCTTTTGATGTTCCTGAAATATCAACAAATTCAATACCTTCAAATACATCAACGTTAATTTCCTGTCCTAATTCAAATGCAGCTAAGTCTTCTACTTTAAATTCTTTTAAGAATCTCTTAGGAGTTACTCCTGCTTTTTTAAATAATCCCATTTCCGGTTTTATTGTATTTTTTTCTTTTTTGTCATCATATGCTAAAGTTATAGCATTATAACCATCTTTATCATCTGATTTCTTTTGAACAACGAAGTTCGGTCCAGCTTCAATAACTGTAACTGGTACTAATTTTTCATCCTCAAATATTTGAGTCATTCCGATTTTTTTACCTAATATCATTTATTTATCCTCCTTAATATATTGGTTAATACAATCATTTCAATGAAAAATCATTGAAAGATTGTACTAACATGTATTAAGCCTATAATTGCTTAATTTCTATTCCTACACCTGATGGTAAGCTTAATGAGCTTAATGCTCCTATAATTTGTTGACTAGAATTTTTTATTTCAACAAATCTTCTATGTATTCTCATTTCAAATTGTTCTCTTGAATCTTTATTTACGTGTACAGATCTTAGAACAGTATATTTTTTAGTTTTAGTTGGTAATGGAAGCGGTCCTGCTACTTCTGAACCGTTTTTCTTTACTACTTCAGCTATTTTCTTTGCAGACTGGTCTAATAATTTGTGATCGTAAGATTGAAGATATATTCTTATTTTATCCAAAGTACTTCCTCCTATTTTTATTTCATCTACTACTTAACGATAGTTGCAACAACTCCAGAAGCTACCGTTCTTCCACCTTCTCTTATCGCAAATCTTAATCCTTCTTCCATTGCGATTGGGTGAATTAATTGTACTGACATTTCTATGTTATCTCCAGGCATTACCATTTCTACACCGTCTGGTAAGTTTACTTCTCCTGTTATGTCAGTTGTTCTGAAATAGAACTGTGGCTTATATCCTGTAAAGAATGGTGTATGTCTTCCTCCTTCATCCTTTGTCAATACGTATACTTCTGACTTGAATGATGTATGTGGACTTACTGATCCTGGTTTTGCTAATACTTGTCCTCTTTCTACTTCTTCTTTCTTAGTTCCTCTTAATAATGCTCCTATGTTATCTCCAGCTTGTCCTGAATCAAGAAGCTTTCTGAACATTTCTACTCCTGTTACTGTTGTTTTTGCTGTAGGTTTGATTCCAACTATTTCTACTTCTTCCCCTACTTTTACAATTCCTCTTTCTACTCTTCCTGTTACAACTGTTCCTCTTCCTGTTATTGTGAACACGTCTTCAATTGGCATCAAGAAAGCTTGATCTACTGGTCTTTCTGGTGTTGGGATGTAGCTGTCTACTGAATCCATTAATTCCATGATTCTTTCTTCCCATTGTGCTTCTCCGTTTAATGCTCCTAAAGCAGATCCTTTTATTATAGGTATGTCATCTCCTGGGAATGAGTATTCTGTAAGAAGTTCTCTTACTTCCATTTCTACTAATTCTAATAATTCTTCATCGTCAACCATGTCAACTTTGTTTAAAAATACTACGATGTAAGGAACTCCAACCTGTCTTGCAAGCAGGATATGTTCTCTTGTTTGTGGCATTGGTCCGTCAGCTGCTGATACTACTAGGATTGCTCCATCCATTTGAGCCGCTCCTGTGATCATGTTCTTTACATAATCCGCATGGCCTGGACAGTCAACGTGAGCATAGTGTCTGTTTGCTGTTTGGTACTCAATGTGAGCAGTGTTGATTGTTATCCCTCTTTCTCTTTCTTCTGGTGCCTGATCTATGTTTTCAAAATCTACTTTTTCTGCCAGACCTCTGTCTGAAAGTACTTTTGATATAGCCGCAGTAAGTGTTGTCTTACCATGGTCTACGTGTCCTATTGTTCCAATGTTTACGTGTGGTTTACTTCTCTCAAATTTAGCTTTTGCCATTTCTTTCTTCCTCCATAATTATATATTTTGTCTGTCTTCGAAATTTTAAATTATTATTTACCTTGTCTTTCAGCTATTACCTGTTGAGCTATATTATTTGGAACTTGTACATATTTTTCAAATTCCATTGAATACGATGCTCTTCCTTGAGTTTTTGATCTCAAGTCAGTTGCATAACCGAACATTTGTGCTAAAGGTACTTGAGCGTTTATTATTTTTGCATTGTTTCTGTCTGTCATTCCTGAAACTTGTCCTCTTCTTGAGTTCAAATCTCCAATAACATCTCCCATGTATTCTTCAGGTGTAGTTACTTCTACTTTGAAGATTGGTTCAAGCAATATTGGATTTGCAGCTCTCATGGCTTTTTTAATTGCCATTGAACCAGCTATTTTAAACGCCATTTCTGATGAATCGACTTCGTGGTAAGATCCGTCATAAAGTGTTACTTTTACATCCTGTACAGGATATCCTGCAACAACTCCGGCTTCCAACGCTTCCTGAATTCCTTTATCTACAGCAGGTATGTATTCTCTAGGAATTGCCCCTCCTGTAATTTGGTTGATAAATTCATATCCTTTATCAGGGTTTGCTTCAACTTTAATCTTAACGTGTCCGTATTGTCCTCTACCTCCAGATTGTTTTGCATATTTTTCTTCAACATCTGCTGCACCGTTGATTGTTTCTCTGTATGCAACTTGAGGTTTACCTACGTTTGCTTCAACTTTAAATTCTCTCTTCATTCTGTCTACTATGATTTCCAGGTGTAATTCTCCCATTCCTGAAATCAAAGTTTGTCCAGTTTCCTGGTTAGAAGTTACTTTAAATGTTGGATCTTCTTCAGCAAGTTTTGCTAATGCTGTTCCCATTTTTTCCTGATCCGCTTTTGTTTTTGGTTCAACAGCTATTTGAATAACTGTATCAGGGAATTCCATTTTTTCAAGTATTATTGGTTTATTTTCATCACAAAGAGTATCTCCAGTAGTTGTTTCTTTCAATCCTACCGCTGCTGCGATATCTCCTGAATAAACTACATCAAGTTCTTCTCTTTTGTTAGCGTGCATTTGAAGTAATCTTCCCATTCTTTCTTTTTTACCTTTTGTAGAGTTTAATACATATGAACCTTTGTTTAAAACCCCTGAGTAAACTCTGAAGAATGATAATCTTCCTACAAATGGATCTGTTAAGATTTTGAACGCCAATGCTGAGAAAGCTTCTTCATCTGAAGGTTGTCTTTCCATTGGTGCTTCAGTTTTAGGATCTATCCCTTTTACTGAACCTACATCTAAAGGTGAAGGCATGTATGCAACGACTGCATCAAGTAAAGGTTGAATTCCTTTATTTTTAAATGCTGTACCACATAACACAGGTACTATTACTCCACTTATTGTAGCTGTTCTTATTGCTTTCTTTATTTCTTCTTCTGTGATTTCTTCTCCACCGAAGTATTTTTCCATTAATTCATCATCAGTTTCAACAACAGATTCAAGCATGTGTTCTCTTGCAGCTTGAGCTTCTTCAAGAAGTTCAGCTCTTACATCTGCTACATCATAAGCTGCTCCCATCGTGTCATCTTTAAACAGGTATTCTTTCATTGTTATCAAATCTATAATACCTTCGAACGAATCTTCAGCACCTATAGGTAATTGTATAGGAACTCCGTTCCCTCCCAATTTTTCTTTAATATCGTTTACACACATATTAAAGTCTGCTCCAACTCTGTCCATTTTATTTAAAAACGCCATTCTTGGTACTTCATATTTATCAGCCTGTCTCCAAACTGTTTCTGATTGAGGCTGAACTCCGTCAACTGCCGAGAATACAGCAACCGCTCCATCCAGTACTCTTAACGATCTTTCAACTTCAACTGTGAAGTCAACGTGCCCTGGTGTATCTATTATATTTATTCTGTTACCATTCCAAAATGCAGTTGTAGCTGCAGATGTAATAGTAATTCCTCTTTCCTGTTCCTGTTCCATGTAATCCATCGTAGCGGCTCCTTCGTGAACCTCTCCGATTTTATGATTTACTCCTGTATAGAATAATATTCTTTCAGTAGTTGTTGTTTTTCCAGCATCTATATGTGCCATGATACCGATGTTTCTAGTATCTTTCAAAGCAACTTTTCTTGACATTCCTTTTTTTCCTCCTTCTTAACTCAAAAACTTACTGTCAACGCTAATAAATTACCATTTGTAATGTGCAAACGCTCTGTTAGCTTCTGCCATTTTATATGTATCGTCTTTCTTCTTAACTGATCCACCTTCATTGTTTGCCGCAGCAATCAGTTCTTTTTTCAATTTGTTTATCATTCCGTATTCTTTTCTTTCTCTTGTGTATCTTACAAGCCATCTTATAGCCAATGCCTGTTGTCTTTCTTTTCTTACTTCAACCGGTACTTGGTAAGTAGCTCCTCCGATTCTTCTTGATCTAACTTCAAGCTGAGGTCTTACATTTTCCATTGCTCTTCTGAAAACTTCGATCCCTTCTTCTTGAGTTTCTTCCTTGATTTGATTCAATGCTGTATAGAAAATATTTTCAGCTATTGATTTCTTTCCGTCTATCATTAATCCATTTATGAATTTAGTTACTACTTTATCATTATATTGAGAATCAGGTAAAACATCTCTTTTCTCTGCTTTTCTTCTTCTTGACACTATTTGTCCTCCTTACTTTTTAAAAATTTTAGTTTGCACTTGCTGCCGCAGGTTTTTTAGTTCCGTATCTTGATCTACCTTGTTTTCTGTTAACAACTCCAGCTGTATCTAGAGCTCCTCTGATTATTTTATATCTAACCCCAGGCAAATCTTTTGTTCTTCCTCCTCTTATAAGAACGATACTGTGTTCTTGTAAGTTGTGCCCAATTCCAGGAATGTAAGCTGTAACTTCGATTCCATTTACCAGTTTAACCCTTGCCACCTTTCTTAAGGCTGAGTTTGGTTTCTTAGGTGTAGTAGTGTATACTCTTACACATACTCCTCTTTTTTGTGGGTTACCTTTCAATGCAGGTGATTTTTTCTTTTTTTCAGATGTGCTTCTACCAAATCTTACTAGCTGATTAATAGTAGGCATATTTCCTCCTTCCAATTTTTCGTATTATGATTTTCTGTGTTATTTTTATAAACTAAAACTTTTAAAAAGCTCATTTGCTTCAGCCTGTATCCCGAATTCAGACACACTGTATATCTATGCAGATATAACGGCTTACTCTAAATTCACTCTAAAAAATATGTAACAATGTTACATATTTTTCTGCACTTAGTTTATGAGTTATAACTTGTCTATTTTATAATATTTAAGCCCTTATGTCAAGGATTTTATCGTATTTACCGTAAAATAGAATTATATTTTTTATATATTTTTTATATCCTATGATAAATAAAATATATTTTTCTTATTTGTAGGGATTCCATGAATTAATTACCCATTTCATCATCTCTCCAATATGTGAAGGAACTCCTTCAACAGAAATGAAATATATTTTATTTCCTGTAACTATTACATTTGATACAAGAGAAATTCCTGAAATATTTTTAACTGTAAGCTGTTCCCCTTTGTATCCGTTTATTATAACACTTTTTCTTACAAGACCCGATTCAGGATGTCCTGCTCCTTTGTATCCAGTATATAAATTATTAATAATTTCAGCTGCAATCTGTGAATCTGTCTTTCCTTGTTTACTTACTATCTTAATAGCATCAAGCGTATAAATATCAGTTCCATTTGCTATCTGAAACGCTGAAAGTGAAGCATCCGGATCATAAAAAAGAGCCCAGTTTCCTTTTGGATAAGCTATAAATCCTACTTGTTCATTTCCAAAACGTCCTTTATTAAAATATACCTGTGCAGCTTTATAAACTTCATCCTTTCTTGTTCCCATTTCCATCGCCTTTTTCATTCCCTCCGGTGTAGACATATCTGTTACACATCCCAGTTCTCCTTTTGGTATGTAGCAGTCTTTCTTATTACTTGATTTTGCTTCCAGAATACTTACAGTACTTAAAATTACCAATAACATCCATAATTTCTTTTTCATCTTAATAACTTCCTTTCTTTTTTAAAAATATATTTTACCTTGTATTTTTTTATGCATTAATTTTGTTTAACTATCAAATATTTGTTATAGAGAAGCAAAAAAAAATATTTTTTCCCTAAATTTTACTGTAGCCCTTTTTTTCAACATTAGTTTAGCATATAGTACTATAATTGACAATTATATTTTAATTAAATCTCTGACGATGCTCTTGCCTTTTTTCAAAATCAAGTTATCATATTAGTATAGTAAAATGTATTTTAAAATTTTTGGAGGTTTTTTATGATTTCTTTTATTTTAGCGATTATCGCTCTTATTTTAGGCTACGTAATTTATGGAAAATTCGTAGAAAAAGTATTTGGAATTGAACCAGACAGAACTACGCCTGCAGTAGAATGTTATGATGGTGTGGACTATGTGGAAGTTAGTACACCAAAAGCATTCTTAATTCAATTTCTTAACATTGCAGGAACAGGACCAATTTTTGGGGCTATTGCAGGAGCTTTGTGGGGACCGGCTGCCTTCTTATGGATTGTATTCGGATGTATTTTTGGAGGAGCAGTTCATGACTACTTAATTGGTATGCTTTCTCTTAGGGATAAAGGAAGTAGTATCGGGGAAATTGTTGGAAAAAATTTAGGTGTTGTAATGCAGCAAGTTATGAGGGTTTTCTCAATCGTTCTATTGTTACTTGTTGGAGTTGTATTTATAAAATCACCTGCCGACATTCTTCACAATTTGATTCCAGGTGTCAGTGCTATGACTTTTACAATTATCATAATTGTTTATTATATTTTAGCAACAGTTCTTCCGCTTGATAAAATTATTGCTAAAATCTATCCTATTTTCGGTTTTGCATTGCTATTTATGGCAGTTGGTATCGGAACTATGTTAGTTTACGGTCAATTTACAGGGGCTTTCGTAATTCCTGAAGTTACTGAAATTTTTAAAGGAAATTTGCATCCTAAAGGTATTTCAATGTTCCCTTACCTGTTTATTTCAATAGCATGTGGTGCAGTAAGTGGTTTCCACGCTACTCAATCTCCAATGGTTGCTCGTTGTATAAAAAATGAAACTGAAGGAAGAAGAGTATTCTATGGTGCAATGATTGCTGAAGGTGTTGTTGCATTAATATGGGCTGCCGCTGCGATGACTGTGTTTGGTGGAATAAAACAGTTAGCCGCTGTTGGATCACCTGCTGTTGTTGTAAACAAAGCATCTGTTCAGTTACTTGGTGCTTTTGGAGCATTTCTAGCTGTACTTGGAGTTGTTGCTTGTCCTATTACTTCAGGAGACACTGCTTTCAGAGGATCAAGATTAATTATTGCCGATATTTTCAAAATTAAACAGGCCCCAATAAAAAACAGATTCTTCATCGCAATACCTTTATTTGCTATCGGTATTTATTTAACAACTATTGATTTCAACATTATTTGGAGATACTTTGCATGGGCAAACCAAACTCTTGCTGCTGTTTCATTATGGACTGCAACAGTATGGCTTGTTAAAAAAGGAAAACCATTTGTATTTGCATTAATTCCTTCAATGTTCATGACAATGGTTGTTACAA
The DNA here is from genome assembly GCA_937925095.1 of uncultured Leptotrichia sp. Taxonomy (GTDB): domain Bacteria; phylum Fusobacteriota; class Fusobacteriia; order Fusobacteriales; family Leptotrichiaceae; genus Leptotrichia_A. The sequence goes on from CALEXX010000024.1 coordinate 71,260, forward strand.
CTTATATTATAATAGCTCCGGAAGGTTTCGTAAGATTCTTTAAAGATGTACCTGTTCATACTATTGAACTTTACGGAGTAATAATTGCAGCTGTAGTCACTGCCATCTGTACAGTATTATTATTTAATTACAAACGTAAGTTAAATAGTACTCCAAAAGCTGAACAATTAAACGTTGCAAAATAAATAACTGAATAAATAGAAAAACAGTCAAACAAGATTTTATTTCAAATTCTTCGCTTGACTGTTTTTATTTTATAACTTTCTTCCGTAGTTTTATCATATTAATTATTTTATCTAGTTGTAAGAAAGTTTTTCTTTTTTACTACATATATTTCTTTAATTCCTCAGACTTTTCATCCCATTCTTCTATTTTTAACATTTCTTCCTCTTCAAGTTTGTCAAACTGTTCCTGTATTTCCATTAGTTTTCCAAGGTCATTACGTTTTCCTGCAGCTTCATATTCTATATTGAGCTCTTCCCTTTTAGCTGTAATTTTTTCCATTTCATCTTCCAGTTTTGCTACATCCCTTTTCAATTTTGAAATCTTTTTACTCAGTTCCTTCTGTTCCTGATAGGAAAGCTTACGTTCTTCCTTTATTTCGATTTCTTCAGCTGTCTGGGATGAAGTTTTTGCATTTTTAAGGCTTTCCTTGTAATCTTCATAATTTCCCTTAAATTTTGTAAGTCCATTTTCATCCAGATAGTAAATTGTATTACATACACTATCCAGAAAATGTCTGTTATGGGAAACTACAAGCATTGTTCCATCAAAATTTTCAAGTGCATCTTCAAGTACTTCTATCGAATAGATGTCAAGGTGGTTTGTCGGTTCATCAAGTATAAGGAAATTTGCTCTTTTCATATAAAGTTTCAGAAAGGATACCCTTACTTTTTCTCCACCGCTTAATTTTTCAATTTTCTTTAAAACATCTTCTCCTGAAAAAAGGAATCCTCCTGCAAGATTTCTTAAATATTCTTCCGTCAGGTTAAGGGATACGTTTATTTCCTGCAGTATATTGTTTGCAGATGTCAAATTCTGATGATCCTGATCATAGTATCCCATTTTCACTCTCGCACCAAATTCAACTTCTCCTGCATCCTTTTCCAGCTTTCCGGCAATTATCTTAAGAAGAGTAGACTTCCCAATTCCATTTTTTCCTATTATCCCTACTCTTTCTCCCTTGTAAAGTTTAAAACTTATATTATTTAAGACTTTCTTATCTCCAAAAGTCTTTTCAATCCCCTCCACCTTAAGCACATTATCTCCGCTTATACCGTCTGTTTCAAACTTCAGCTTCATTCTATGAGGATTAAAAACAGGATCATTCATTCTTTCTATCCTATCGAGTATTTTCTGTCTCCCTTTCGCCTGTCTCGCCTTTATTCCCGCACGGAATCTATCAATATACTCTTCCATTTTCCTAATTTTTTCCTGCTCTTTTTCATATCTTTTTATTTCACCTTTTAAAATCATTTCCTTCTGCAGTATAAAAGAAGAAAAATTTCCATCATATTTATACAGTTTCCTGTTCTCTATCTCATATATTTTATTGCAGACATTATCAAGAAAAATCCTGTCATGCGAAACAAGAAGGAATGCCTTGTTATACCTTTTCAGATAGTCCTCCAGCCATTCTATAGAAACAAGATCCAGATGGTTTGTCGGCTCATCAAGTATAAGCAGATCCGGCTCAATCAGAAGAAGTTTTGCCAAAGATACTCTTGTACGTTCTCCACCGCTTAAATCCTTCAGATAAAGATTATAGTATTCATCTGTCAGTTCAAGACCTGTAAGTATCTGCTTTATCTTATACTCTATTTCATAACCGTTTTTCGCTTCATAAAGGGAAGACAACTCTGCAGATTGGTTTATAAGATTTTCCAGTTCTTCCCCCTCGGCAGTTCCCAGAAGCATATTTACCTTCTGTAATTTATTCCATATTTCCCTTTCTTCAGCAAAAACAGACATCATTTCTTCATATATTGTATTTCTCTCGTCTGAAAATTCATGATTCTGGGATAAATATCCTATTTTCATTGATGGACTTTTTATTATTTCTCCAACTTCATTTGGATTATTTTCAGCTCCGTCAACTCTTTCTTTCCCAAGCAACATTCTTATAATGGTAGATTTCCCGACACCATTAAGTCCCACAAGTCCTATTTTATCCTTTTCCTCTATGGAAAAACTTATGTCCTTCAGTATAAAATCTCCTGCAAACTGCTTGTATACCTTATTAAACTGTACTAAACTCATTTCATCTCCTCTAGTTTTTTGTTGCCATGACAGCGTCAATTGCAAGAATCAATGCCATTATGGAAATTTCATGCTTTTCGTCTACTATATCAAGCATATATGAATCTCCCCATGTCATCCATTCCTTGTGCATACTTGCAATCTGATTTCCGCTATCCATGTCTGTTATATTATATTCATGTGCCCATAAATCTCCATTTGTTACCCAGTTTTTTCCTACTATTTCATATTTTGGTTTTAAAAAACTAAATTTTTTATGAATTTCAGCTATTTTTTCTCCCTTTACATATACAAAAAATTTAGGCATAAGATTCATCAGCTTCTGTTCTATATATGCAACTTCCTCTTTCTCCATATTGTATATATAAAATTTTTTACCAAGTGAAAGTAACTTTCCTTCAACAAAATATTTGTCATTTCCTTCTTCATCCTTTACTGTAAATTTATCCTTGATTGTAAATACCTTCTGCTTAATATAAAGTTTCATAATACTTTTTCTCCCTTCAGTCCTTCACTTATATTTAATTTATTAAAACCTTTTCATTAAAAATATTTCCTGTCTTTACTTATTTCTCACGGGATGACAGTTCACTTGCCAGAGTTGATCCAAGAATAAGAGCTCCTCCAATAATTGTAAACATATCAGGTTTTTCCCTTAAAACTATTATTGAAAGAAAAATAGCAACAATTGGGTCTATATAGCTGAAAATGGCTATTGTATGTGCCTTAAGCTCCTTTATCCCTGAAAAATAAAGTCCATATGTTATTCCTGTATTTACAATTCCTACAACTCCCAACAATATAATTGTCATAAAACTGAAAGGCAGTTCCCCCACATTCTGAGTCAGGAATGTATACGGTGCCAGTACCATTACCGCCATTCCCAGCTGCATGATAGTCATTGCATAGGAAGATATCTGTTTCAGATGTTTATTCAGAATAACCACTGTTGCATATATTGCCGCGGCTCCTATCCCGAACATTATCCCTGTCATCTGAAGATTTTCCAGTCCCCCTTTTTTAAGGACTCCTGAGACAAAAATCATTCCCACAAGAGCTACCGCTACACATACCGCCTGTTTTAATGACAATTTTTCCTTCAGTACAAATGGAGATGCAATAATGACGAAAACAGGTGCTAGATAATAGCATAAAGTTGCTATTGCAACAGTTGTATAATGATATGCTTCAAACAGAAAAATCCAATGTATCCCAATAAGCATCCCTGATAAACATAAAATTACCAGATTATTTTTTATCTCTTTATATGAAATCTTTATTTTCTTAATTCCCGTAAAAATTATCAGAAACAATGTACCGATAATTCCCCTTGCAAGTGCTATTATACTTGATGGCAGAGGAATATTCCTTACAAATATTCCAATTGTTCCAAAAATAAACATTGCAGTCATAAGCCTTATCTTGGCATTTTTCTCATTTTGTCCATTATCCTGTCTTTCCATGATGATGTCCTTTCATATTTTATCTTCCTTTACTTTTTCATTTCACAAAGCTATTATATAATATTTTCATGTTACTTTTCAATTTTTAATTTTATTTTTCCCTAAAAATCCGTTAAATAAAAAATGGGAGTACTCTTATTTTTTCAGCTTTGTACTGACCCCAAAAAGTTGGACAAATTAATTTAACTTACTAATAAGGATTGACTTCTGTAAGAAGCAGGAGTTAATCCTTTTAATTTTTCCTTTATTCTTTTGTTATTGTAATAATATATGTAATCTTCTATTGCTAAAATATTTTTATAATTTAATATTTTTTCTACTATTTCTTCATTACTTAATTTTTCTATCCATCCATTTATTATTTTTATTTCATATTTTAAAGTTTTTTTAATTTGATGCTAAATATTCAATTCCTAAATTTTCTTCTGCTGTTCTATGACTTTCTGGTGATACAGTTAAAAAAATTATTATTTCCATATTATTTCTCCATTATTATTTCTGTCTTAAAAAATCTTTCTTGAAACTCTACAAGAGCTTTTATTTGATCAATTGAATATTTTTTATCCTCCGCAGTAACAATTAATTTATTTTCTATATCATCTACTCTGTAAATTATCGCCCGACATACTCCTTCAAATTCTTCTAATGGTTCAAACTCCCCTAAAATATAAACATCTATTTCTTCACCGTCTTCACTTTCAGTATTAGGAATATAACCATAATTTAAAGAATAAATATACTCGTATTCCGGATGTTTATCTCCTAATTTTCTATCTACTTTCACTTTTATTTTTTGATTTAGATAATTTTTATAATTTAATAACTTCCTTTTTTTTATTATTTCAATAATTCGATTTATTGAAGAAAAATTTTCAAAAATTAAATCTTCATCATCAAATTTTATTTTATAACTTTCTTCTAAATCTACTATTAATCTTATAAATTCTAATGAATCTACTATAATATTTTCTTCCTCATCTTTTATTTTGTTTTTTTTCAGTATTTTTAATATATTCTTTTTCATTTCATTTACACCTTTCTTTTAATTTTGCCAGTGACCGTTCTTTCAAATCTTTTTATAATTTCTATTTTGTCTGGTATCTTGTAACTAGAAAATTTAATTTTTAAATCATTTAAAACTCTATCTTTTCTTATATTATTTCCATCTCCTTCTATTATTAATATTAATTCTTTTTTTTTAATTAATAAAGAATTTAAATGATACTTATCTTTTAAATAACTTTCAATTTCTTCTGGACACATTTGAAATCCTCTATTTTTTCATGTTGATGTCCTTTCCTGTTTTATATTCCATTGGTTTTTATTTCACAAAGCTATTATATAATATTTTCATGTAACATTTCAATTTTTAATTTTATTTTTCCCTAGTAATCCATTAAATAAAAAATGAGATTACTTTATCTTCCCGATTTTAAGTATTCCCATTTTACTTATCTATTTACTTCCACCAAATAATTTTCCGACCATTCCCATTATATCGTCCATTACATTTCCATCTTTATTTGCATCCAGAAGATTTGTAACAACATCCATAATTCCTGAAGCTCCTGCTTCTGATCCAAAGTTTGATGCAAGCATGGAAGTAAGATTTCCTATTCCTTCTGCATCCAGATTATTTTGCTTTTTTTGCTGTCCCAGCATTCCCATAAGAACTGGTGCAAGCATCTGCAATATTTTCATGCTTCCATTTGAATCCAGTCCGCTTGACTGTGAAACTGCATTTGCAACATTTGATGTCTGGCTTCCAAACAGATGATTTAATATACCTGCTCCATCTTTTAAATCAGGATTGCTTAAATATCCTGATAAATTATTAAGAATCGAACCATCGTGCTTTGTTTCCAGTGCATTACTTAATTCCTGAGCACCTTTTTCTGTTCCTGTATTTTTACTCAATGCTGTCAGCATTGCCGGTAATGCAGCCATTACTCCATTTTTTACCTGTCCTTCATTTCCTCCAACCTGTTCTGCAAGCTTACCTAAATCCTGTCCTTGCAGCAGTCCTAATAATGCTTCTAAATTCATATTTCATCCTTTCCGTCTAATTGACTATACTACTGTGCAGAAAATATAAGTGCTCCTGTTTTTTCTATCTTAATAGAATATGTAATCCCATTTTTGTATTTTGCAGAATTTGAAAGTTTATCCTCTTTTATATCAGATAAAAGTCCTGTATATATTGCCCTTGCTTCATCTTCTGCTATTCTCTTATCTGAAACTTCAATCAAATTTACAACCATATCCTCAATCATGGCAAGATCTGAATTGTTTACAACTCCAACCTTTAATACAAGACCTTTTATATCTATTCCCTGATAGGATATTGTATAATTGCTGTCTGCTTTTGAAGCAATCTCTGCCATGTAAAAATTTTGATTTTCATATTTCAAATTTTCAAAATTATTAAGTTTAATTTTATTTTCTTTAGAAATTATTTCAAAATCACTTATTACTCTCTCTATTGACTTATCTTTAAAAGTTAACAGCTGTTCCTCAGCCTGTTCAGTATTACTTTTATTTTCTACGTTACTTCCTTTGTTTTCCTTTTTTTCGCACGAAAGAAGAATCAACATTAAAAAAAACGCCATAAGCCATTTTTTTTTGCTTTTCATTTTACCACCCGTCCGTTTTATCTATATTTGTAGTGTAATTATACTATATTAAAACAAAAAGAAAGATTATTTTTCATATGATTTTTCTTATAATTGACTATAAACAGGAAAAAATAAATCCAACCTGATTATACTTTAAAATATATTTTTTTCTGTATATAAGGTTCCATTATAAAACTTCTTTCGTTTTCTAATTCTGATATTTATATAATAAAAAGACTATTAAAAGTAAATTTTCTTATTCTTTCAATAGTCCATAAAATTTTATTTTTCTATTCTTGTATAAGGCATTAAAGCTATTTGTCTTGATCTCTTTATAGCTTTTGCTATTTTTCTTTGAATTTTAGCTTCCAGACCTGTAACTCTTGCAGGTGAAATCTTACCTTTGTCATTCATAAAATTTTTCAATAAATCTACATTTTTATAATTTATATCTTCTACTTTAAATTTTACTTTTGGTCTTCTTTTTCTTCTTTTAAATTCAGTAGTCGGTTTCATACCGTTGTCACCTCCTGTTTTTTTTCCTAATTAAAATGGAAAATCATCATCATCCATTATTTCGTCATTGTCGTTATTATCATTATTTGCAAATGAGTTTTCAGATTTTTTTGGCTGTGCATAAGAACTTTGTCCTCCAGTAGAACTTACAGTGTCTACAAACTCGAACTTGTCTACAATTACTTCTGTTGACCATCTTGTTTCACCATTTTTTTCATAACTGTTAACACTTAATCTTCCCTGAAGAGCAATTCTTCTACCTTTTCTCAAGTACTCAGCTATTGTCTCAGCTGTTTTCCCCCAGGCAGTACAGTTAATAAAATCTGCTTCCTCTCTGTTATATTCTCTATTTACAGCTACAGTAAATTTACTGAAAGCCTTTCCTGATTGTAAGTAACTCATCTCAGGATCTCTTGTTAATCTTCCCATTAATGTAACATGGTTCATAATTTTACCCCCTCGAAAATTTTAATTTATTATAAATTAAATTATAACCCCCATCTATTCATGATTAGTCATTTTTTACTATCATGTATTTTAATATTGATTCTGTAATGTTTAATTTAGCTTCTACTTCAGTTAATCCTGTTCCATCCATTTGGAATAAAGTAAGAACATAGTACCCGTTTTCTTTTTTCTTTATAGGATAAGCTAATTTTCTTTCTCCCCAAACTTCTGTTTTAATTTCTACAGCTCCTGCTTTAGTTAAAGTATCTTCAACTAATTTTATTCCAGCTTGTTTTTCTTCATCAGTTAACTGTGTAGAAAGTATAAACATAATTTCGTAATTTCTCATTTCTTTCTCCTTTCCTTCGGCTTTTTAGCCCTATCTAAAATAGAGCAGGTCTTTTTATTTTATCAAAAATATTGAATAAAATCAAGATAATATTTTATTCACCATATGTGAATATAAATTTTGTTTCCTTTTTTAAGCTTTTTACTGTTTTTCCTATTCTAAATTTTGCTCAAAGAATGACGGTACAATATACTCTCCCTGTCCTGATCTCTTTTTATCTTCATGGTTTACTTCAGCTTTTCCTGTATTTTCAGGTTCATTGCTGTTATGTTCATCATTATCTTCAGCCGTTTCTTCTTCTACTTCTTTCTTTAGAGCTTCATCATCCTGAAAATCTGTTGCTATTAATGATACTCTGAAATATCCCTTAGGTTTGTCAAAATTAGCTTGACTTTCTTCAGTTTCATTTTCATCTTTTTCAAGTATTGCTCCCCAAATAAGAGTTGCTTCTGCATTTCCTGTTTTCTTGTATATTGTTTCTGATACTTCTGTTACTTCATCAAGTCCCATATCTTCACCAGAAGTTATGTTTAATAATATTTTTCTTGCACCTTCTATTGATTTTTCAAGCAATGGACTATTTAAAGCCTGCTCAGTAGCCGCTTTTGCTCTTCCATCTCCACTTGCTTCTCCAAATCCAAGCATTGCAATTCCTGAATCTTTCATTACTGTTTTTACATCAGCAAAGTCAAGGTTTACAAATCCCTGTTTTGTTATAAGGTCTGATATCCCTTTTATCCCTATTCTCAAAACATTATTTGCTTCTTTAAAGGCATTTTTCAATGAAATATTTATTTTTGGTAATTTATATAACTGCTGGTTAGGTATTACAATTAGAGTATCTACAAATTTTTTCAGATTTTCTACTCCCTCATCAGCATTTTTTCTTTTGAAAGGCCCTTCAAAATCAAAAGGTTTAGTAACTACTGCTACAGTAAGTATTCCCATATTTTTAGCTATTTCAGCAACAACTGGAGAGGCTCCTGTTCCTGTTCCTCCACCCATTCCTGCTGTAATAAATAGCATATCAGTACCTTCCAGTACCTTTTTTATTTTTTCTTCTGATTCTTTTGCTGCAATACGTCCTTTTTCAGGTATAGCTCCAGCTCCTGTTCCTTTTCCTAACAATACTTTTGTCTGCGTTTTAGATCTGTTCAAATCTTGCATATCTGTATTTATAGCTATGAATTCTACTCCGGTAATTCCACTTTCTAGCATATCATTTACTGCATTACCTCCGGCTCCACCTACTCCTACTACCTTCAGCTGTGCAACGTTAGATGTTATTTCTTCCATTCCTTCTAATATATCGACATTGTTAATAGAATTCTCCATTCTGTTATCCTCCTGAATTATTTTACATTAAAATATTTAAATCTTATATCTATGTACTGGATTGTCTGATCGCTCTTTATTTTTTTGTAGGATTTATATATTTCATCATATTTTTTTTCATTTACTAATGTGTCTGTTATAATTCTTACTTTGTCTGTAAGTAGTAACTCATACTTATTTTCCTTCTGATCGTCTGATTTTTTTATTTCTGATATCATATCATACAAATCTTTATTTTTTATTTTAGAAATTATGATTTTTATATCTTTCAAAGATTCATCGTCTGTATAAATTACAGTTGGAATACTTTGATATATTCTTTCATCCATATATCCAAAGAGATTTAAGTCACTATCAGCTAAAAATCTATCACTTCCTTTGTATACATATACATAAAGCTTGCGTTCCTCTACATTTACCTTAAGTTTACTTGGAAATATTTTCTGAATTGTAACATTTTTTACTCTTGCATCTTCCTTTATCATCTTTTCAAGTTTTTTAGTATCAATATAGACGATATTTTCACCTTTAAGCTCCTCAAGTTTACTTACAATATCTCTTTTCAGCAGTGCATTATCTCCACTGATTGGAATTTCCCTAATCTTGAAATAATCAGTCTGAATAAACCACTTACCAAAATAAATCCCACTTATTATTAAACTGAATACAGCCAATGTTTTTATAGTTTTTTTCATATTTTACTCCACAACATTATTTTTATTATACACTTTTTTTCAACATTATTCAATTATTTTATAAAAAAATAGTTAATTTTTATAAAATTTATATTTTTTGATTTAACTATTTTTCAAAATAATTATTTCTGTTTCCAGATTAACATTAAATTTTTCGAAAACCACTTTTTTTACATGGGCTATAACTTCCATTACATCAGAGAATTTAGCATTTCCCAAATTAATTATAAAGTTAGGATGCTTGAAAGCCACCTGTGCATCACCCACTCTGAATTCCTTCAATCCTGCATCAGATATAAGCTGTGCAGCAAAAGTCCCTTCAGGATTTTTAAATGTACTTCCTAAATTTGGATAATCAAGAGGATGCTTAGTTTCTCTCTGATTTCTCTTGTCTTCTGCACATTCCTTATCAAATCCTCTTCCAAATTTAAATAATGCAGAAATTACAATCCATTTTTTTTCTTTTATTTCTGTAGTTCTATATTTAAATGTCAGCTCTGATTTTTTTAATTTTCTAATTTCCCCTTCAGAATCGCATATTTCAACTTCTTCAATACAATCAAAAATTTCAGTACCGTAGGCCCCTCCATTCATATTTACAAGTCCTCCTACTGAACCAGGAATTCCTGTTATATTTTCCAGCCCTGTATAGTCATTTTTTTTCATGTAGTCTATCAAATCATCAAGGTCAAGACCTGCTTCTACTCTAACTAAATCATATTCATCTATTTTTCCCTCAACTGTTATTTTCTGAAAGTCTTTAAGAGAGATGAAACTTATATCCAAATGTCCATCATCAATTAAAGTATTTGTTCCATTTCCTAAAAAATATACTCTGTCCCTTGTGGATAAAACTTCCTTAAATTCATTTCTATCTTCGATAAATATTAATTCCTTGGCTGTCCCTCCAACTTTCATGTGGGAATATTCTTTCATTTCAACGTCTTTAAGAATTCTCATTTAAATAAAATCTCCTTATTTTAATCTGTCTATTATATCATGAGCCAATTTTGAAATACTTCCTGCTCCCATAAATATATACGTATCGTTAGTATCCTTATTATTTCTTATCATTTCTTCTATTTCATCTTCACTGCAGACTCTTGCTCCATTACCTATTTTTTCAGCAAGGGATTCAGAAGTAACACCATATGTATTGTCTTCACTTGCCGCATAAATTGGAAGTAAAATCAGATTATCGATTTTTCCTAATGATTTTGCAAAGTCATCAAAGAAAAATTTTGTTCTGCTATATCTATGTGGCTGAAAAATCAATGTTATTTTTCCTTTTTCTGTTTCTTGTGCAGCATCAATAGTTACCTTTATTTCTGTCGGATGATGTGCATAATCATCTATTATTCTTATATTGTTATCATAAATTACTTGATATCTTCTGTTTGCACCCTTGAAATCAAGTAATCTTTCCTTAACAGTTTCCATATTACAGTTCATTTCATGCGCCAGATATATAACTGGAAGTGAATTTGAAACATTATGCTCTCCAGGAATGGAAAGTTCAAATTCTCCTAAATTTTTACCATTTTTTATTACTTCATATTTTGTATGTCCGTCAACAACTCTTATGTTTGTTGCAAAAATATGTGCATCTTCCCTTTTTACACTGTACCATATTATATTTTTGTTTTTTATATTAAGTTCCGGTATTTCATTGCAATCTTTACAAAGAAGAGCCAATTTTTCAGTACTGTCAATGAATTTTTCAAAAGATCTCTTTATATTTTCATAAGTTCCATGATGTTCAAGATGATCCGGTTCCACATTTGTAACAACAGAGTACTTAGGCTTTATATACAAAAATGAGTTATCACTTTCGTCAGCCTCAGCAATAAAATATTCTGAATTCCCTATTTTACTGTTACTGTTAATTTCCGGAATTATTCCACCAACAACTATAAAAGGATCTTTTTCCAGAAAAGCTACGCTCATCATTGAACTCGTGGTAGTTTTTCCATGAGTTCCCGCAACAGCAATTCCTTCAAATTTATTCATTATTTCAGCAAGAAGCTGTCCTCTTTTTATTTTTTTTATGTTATTTTCCACAACATATTTATATTCAGGATTTGTTTCCCTTATTGCAGTAGAATAAACAAATAAATCTATTCCTTTATCCTTAACGTTTTCCTCAACCTGACCTATATATATTTTAATTCCCATTTCTTCCATTTCCTGAGTTATGGCTTTTCTTTCAAGATCTGAACCTGCTACATTATACCCTTCCTTTACGAGTATTTTTGCAAGTCCACTCATTCCTATACCGTTTATTCCACTGAAATAAACATTTCTGACATTCGTTAACATCTCTGCCTCTCTTCCTCTATTTTATATATTATTATAGTCCCATTTCCTGTATTATTGTATCGGCCGCATTACCTTTTTTAAGTTTTCTTATATTTTCCTTCATAAATTCCAGCATTTCATCCTGTTTTACAAGATTCATTGCTTCCTCAACCGCCTTATCTGCAGTTTCATTTGTAAATATTTTCGCTCCATTTACATATTCAAGAACATCAGCATTTTCCTTCTGTCCTACAAAATCGTAAGGAATCAGTATAGAAGGTTTTTCCAGCTGAATAAGCTCAGAAATAGTCGAGGCTCCTGCCCTGCATATTACTAAATCAGATGCAGACATTATATCTGCAACATTATTAAAATATGGCTTAACTACTGAGTTACCAAAATTCTTCATTCTATATGTATCTTCTTCAAAATTATCCTTTCCTGTTCCCCAGAATAATTTTATTTTTTCATCAGATATTATTTTTTCCCAATTTTTTACAATTGCTTCATTTATACTTTTAGCTCCCAGGCTACCTCCAATTACAAGAATAACCTTTTCATCTTCTCCTATTTCAAGATTTTTTCTTTCTTCATTCTTGTCTTTAGTATAAAATTCTTCTCTTAATGGGTTACCAGTTACGACAAATTTTGATTTATACTTTTCAGGTATATGATCCAGAGTATTTTCAAAAGCTACAAATACTTTTCTGGCCCATTTGTAAAAATATTTATTTGCCTGACCCATTGTACAGTTCTGTTCCTGCAGATAGTAAGGTATTCTCAATACTATCGCCGCAACAAGAACAGGTATTGTTATATAATTTCCAAAACCTATTATTTCTGTAGGTTTTTCCTTCTTCAGTATTCCTATTGTCTTAAATATAGCACCTGCCATTTTAAAAAAAGAAATTATGGATCTTAAAGGAAGTACATCAAGTCCTATAAATTTAAAGTTTTCATTTGGCACCAGTTCCTTTTCCATTCTATGCTTTGTTCCTATAAATAATACTTCTGTATTTTTTTCCCTTAATTTTCTTGCAATAGACAGAGCAGGATATATATGTCCTCCTGTCCCTCCTGTTGTAAATACTACTTTTTTCATATTATTTCTCCACTTCTTTCTTTTTTGTAATTTAAAACTTAAGCTTCCTGAGCTTCTTCATGCACTCTTTCCTTTTTCATTCTTTCCTGTTCCTCTTCTATATATAATGACTTTATAATATTATACACTATTCCCAGTGCAGCCATTGTTACAATTGTCGTACTTCCTCCATAGCTTAAAAGCGGTAAAGGTATTCCTGTTGAAGGCACTATATTTGACACAACAGCTATATTCCCCAATATTTGGGAAGAAAACATCACAAATATTCCTGTCAGAATATATTTAGCATATTTATCTTTTTTTTCAATTAACGTTATTAAAATTACAGATAGTAGAACAATATAAATCAGAATAAGAATTACTGAACCTACAAATCCCATTTCTTCTGCATACCCTGCAAATATATAATCTGTATGAATTTCCGGAAGATAAAAAAACTTCTGCAATCCATTTCCATAAAATTTACCAATAATTTTACCGCTTCCTATTGCTATAAGTGATTGCTGAGCATGATAACTTAATTCAGGAGTTTTAAATTCCATAAATCTTTTCATTCTGTATGGTGCACTCATTATACCTATCATTCCGGCAAATCCAGCTCCTAAAAGTACCATAATAAATTGTCCAATATTCACTCCTGAAACAAATATCATCGCCATACCTATAAAAGCTATCTGAACCGTGCTGCTGAATGCCTTTTCAGCTATAATAAGAACTATATATAACAATAATGGACCTAACTGTCTCCACAAAAATTTTAATTTTTGTGGAGACAGTTTTTTTCTTTCACAATAATCTATTATTCCTGCCAGATATAGTATTATTATCAATTTTGCCAGTTCTGACGGCTGCATTCTGAACGCTCCCAATGCAAACCATCTTCTAGCTCCATTTACTTCCTTTGAAAAAAGAACTGCTATAAGAAGTACAAGACCGATTCCATACAAATGCAGTTTTATCTTTTTATACCGTGTGTACTTAAATTTTGAAGTAATCCAAAAAACTATTGTTCCAAAACCAAACCAGATAAACTGACGTGTTACAAAATAATAGTAATTCTTATAATCCTTGTACCCTTTTGGAAAACTTACACTTGCTATCATAGCTATACTCAAACCCATTAAAATTATCATTATAATTATAAGGGTGGTTCCTAACATTCTCTTATTTTTCAATTTTTTCTCCTATTATTATTCATTATTATCATAAAAGCTATTATTATCCCAAAACCTTCACTGTCAGTTCCTTAAAGACATTTCCCCGATGCTCAAAATTTTTAAACTGACAGAAACTTGATGTTGCCGGTGAAAATAATACTGTCTGTTCCTTAGAAAAATCCATATTTTCCTTGAAATAATCAAGTACATTTTCCAGTGTTTCCATATTTTTATAATTTTTATAACCCACTTCTTCCATATCCTCTATAAGAAGAGGTGCATTATCCCCTATCAGATAAACACTGTCGACTCTTTCCTTTATTCTTTCAACCAGTTCCTTATTAGATATTTTCTTATCATCTCCTCCACAAATTAGTATAATGGAGTCATCAAAAGAATCTATGGCTTTCAGTGTTGATTCAACATTAGTTCCTTTTGAATCATTTATAAAAACTGTTTTTCCTTTGACAAAAAAGTTTTCAAGACGATGTTCCAGAGCCTTTGTTGTTTTTAAAAATTCAGCCGTCTTTTCATCAGGTATTCCCAGTATATTTGCCGCCCCTATTAAAAACAGCATATTTTCAAGATTATGGCTACCTTTTAATGAAAGTTCCCTGACAGGTATAAGGGCTTCTGCATATTCATGTATATCTTCTTCTTTCACTTCATCCACTTTTTTTTCAAGATTTTTCATTGTGTAGATTATTCCATCCATAACAAATATATTACCTTTTTTTTCTTTGCTTAAATAAATTTCTTTTGATTTTATATTTTTCCATAATTCTTTTTCATCATATAACTTCTGAAAAACTTCATCATCCAGATTAATAAGTGCAAAATCCTGTTCTGTCTGTCTTGAAAAAATATTAAATTTTGTAATATAGTAATCTTCAACAGAATCATATCTAGCAAGATGATCCGGAGTAAGGTTTATTATTCCCGCTATATAGGAATGTATCTGAGGATCATTTTCAAGCTGATAGCTGCTTAATTCCAGAACGATATATTCAAGGTCTTCTTCGTCTGCTACAAGCTTGGCAAAAGAAAATCCTGCATTCCCTGCAAGTTTAACCTTTTTCCCTGCATATTCCAGCAGTTCATACATTTTAGTGGCTGTTGTTGTTTTACCATTTGTTCCTGTGAAAGAGATAACCTTTATATTTTTATCCATATATTTATATGCAAGGTCTATTTCTGAAATTATCTTTATTTTTTTGTCTTTAGCTTTTACAAGTAATTCCACCTTCCATGGAATTCCAGGACTTTTTACGATAAATTCTATCTTTTCCTTATCCAGAAGTTCAACTGCTTCACTTGAAGACATACCATTTTTATCATCTACCAGATATACTTCATAACCTTTTTTTTCTAATAATTCTTTGGCTCCAAGTCCACTTAGTCCTGCACCAAATACTACCGCCTTTTCCATTTTTATTTTCCTCTTTTCATTATACAGTCTTTTTCCCCATGATTTAAATTAATCTGAATATTATATTACTTTATTGTTGCGGTTTCTGTCATAATTATAAAGTTTTATATTATAAAATTTACATTCTTATCTTAACTTCAATATTACAAATGTCAAAAGACATGTCATAATAGTTACAATCCAGAATCTGATAGTAACTTTTGTTTCAGGTATTCCCAGCATTTCAAAATGGTGATGTATCGGTGCCATTCTGAATACTCTCTTCTTAAATGTTTTATAGTGCCAAACCTGTATCATTACTGAAAGCGCTTCCATAATAAATATAAATCCTGCTATTGGCAGTAACAGTTCCTGTTTCAGGAATATAACTATTATTCCTAATATTCCACCCAATGTAAGAGAGCCTGTATCTCCCATAAACACTTGTGCAGGGTAGAAATTATACCATAAAAATCCTATTAACGCTCCTATAACTGAAGCAAGGTAGACAGTAATCTCAGCACTTTCCCTTACATAGTACAAATTCAGGTATTTTGCATATTCATAATGCCCTGTTAAGTAAGTTATTATAAGTAATGTGACACTTACTATTATAATCGGTCCACTTACAAGTCCATCCAGACCATCTGTAAGATTTACTGCATTTGAAGATCCTATTATAACAAAAAGCATAAACACAAAGAATAATACTGGTGTTATATATAGGAAAGAACCTTTTATAAGAGGATTTACTATAGAAAAATCCAATGTCTTATTTATTATTCCGTATTTACAGATGAATGCAAAAGTAAGTCCTGTAATTATAAGCTGTCCCAATATTTTTTTCTTTCCTGAAAGACCATTTTTATGTTTTGTAAGTTTTAAATAATCATCGTAAAATCCTATTGTTGTAAACAGGATTGTTATAATAAATAGAAAAATAATAAATTTATTTGTAAAATTACCTGCTATCAATGTAGAAAAAATTATTGCACCTATTATTAAAAGTCCTCCCATTGTCGGTGTTCCAGATTTACTGAAATGTGACTGAGGTCCTTCTTCCCTTGCAGTATCTCCATATTTTTTCTTCTTCAGCCATTTAATAAAAGGTTTTCCGAAGATAAGCATAAAAACAAATGCTATTATAAAAGCTATTGAAGCTCTTATTGTTATTGATTTAAATATTCTTAAAACTCCCCAATTATTTATAAATAATGATTGTAATAAATATAACATCTCACTTTGTGTGATAATCTGAATTTATCCACGATCCCACACAGCTCCTTTCCATAGTTTATTTAATAATTATATATTTCTATTCCATAACCTCTTCCAGTTTCATTCCTCTCGAAGCTTTAATTAATACTACCTTTTCCTCTTTTATCTCTTTCAGTTTTTCCTTTATCTGTTCTTTATTTTCAAAATATTCTGTTTCAATTTTTCTAATATTTTCATTCTCAGAATTTCCCCTTATTCTGTCATATAGAAATCTCATTCTCGGCCCATATAGATAAAGCTTATTTAAATTAATATTTACTATTACATCAAAAATTGAAGCATGCAATTCCCCTTCCTGCTCACCGAGTTCAAGCATATCGCCAATTACTGCTATCTTTTCCCTATCATTGTATATTTTTGAAAATGTCTCTAAAGATTTCTTCATAGACATAGGACTTGCATTATATGCATCATTAATATATGTTGTTTTTCCTTTTGTAATAATTTGAAATCTCATATTTGTTAAAACTATATCTTTTACAGCTTTTTCTATTTCATCATCTTCTAAAGCCATCTCTTTTGCCACAGAAACAGCTATAGTTAAATTTAAAATATTATGCTCTCCTAATACATTAGTATTGTAAAATTTATTAGCCCATTTTTTACAGTTTTTATCAAAATATTTCAATGAAAATTTTGTTTCAACTTCATTGAAATCAATATCTCCATAATAAAAATCATTATTTTGTTCAGCTAATTTCTCAGCACTTTCCATATGATTTCCATTACTTCCCATATTTAAAATTTTTACTGTTTTTAATCCCCTTTCCTTCAGACTATTTTCATCAATATCCTTAAGATATTCATCGTCCCCGTTTATAACTAATGTTTCCTTTGTATGAGGGATTAGCTCTGTTTTTGCCTTAAATACATTTTTCTTTGTTTTCAGAAACTCCAGATGAGATTCTCCAATATTTGTTATTACGCTTATATCCGGCGAAGAAATTTTCCCAAGAAGATCTATTTCTCCAAATCCGCTCATACCCATTTCAAGTATGATAAAATCATCACCTTTTTCTGCACGCAACAAAGTGAAGGGTAACCCAATATGATTGTTGTAATTCCCTTCAGTTTTTTTTCCTTTATATTTTACAGACAAAAGATGATATATCATATCTTTTACTGTTGTTTTCCCGTTACTTCCTGTTATTCCAATTACCTTCAAATTAAGATTTTTACGCCATTTTTCCGCAAATTCCTGTAAAAATTCCACACTGTCTTTTACATAAAATGCTTTTCCCTTAAACTTTTCTTCTATTTGCAGTTCTTTATCGTCGTAAACTGCATATGCACCATTTTCAAGAGCTTCTCCTGCAAACTTATTTCCTCCTCTTATTGCTACAAACAAATCATCCTTTTCAGCTTCCTTGGAATTCATTATAATTCTTTTTATATTTATAAAATTTTTATCACATTTACAATTTACAATGTCACAAAATATGTCTTTCTTATCCATAAGTTATCTCCAATAAATACATCGTTATATTATAAGATTATAGCATTTGAAATTCATTTTTTCAATATATTTGGAAGATTTTTATAAAAATTTTGAACTACACGGAAGAACTTTTCCAAATAACAATATTCATATTTAAATATCAATACATTCTTAACTAATTTTACCTATTTCATCACATATATAACTAACTAACAAATTGTTTTTTTATTAATAAATCTGCAAATTCATTAACATTTTCCACAACTAAGGACTTCAGACCATAATCTGTTAATTTAGAAATATTTTCCATACCGTATCCAGTTTTAACCATTACTGTCTTAAATCCTAATTTTTCAGCAGGAATCAAATCTGTTATTCTATCCCCCACCATAAAGGATTTCTCTACATCAATAAAAAATTCATTTATTGCCTTTAAAAAATTCCCTATATTTGGTTTTCTACACTCACATTCTTTATGGTATATCCCTTTACCTTCAGGATGATGTGGACAGTAATATGTTTTTTCTATTTTTATTCCTCTATTTTCTAAATCATCCATAATAAACTTTTCCAGCTTCAGGTAATCTTCTTCCGTATAATATCCTTTTGCAATGCCTGCCTGATTTGTTATAATCAAAAACCTATAGCCTAACTTTTTCAACTTTTTTAAGCCTTCAATTACACCAGTTTCATATTCAAAATCTTCAATCTTGTAAAGATAAGATTTTTCAACATTAATTACTCCATCCCTGTCAAATAAAATAAATTTATTATATTTCATAAACACACCTATCATAATATAAAATTTTAAATCTGAAATATCTTGATTATAATGTGAATACCACACTATAAACTATCAGATTAATTTTGTTTCTTTCTTAATAATTATCCAAATAATACGTATATTCTATTAATTCATCTTTCCTTTTCCCTTCTATTCTAATAGAAAAAGAAAAACCATAATCAAAAAATTGTATATCACCGGAATAAATATCAGAATCACATTCGTAACTATTTTTTAATACAAATTTGTCATTAACAAATACAAATTTTAAAATTCTCTCATATTCATTATTTCTAAAATGATAAAACTCTAATTCATTTCCGTTAATATACCACATCTTTTTATCTTTAATAACAAAATTTCTATTTTTGTCACAACTATTTTCAATAAAAATTTCATCATCATAATAAATTTTACATACATTAGAAGATATTTCAGTAATTACTTTTGTTTTTCCAGTTCCTGTATAATTCCAATCCATTTTAGAATTTTTCAAACTCTTAGATTTAAAAGAAAACTTATGAGTTCCCTTCAACATTCTAAAAAAGTGCATAGTATTATATTCCATGTCTATTCCGTTCTAATTTAGCTATTATCTAAATTCTTTGTTTAAAACTTGCAAATAAGTTCCGTAATATGTATTCAGTATATCAAAAAAAGGTAACAAAATAAAGAAAATAATAAAAAAAGAGTGGTGAACACTCAAAAACAAAGATAAAACTAAATATTAAATTTAAAATAAAAAAAGTTTGGCGACGACCGATTTTCCCTGGAACTTAATCCAAGTATCTTAGGCGCAGGCAGACTTAACTTCCGGGTTCGGAATGTAACCGGGTGTATCCCTGCCGCTATAATCACCAAACATTCTTGTATTGCCATTTAAGTAAAAGGGCAATGAGAAATAAATAGTATAAGTAAAAGAGTTTTGAAGTAAGCTTACGCATTATTAGTACCGGTCAGCTGAACATGTCACCATGCTTGCACCCCCGGCCTATCACCGCCTGTTCTCGGCGGATGCTTAAAAGAATATTCATCTCAAGGTGGGCTTCCCGCTTAGATGCTTTCAGCGGTTATCCCTTCCGGACGTGACTACCCGGCCGTGCCACTGGCGTGACAACCGGTACATCAGTGGTCCGTCCATCCCGGTCCTCTCGTACTAAGGACAGATCCCTTCAATATTCTAACGCCTGCAGTGGATAGGGACCGAACTGTCTCACGACGTTCTGAACCCAGCTCGCG
>CALEXX010000025.1 GCA_937925095.1 uncultured Leptotrichia sp.
TTTTAGTAAATGAATAAATATGTTTTTTGTATTTTTTTTATTTTGAGACAGCCCCTTTATATATATTTAAATATTCATTCTTTTGGGATATCCCCTTTCATATTTTTGAATTTTGAGACAGCATCTCTTATTCCATACTTGCCATATTCATAGTTAACATATCAAAATAATCTTTATTTGAAGCGGCATCAGCACTCCATTTATCTCCTGTTTTTTTATACACTATATCAAATGTCTTTTCTCTTGTCTTACCACTTTTTATTTTTTCTTTTATTACTTCAAGTGCTGTTTTCGTTGCTTCTTTTCCTATTTCCTCTTCTGTTTTTCCTTGCATCGTTCCTATTAAACCAGCCACTTTCTGAGCTAATTCTTTCACAACTCCACCTAAATCAGGAGATTTCATAGTTACATTTATAATTACTTCATTTTTATCTTTATTTTCTGTCGTTTTATTTATTTTATAAGTAATTTTTTTTAATCCCTCTGTCAGAGCTGTTTTCATTTCAGGGTTTATATTTGACTCAAAAATTTTATCAGGTCCTTCTGAAAGTTTACTTACATCTCCACTTTGTAATTTTTTCATAGTTTCTTCAAAATCCTTAACTGCCGGATGTTTTCCTCCACAGCTTATTACAAACATCATCATAATTCCAAGAATTATCAAAATTCTCTTTTTCATTTCATTCCCTCTTTCCAAAATATATTTTTTTCATTATACAACAATTTTTTTCTATTTTCTATTTGTTCTTTCTTAGTTAGAGAATTTTTATTACTGTGCATATTTTTTTATAAGTTCATTTACCTTTTGATATTCTGTATTAAAAAATTCATGAAAATCCTTAATTTTACTTTCTCTCTTCAATAAAGCCATTTCATAAAGCATTTCAGGTAAATCTTTTTCTAAAATTATTGCTTTTCCTGCCAGCTCTATATTCTTATTTTCACTTAACAATGTATAAGCGATATTCACTTTTTCATCTATCTTTTTAATTCTACCTGAAAATCCAAGATCTCCCTTAAAGGTCAGACTGCATGAATTAGGACACCCTGAAATTCTCAGCTGCGGTAATTCCTTTTTCAATTTTGCATCATTACTGTCAAATTTCTTTAATATCTTGTCAAAGGCACTTTTACTGGAAGTTATTGCCAATCTGCATCTTGGCACACCAGTACACGTAATTGTATCTTCAAAAGGACTTCTTATAAGTCTTTCTTCGAAATTTTTCAAAATATGTAAAGTTTCTTCACCATTTAAATTGAAAACTATAATTTCCTGATTATTTGTAAGTTTTATTTTTATTTCATGATTTAAGCTTTCTAAATAGTCAAGAATTCCTTCCAGTTGTTTTCTTCTTATAACTCCACCTGCAAATTTCAATTTTACAGCATAAATTCCCTTCTGTATGTAACTTTCCCTCACATTTATAAGAAGTTCCTCATCTATTCCTTCAGAAACAAAGTCTACTTCCTTGCTCCATTCAAATGCTTCTTCCTGATTTTTCACATCTTTGTAAAGTTCCTTTATATCAATTACAGAGTCTATTTCCTTTTTTGCCTTCTCAACATATCCTTCAAATTTTTCTTCAAATGCCTCTATTCCTATTTTTCTGTTCATTGTTCTTACTCTTGCCCTTGGATTTGTAACTTCCATGTTATCCTTGAACATCATTACCATTGCCCTCATACAATAAAGCATTTCTTCAGCCTTTATATCCTTCGAATATTTATAAGGATTCTTATTTGACAGGTTCAGACCAAAATCAAAATATACTTCAAAATAGTCTTCTCCATTTATTTTTTTTGCAATAAATCCCATATCAGAATATTTCGCCCCTGCAGTATCCTCACTGCTGTTTGAAGCTGAAAATTTCAGTTTTCCAGGAAGTGTATATGTATCTTCATTCTGAAACAGGTAATTTATTGAATGGACTGCATAAGGAGTCACATCAAACTCTTCCTTTTCAAAACCACTATACGATGAAATAATCATTCCTCTTATACTTTTTCCACCTACAGCCTGAGTCTTTAATCCTACGTTAAACAAATCTTCTATTAATGGGAGAACATTCTCTGCCTTAATTCCCCTCAGCTGGATTCCATGCCTTGTTGTAAGTTTTATTTCTCCGTCACCATGTTTTAAAGATAAATCTGACACAGCCCTCAGCTGCTGCAATGTTATAAGTCCTGCCCTTATTCTAGGACGGATAAAATAACTTCTTTCTCCCCTTTCATAGTAAACTCCGTTTATAGGTCCTATTGTTTTTATAGGTACTTCCTTTTCTCCAAGTTCCCTATGCCTTGCAAAATCTTCCTCAAATTTTTGCATCATTTTTTCTCTTAACTTTAAAAAATTTTCCTTCAGTATTTTCATTTTCATTCCTTTTCTTCTTATTTTTTATAAATTATAATATTTCTTAAAATAATTGCAGATAATTATATCATATTTTTTATTATAAAAAGTATTATTTTTTATAAGTTCCTATAAAAAAAATTAATTTGATAAACAAATTATTTGCATGCAATTTATTAAATATGAATAAAAACTGGACTATTTTTCAGCTTTCTTATATAATATATAATAAATGTGAAAGGATATGATAGTGATGATTTCAGATATTAAAACAATAAAAAATAATAAAACTTTCATAAGACAGCTATTGATTGCCATTTTACTTATTTTTTTAGTTATTTCGTGCCAGTCAATAAATCCAAAATATAAATGGTATCAGCCTGAAGAAGTTATTTCAAAAGTTGATCAGCTGCAACCTGGAGATATTTTAATTCTTTCAAAGGAACCTACTATCCGTTCTATGTGGGGGCACAGTGCAATACTGAATGAAGAGAAAAAAATTGTAGAGTTTCCTTCGTATTCGGCAGGATATAGTGAAAGCCCAATTTATGCATGGTCAAAACTAAAAAGAAAGATAGCAATCTTTAGACTGAAAAATATAGATGATAAATTTAGAAGTGCCCTATTTAACGAAATTGATAAAACTGTTACAAAACCATATGGCCTAACATTTGATAAGAATTTTGATAAAAGGCTGTACTGCTCTCAGTTTGTATATCTTGTTTTTAAAAATGCAGGAAAGAATACAGGACGTAATGTTGACCTTGATTCTGATGGGGGTGGCTGGGTAATGCCTTTTGACATTATGGAATCACCATTACTTGAAAACATTGTTCTGGAATAAAAATATCTAAAAAAATGTACTGCACCCAAAATCTTGGACACAAGATTGAAGGTGCAGTATATTTTTATTTTATATCAATTATGCTCATATATGGAAAGTGATCGCTTAATTTAGTCCAATCTTGTGTATCATCCTTTATGAAAAAACTTTTTTTCACCTTCCAGTTATTGGAATAATCTCCAAATATATAGTCTATTCTAGGATCTTCAATACTTCTCATTTCTTTATCTTTTCCTTCAAAGTAACTATCCTTCCATTCCTTTGTAAGTGTCTGATAATATTCCGTATTTGGAAGCAAGTTCAAATCTCCGCTTAAAAACTTTACATCACTTTCAAATAATCCATTTAACAGTGAAAGGGATTCAAGCTCTTCCTTTTTTATTTCTTTTTTATAATCCATGTGGGTATTAATTATCATTACTTTCTTTCCAAATTCCTCTTTTTCAAGTTCTGCTATTACAACTTGACGTTTCTCAGCCCCGATTGAAGGTAATTCATAGGCATATATTTTTTCTACCGGATATTTTGAAATAAAGGAAATCCCAAATTCCCCCGAATCAAAATCCCTTGATTTCTGAAAATAATAATAGTTATACCCAAGTTCAACCGCTATATCAAAAGTTACATCCCTAAAATTACTTCTTTTTGTATTTTTGTCAACTTCCTGCAATGAAACAAAGTCAGGCTTATACTTTTTTATACTTTCCCCAAGCTTTATTCCGTTAGCCAGTCTTGCTCCATAAATATTATACGTCATTATCCTTAATTCTTTTCCTTCAGCTACTAGCATTACACTCATAAATAACAATATTTTCAGTATTTTTTTTAAAACTTTCATTTTCTTTTTACTTCCTTTCATATCTTTACCTTTTTTCAACAAGATAGTATCTGGCTATAATTCTCATTTTCTTTATTAATTTTGGAATTCCCGTTAGATGCTTACTCTCGAGAAAAAGCCTCGCCTTAAGACTCGACCAGCTGTCATTCCACCAATGGATTCCATATGTATTTTCCTTTATACAATCTGGTGAATACTTCTCTCTAAAACCGTAAGGATAAAAATATTCTTTAGGATATATTGTTATTTCTCCTTCCTTTAATGTATTTTCCCTTTTATCAGTCAATCCATATTTTTTTTCAAATATATAAGTAAATATCTTCGGAATTGTCCATAAAGGTTTTTCCCATATTTCCCCTTCATAAAACTCTATCATATTTTTCAGTATTTCATTATGTCTGTCTGTTCCAAAAATTCCAACACTTATATGTTTTTCATCCTCATATCCTATAAAAAATTTCATTTTTTCATTTTCTATTAATGGTGATATATCTTTTATAATTTCCATATCAGTGTCTACATATATTCCTGAATTTTCATACATATAATGTACCCTTATATAGTCAGACATATATGCCCAGAGTTTTCTCTCATAACATTCCCTGAAAAATCTATTTTTTTTCAGATGACCTTCTATATCAAAATTCTTTTCATTTATTTCAATTATTTCAAAATCTGGAAGTTTTTCCTGCCATGATTTCAGACATTTATAAAATATATCAGGCTTTTTGGCATTCCCTATCCAGACATAGTACAATTTTTTTTCTATCATTTTTTCTCCCGGTTTTCACTTTTTTTCATAATCATCGTGTACTTTTTCCTTGGATTTTCAACAATATTTACAACTTTAAATCCAATTTTCTCATATAATTTTTTAGCTCCTGCATTATAATCAAAAACATTTAATGTAATTGAATTTATATTTTCATCTTGAAAAATCAAATTTATAAATTCCATCAAAGCCCTTTTTCCAAGACCTTTTCCTGCAAGCTCAGGATTAATCATAAACCGTCCAATATGAATATTATCAAGCTCTATACGTATTTTCTGAATAATCCCGACAAACTCATTTTCACAAAAAATCGAACAGATATTATTCAAATCATCAATTTGACTATCTGTAAGAGGAAAAGCAAGGTTTGCTCCAGCCCATTGCTCAAGAAAATTTTTTCCCTTTTCATTTGTCCATTTAACTATATAATTTTTATTTTTATTATTTATTCCTTCTATTATTTCTATATTTTTCATTAATTTTAAACTCCTCATTTTCTTCAATTTTCCTGTACATATAGTCAAATCCAAATATAAGTATGTATACACCTGCAAGCATAGCCATATTCTTTATCAGCCCTTCTCCAAAAAATGAACCTCTTGGAATGTAGAACAGATTAGGAATGAAGTAATAGCTTGTAAGCAGTAAAAATCTATTTCTTACAACGTATTTTTCATATTTTATTATCATATACCCCAGCAGTATGGAAATAACGATAATCCACACATACCCAAGATCGTACATTTCAGCTATATAATTTGAACCAATTCCTTCCCCTTTCATATATGCAAGGGGATTTAAGGCATATGTCAGCTTATCTGCCAAAGAATTTGTCGTATTCAGTGCTTCTGCAGACTGAGGCTTAAATCCGAATATTCCCTGTAATATATAGGGATACGAACCTGCTCCTACAATTTTACTTTTCAGATCTATCGTATACCCCAGTACAAGGTAGCTTACTCCCTGCGAAAATAGAAAATTATATACAGAATTTATCAAATCTAAAGAAAATACCTTCTTACTTCTTATTGAAACAAGTATCTGTGAAAACAGCACTGTAAATCCTACCAGTTTTGCCATTGTTTTAGCTTTGATTTTTATTCCGTAAACCTTTGCGTAATACCACATTATAAATAAAAGCTGTGTCAGGAATATTGCCCTCGCACCTTTAAAGGAATCCAGCAGTTTTACCATAAGATACAGTGAAGAAATAGTAAGAAACTTCCTTTTTGAAGGAATTGATATTAAAAATATCAAAAATCCTATTGTCATTATTGTCCCTGAACCTTTTGTAAAGAATGGATAGTCCACTCCTTTCAATATACCTGTATAATACGCTTCATATCCTGCCTGCAGTATGACCTTCAGCTGAATAAACATCTTATAAGCAAGTGCAGGTAATGCAACTATAAACAGAAACATTCCAAAATCAGTATATATCTTCTTATTTTTAAGAGTTATACGGCTTTTCAGCTCATTTTCCTTTTCATTTAGAATACCTATAAAAAATCCCAAATGAGTAAAGAGCAGTACGATTATAAATACATTTATTATTTCCATCCGTACATCATTGAAAAAATAATAGTTTGCAAATTTTGTAGCCCATCCAAATTCCTTATATCCTACAATATCCAGAAATATCCTCGTAAAATTAAAGAGAAACAGCGTATAGAGGAATACCATGTAGGAATTCAGCCAGTCCAAGTAAATCTTTCCTGTGACAAAAGTGTAAATATACACTCCCATTAGAAGAATTTCCAAAAACTTCATTTCCGTTGTATCATTTGGAAAGACAACTATATTTTTTAAAAATAGTACGAAAAATATTACGAATACATGTAAAATTGTAAATAATATTTTATCTTTCTTCATAATTTAAATCCCATTTCCTTATTTTTCTGTTATAAATCTTTTTTCCCCTTCCAATACATATACATTCCTACAGGAAGTGAAATTATTAATCCCATTTTATTGTAACATTCTTTATAGATTTTTGAAAATCCATATCCTGCGACTTTGCAGAATTTGTAATAAACAGCATTATTTAAAATTTTCTGTTTAAAAGTCAGTTTCTGCAAGTTAATTTCATTATGGTAAAGAGCCTGGCCTTTAGGATTTCTAAGCAGTAAATTATTATACTTTGCTGTCAGTCCGTCTTCCTGATACTCCTTTATTTCAATTTTTTCGTTTACATAGAGCATTTTATATTTTTGACAGATTCTATTATAGACAACTGCTTCAGTTGTAAACTTTTCCCCTTCAAAAACTGGAAATGGATATTTTTTAAGTATCTCTGTACGGAACATAAGTCCTTTATCACCTTTAACTCCATGTTTATTATAAATATCAAACTGTGTTGAAATCATTTCCTTTTGGGGAAATTCCCTTCCAATGACTTTTCCGTCAGGATATATTGATAAATACCCCATCCCCGCAATTTCATCATTTTTTTCATATTTTTCCCAGTATTTTAAAATCGTCTCAAGACCAGTTTCCAC
This sequence comes from uncultured Leptotrichia sp., assembly GCA_937925095.1. GTDB lineage: Bacteria > Fusobacteriota > Fusobacteriia > Fusobacteriales > Leptotrichiaceae > Leptotrichia_A. The sequence goes on from CALEXX010000025.1 coordinate 7,303, forward strand.
ATATTCATCATCAGAATCAAGACATATAAAAAGCTCTCCTTCTGCTTTCTCAACTCCAAAGTTATATGCCCTCTGCTTTCCACCATTTTCTGTATGAAAATATCTTATATTCAGCTTTTTTTCATTTATAAATTCTTTTACCCTCTCTTCTGTCCCATCAGTAGAACCGTCATCAATTATAAGCCATTCAAAATCCCTGTATGTCTGATTTTGAAGTGAAGTATAGAGTTTTCCAAGCAGTTCTTTTCTATTAAAAGTAGGAGTAAATATAGTAAATTTCATTTTTTTCATCCCTTCGGCAGTCACTCACGACTAACTATTTTATAATCTTTCTTTTTATTCCATTTACCAGATTCATTATTTTATTATATACATCTCTATTTACAAGTAATTTTGTAACTATTGCCAGATAAACTATTTTCAGCCCAAACTTCATCCATGAAATATTTGAATTTGAAAGATAGAATATTACAGGATTTACAATTATTACCAAATATAAGAAAAGTTTCTTATAATTAAAGGATATTTTATATTTTTTTCTTATTATCATCATTTCCATTATTGCTCTGAATAAAAATGCAAGTAATGTTGTCCATGCCGCTATAATTGGTCCAATCTCAGGATATCTAGGTATGAAGATAATGTTTCCTGCAAGATTGAATATCATTGCAAACATTGTAAAGTAGAAAATATATATACTGTCTTCATGAAAGTGGAAGAAATAATCCAGACAGAATAGAGCCTGAACTACAATTCCCGCAAGAATTAACGCCATATAATTTATTGCCTGATGATAACTTGCAGGGAATATGAGTTTTATTCCTTCAGGAGCAAACAGCTGTGCTATAACACAGGCAAAAGAAATAATTGCTATAAAATTTTCCACACTTTTCGTTATTTTTGGGTTTGTCCTATCTGTCTTCATTGCTTCATAAAACTCAGGAGTCCAGCTGTTTACAAATGAACCTGTAACAACTGAAAGAACTCTTCCCCCTGTAAATGCCAGCGTATATCCCCCAACTGTTGCAAGAGACACAAACTTAGCCAATACAAGTCTGTCACTTAAATTTACAACCTGATCCGTAAGTTCTATAAAAATTAATGGAAGTCCATTACGCAGGGAATATTTCACATAATTAAGATTCATCTTAAACTTGAATTTTCCAAAATAGTCCTTAAAATAATATAAAAATACTATCAGCAGTGCAATCAAGTTTGCAAACTGGTTTCCAAAAACTCCCCATTTCAAGTATTTTATAAAGTAAATTGCCAGAATATAAGTTGTAAAAAGGCTGACTACACTTCCAATTGCCACCTTCATATACATTCTCTTCATTCTGAACAGAGTTGTGGCAAGGTTGTTAAAAGCATTTGTTGTTGCAATCAGTACACTTACAATTATTAGCGGATAGTAACTTACTTTACTTAAATCAACAATATATGAAAACATTTTTTGAGCCAAAGGTGTAAATAAAAACATATATGTCAGCACGTTAAATACAACTATAATCATAGTTGATGAAAACATATAACTTCCAAATTCATCTTCATTGTCCTTCAGATCCACATATTTCTTCATCTGTGCATTATAAAGACCAAGCCCCAGAATAACTGTAAACAGTGAAGTGATAGGTCCCAATGTCCCAACAATACCAAATTCCTCCTGGGTAAGAAGTCTTGTTATTATTGGAAGAAATATAAATGATCCCATTTTTGTGACTAAATTCATCAGGGAATAAACCATTGTTCCTTTTAATAAATTTTTATTATCCATTGAATATTATTTCCCTTTCCTCTATTTTAAGCCTATCAGGTCATGAATTCTTATTATTCCAACTACATTTCCACCTTCTACAACAGGCAGAACATTTATCTGACTTTTTCTATTTTCCATAAGATGCAACGCTTCAAGAGCCATTGAATCCCTGTTAATAGAAATTGGAGAAGAAATCATTATATCTTTGGCTTTATATGTGAAGAATTTTTCTTTATGCTGCAATGCACGTCTTATATCTCCTTCAGTAATAATTCCCTTTAACTTACTATTTGCCCTTCCATCTTCTGAAATACATACTGCTCCCATTTTTTTCTTTGTAAGAAGAAGCAGAACATTTTCAATTTCCTCATTTTCTCCCACAACAGGCAGTTCATCCCCCGTATGCATTAAATCAGAAACCGTAAGAAGAAGTCTCTTTCCAAGGCTTCCACCTGGATGATATTTAGCAAAGTCATTTTCAGTAAAGTTTCTCATTTTCATAAGTGCCACTGCAATAGCATCCCCCATTACAAGAGTTGCAGTTGTTGAACTCATCGGTGCTGTTCCAAGTGGACATGCTTCCTTTTCAATTCCAATATTTATTACTATTTCTGCATATTTTGCAAGCGTAGATTTTTCATTTCCTGTAAGTGCTACTATTTTCCCACCTATTTTTTTTATAGGAGTTAGAATACTTAATATTTCATCAGAATTTCCACTATTGGAAATTGCAATAACCACATCTCCGTTACTTATCATTCCCAAATCTCCATGTAATGCTTCGGCGGCATTTACAAATATGGCACTTGTTCCAGTTGAAGCCAGGGTTGCGGCGATTTTTCTTCCTATATGTCCTGATTTCCCAATTCCAGTAACTACAACTTTGTTATTTTTCAAACCATAAATAAGATTTACTGTTTTCTCAAATCTGTCATCTAGCTTATTTTTCACCTTCTCAAGTTCACTTATTTCAATGTCAAAAACTTTTTTGGCTTCCTGAATACAGTTTATATCCATTGTCTCTTTCCTTTCCTTTTCTTTATTTATTTTCTTTTTCAATTTTATTAAGTATCTTTTTTATTTCCTGACTTTTATCCTTATGACATACAAGCAATGCATCTTCCGTATTTACAATAACAATATCTTCTATTCCTATTGTTGCTATTATTTTCCCCTTTTCCTTGTTTATTATTATATTTCCTTCTGAATCAATTTCTGAATATTTTTCTGCTCTTACAACATTCCCTTTTTCGTCTTTTGGAAATATTTCATCAAGGGATTTGAAACTTCCCACATCATTCCAGCTTATATCAACAGGTATTACAAGAACTGACTTTGTATGTTCCATTACTCCAAAATCTATAGATATTTTCTCAAATGTTTCAAATTCTCCGCTGACATAGTCACTCAATTCTTTTCCATAAAATTCATTTAAGTCTTTATTTTCCAGCAATTTTTCTATTTTTTCAAGAACTTCTTTATGAGAATCCATATATTTTTTTATTTCATTCAGTATAAATTCTGTTTTCCATACGAACATTCCACTATTCCATAAATAATTTCCCTGTTCTATATACTTTTCTGCAATTTCTCTGTTAGGTTTTTCCCTAAAACTCTTTACTTTGTAGATTTTACATTCTTCGTTATCTTCTTCTGATTTTTTTAATTTTTTATTTTTAAAATATTCAATATAACCATATCCTGTTTCCGGATAAGAAGGCTTAATTCCCAATGTGACAATAACGTCCTTTTCAGCTTCTTCAAAAGCAAAGTTAAGGCTTTCAATAAATTCTTTTTCCTTTTTTATAAGATGATCCGACGGTAACACTGCCATAATACTGTCTTTATATATTTTCTGTATTATTAATGCGGCATAACCTATACACGCGGCAGTATCCCTTGCCATTGGCTCAAAAATTATATTTTTTTCAGGTATCTCAGGTAATTCCTTTTTTATAATATCAAGATACGCTATATTCGTTGAAATAAATATTTTTTCAGCAGGAACTAATTTCACAACTCTGTCTACTGTTTCCCTAATCATCGTTTTTTCAGAAACAAGATCCAGAAACTGCTTTGGTCTTTCATTTGTTGACAAAGGCCAGAATCTTGTTCCACTTCCACCTGCCATTATTAATACAACTTTATCCATTATTATTTTCTCCTATTTTTTTATTTTTCAATTTATAATATTATATCACTTTCTCTTAAAATTTTTATGATTTTTTTTATTTGAAATAACATTATTTTTTGTTATATCCTATGTGAAAAATATTTTTAAACTTTCTTATAAACATTAAACTAATATTCTTTTTATTCCTTTATTCCATTTTGTAAGTATATCATCCTGTATTGTTCCAGCCCATTCTGCCATTTGTAACAGAGTAATTTCTTCATTTCCCTGTTTTCCTACAATAACAGCTTCACTACAGGATATAATCCAGTTTTTTCACTTAAAGGTTCCATTCCATATATTGCCATTCCTATTCTTGCAAAATCATAGTTATATTTTTCCCTGTATTTAAAGAGTAAAGGACTGGCCTGAATGTGTTTAACTCCGTATTTTACTTTATTTTTATCAAAAATCGAGACTATCCTCTCATATCTGGCTATTTGCTTTTCTGTCTCTTTTTCATTTCCAACATCAGAAATATGGGAATATATTGACATTATATCAATATTTGGAATAACTTTTATTTTTTCTATCAGTTTTTCTGTCTCTTTTTCATCAAATCCAAGTCTGTTCATTCCTGTATTAAACTTCATATGTACTTTTATTCTTTCTTCATTTTTTAGAACACGTACATATTTTTCAAGCTGTTCAAAATTAAAAATTGTAATTTCAATTCCATTTTTTACAGCTTTTTTCAGTTCATTTTCTTCAATATAATTTAATACTATGACAGAAATTTTTCCCACCTTGTCAGGAAAATCCCTTTTAACTATATTCTTAATTTTCAAGGCTTCTCCAATATATGCTGTTGCAAAATACGAGCATCCTTCATTTATCAGTACCGGCAATATACTTTCTATTTCCAGTCCGTATGCATCATCCTTTAATACACAAATTACATTTTGATTTATTTCTTTTATTTTTTCCAAATTTCTTTTAATATTTTCTGTATCTATTTCAAGTTTTATAAGCATTTCATACCACTTTTCTTTTTTCTGCTGCAATTTTTTAATTTCTCATATTATATCACATTTCCAGTTTTTTATAAAAATTATTCTTGTAAAACAGTCTTTCATATGTTAAACTAAAAAAGAGGATAATTTTATCTTACATTATGTGAAAGGAGACTTTTATGTTATTTAGTCTTACACTTATTTTTCTTTTAGGTATTGTACTTGGTAGTATATTTAACCGTCTGAAATTACCACAGCTACTTGGAATGCTGCTCACAGGAATAATTTTAGGACCTTATCTCCTAAATCTTCTTGATCCAAAAATTTTATCAATATCAACTGATTTACGTCAGATAGCTTTAATTATAATATTGACAAGAGCTGGTTTGAATCTCGATATAAATGATTTGAAAAAAGTTGGAAGACCTGCTGTCTTAATGTGTTTTGTGCCTGCAACCTTTGAAATTCTGGGAATGATAATTTTTGCACCAAAATTTTTAGGACTTGGCCTTCTGGATTCTGCAATACTTGGAACTGTTATCGCCGCTGTTTCTCCTGCCGTAGTTGTTCCTAAAATGTTAAAACTCATGGAAGAAGGATATGGGACAGAGGAAGGAATTCCACAGCTGATTATGGCTGGAGCTTCTGTTGATGATGTGTTTGTTATAGTTTTATTTACTTCTTTCATTGGACTTGCTTCAAATGGTACATTTTCTGCACTTAACCTTATAAAAATTCCTACTTCCATATTTTTTGGAATATCCGCAGGTTTCTTATGTGCTATTTTACTGATTTATTTCTTTAAAAAAGTTCATGTAAGAGATAGTCTGAAGGTAATTATCATTTTAAATATTTCTTTCCTGCTTGTGACTTTTGAACATTCACTGACTGGTATAATCGGTTTTTCAGGACTTCTTGCCATAATGAGCATGGGAACAGGGATTCAGAAAAAAAATAGCCTGCTCGCTAAAAGACTTTCTGCGAAATATTCAAAATTGTGGATTGCTGCAGAAGTTATGCTTTTTGTACTTGTAGGTGCCACTGTAAATATAAAATATGCATTGGGAGCAAGCATTCCTGCTATTCTACTGATTATGACTGTTATGGTTTTCCGTATGGTTGGGGTGTTTTTATGCCTTCTTGGAACATCCCTTTCATATAAAGAACGGTTATTCTGTATGATTGCCTATTGCCCAAAAGCCACTGTTCAGGCGGCTATCGGCTCCATACCTTTATCAATGGGACTTTCTTCAGGAAATATTATTCTTACAGTTGCAGTACTTTCCATACTTATAACTGCTCCTTTAGGTGCTTTTTCAATTGATTTCAGTTATAAGAAACTGTTGAAAAAAAAATAAAATCATAAGAAAATCTGATTATTGTATCATCCTCTTCCTGTTACGCATGATTTTCAGAAACAATATCATGTATTTGATACTATTCGTTATAAGAAAGAGCATGAAGTTTTTTCATTAACCTCATGCTCCCATTTCTACTTATTAAATTTTTTTTTTCTTAAAAATAAGAATTTGTCATAATCGCATTTTACAGTCTTTTTTAAGCAAAGTATCTATGTACTTATCCTGTAATTAAATCCTTAATTACTGCAACTATATCACTGATTATTAATTTTTCGATTTTATCATCTCATCAATAGCCTTTGCCGCTTTCTTTCCAGCTCCCATGGCCAGTATAACCGTAGCTGCTCCTGTTACTGCATCTCCACCTGCAAATACCCTGTCTCTTGTTGTCTGACCTGTTTCTTCATCAGCAACTATACATTTCCACTTATTAATTTCAAGTCCTGACGTAGTTTGTGATATTAGCGGATTAGGTGAAGTTCCTATAGACATTATTACCGTTTCAACTTCAAGGTCAAATTCTGATCCTTCTATAGGGACAGGTCTTCTTCTTCCACTTGAATCAGGCTCCCCTAATTCCATCTTTATACATTTCATTGCCTTTACCCAGCCATTTTCATCAGGAATAATTTCAATTGGATTTGTAAGAAACATGAAATTAATTCCTTCTTCCTTTGCATGTTCCAATTCTTCCAGTCTCGCAGGTGCTTCTTCTTCAGATCTTCTATATACTACATATACTTCTGATCCTAGTCTTCTTGCTGTTCTTGCAGCATCCATTGCCACATTTCCTGCTCCTACTACTACGACTCTCTTACCAAGTTTTACTGGAGTCTTATAATTTTCATCAAAAGCTTTCATAAGGTTACTTCTTGTCAATAATTCATTGGCTGAAAATACTCCATTGGAATTTTCCCCTTTTATATGCATAAAGTTAGGAAGTCCTGCACCTGATGCAATATATACAGCTTCGTAATTTTCTTTATCTAATAAATCATCAATCATAATAGTCTTACCTATTACTACATCTGTTTCTATTTTTACTCCTAAGTCTTTTATCTCCTGAATTTCAGGTTCTACTACTTCCTTTTTTGGCAATCTGAATTCAGGAATTCCATAAACAAGAACTCCTCCTGCCTCATGCAATGCTTCAAATATTGTAACATCGTACCCTTTTTTAGCCAAATCACCTGCACATGCTATCCCTGAAGGACCACTTCCTACTATAGCTACTTTTTTATGATTTTTCTCTATATGTACAGGTATCTTTATCCCTTTCTTTCTCACATAATCAGCAACAAATCTTTCAAGCCTTCCTATGGCAACAGGTTCATTTTTAAATCCTACTATACAGCTTCCTTCACATTGGCTTTCCTGAGGACAGACTCTTCCACATACAGCAGGAAGTGCATTTGTTTCTTTTATTATTTCTGCAGCCTTTTCAAAATTACCAGATTTCACTTCTGTTATAAATTGAGGTATATGAACATTTACAGGACAGCTTGGCACACAAAGTGGCTTTTTACAGTTCAGACATCTTGTAGCTTCAAGCATGGCCATTTCAGCAGTATATCCTTTACTTACTTCTTCAAAATTATTTATTCTTTCTTCAGCAGGCTGGACAATATCTTCTACCTTTTTTTTCTTGTTAAATGAAGGAGCATCTTGTTTCTTTTCATTCTCATGGTCATCTGTTCCTCCGTTACAATAATAACTAGGTTCAGATTCCAGCATTTCTAATTTCTCTTCATCTATTTTACATGCACCATGAGGATTATCCGATGTGCTGATTTCTTTTCCTTTTTTTTCTGTTGTCTTGTACATTTCTTGTCTTTTTAAAGCTTCATCAAAATTTATTTCTTCAGCATAAAATTCAGGACCGTCTACACAGGCAAATTTTACATTTCCATTAACAGTCAGTCTACAGGCACCGCACATACCTGTTCCATCTACCATTATAGGATTTAAGCTCACCACTGTTTTTATGTTGTGTTTCTGAGTTTGCAGTGAAGCAAATTTCATCATTATCATAGGACCTATCGCTACTGCTAAATCATATTCTTTTCCTTCTCCCATAAGCCGTTCAATTTCATCTGTCACAAGTCCTTTTCTTCCATAACTTCCATCATCTGTTACAATATATACATTTTTTGCAATTTTTTTCATGTCTTCTTCATATATTACAGCTTCTTTTGTTCTGGCTCCCATTATGACATCTACATCTATTCCTCTTGAATGAAGATATTTTACCTGTGGATATACAGGAGCTGCTCCCAGCCCTCCAGCTATAAATAATATCTTTTTCCTTTTGAGTTCATCATCTGTTTCATATATTAATTCTGAAGGTTTTCCCAAAGGTCCTACAAAATCTAGAAACTCATCTCCTTCTTCAAATTCACACATTTCTTTTGTAGAAGTTCCTATTGCCTGAATTACTACTGTTACTGTTCCTTGCTCCTTGTCATAATCAGCTATTGTTAAAGGTATTCTCTCTCCTGTCTTATCAGCCATTACGATGACAAATTGTCCAGGATTTGAAGATTCAGCTACTCTTGGTGCATGAATTCTCATCATGTATATAGCTGGAGCCAGTATTTTCTTTTCCACAATTTTAAACATATTTCTCTCCATTCTTTATATTTTTTATTATAATTCTTTATATATTAAAATAATTATAAACTTGATTAATAAAAATAAGTAAATATATTTATATTTAGAAAATTTCATATTTTATCTAAATATCTTTTCTATGTTCCAATGTACCATTATTCTTTATAAGAAGTATTTCGCTCATTATACTTACGGCAATTTCTTCAGGAAGCTGGTTGGATATATTTAATCCTACAGGACCGTATATTCTATTAATCTCTTCTTCAGAAAATCCATCCTGAATAAGAGAATTCCTGATGAAAACATGTTTCACCTTACTTCCTATAAGTCCGATATATTTTGCTTCCGTTTTAAGAGCTTCTTTTACAAAATCAAGATCCCCGGCATGTCCTTTTGTTGCTATGACAATATAGGTATCTTTAGTGACTGTAATCTTCTGAAAGGCTTCAGTGTATGGAGTAATTATTATATCAGAAGCTTTCTGAAGACTTTCTTTTGCGACGTATTCTTCACGATCATCTATAATAGTACATTTAAATCCAAGAAAGGTTGCCAGTTCCAGAACTTTTTCACCTACATGACCTCCGCCAGCAATAATAAGTTTTTTTTCTGGAACAAATACTCTTATAAATCCACTTGCTTCTCCTCCGCACTCCATCTTTAAGTCGCCCTGTGGAGTCAAACTGTGATTGAAATTCCTATTTTTATTACCTTTAAGGGCTTCAATAGATTCCTGTATCACAGTATATTCTATTTTACCTCCACCAATAGATCCAAATGATTTACCATCTTCCCAGACTAGCATTAGAGAACCTTCATCCCGGGGAGTAGATCCTTTAATCTCTGTAATAGTAACTAATGCAACTTTTTCTTCCCTGTTTAAAGATTCTATAATTTTTTTTAATATTATTTCATCCATGTAATGCCTCCCGGTATTTGATTTTTTAATGTGAGTATAGCTTCAAGAGCACCGCCACCTACACTTCTGGCCTTATCAGAAATTGTGAAACAGTTTTCATATTCATCCATCCTCGGATCAATGTCAGCTATTTTAAATCCTTTTGTAACAAAATATCCATCTCTTATTATTCCTCTAAGGATACCATCTATAGTAGCCAGAACTTTATTTTCATTAATTAAGGCGATTGTTTCACCTTTCCTTACTGTATCTCCGATTTTACTTATATTCCTTATGTTTCCTTCCCATTCGCTATGTATTACTCTCTCTTTAGTAAAACCTCCTATATTTCCAGGTATTCCAGAGTTTTTACTAGCTTCGCCATTGTATATTACTTCTCCGAGATGATGTCCTCTCTTAGTTTCAATAACTGCATGAACATCTTTTCCCGCAAAAAATCCAGGACCTATGCCGATTGTAATCGGAGCCATATTTATATGTGTTCCAAGATTTTTTTTTGCAAGAATAGCATCAATAAGGATAAAAGGCTTTAGTATACTGATGTATCGCCCTTCTCCATCAATGAGTACAGGAATTTCATCATTTTCGAGAATTTTTTCCATTTCTTCAATACTATCTGCCAAAACAGAAGTAAGTCCATTAATAGTCATTTTTTTTCTATAAACTGCTTCGCCAAAAGAAACTTCCCTTCTTATTGAGCTCGGATTACCAGTTTCAAGAACTACAACTTTAAAGCCACATTTATGAAGTCTTTCAATTATTCCGGAAGAAATATCCCCTCCACTTCTTATAAGCACAATATCTCGATATGTCATTTTATTTCCTGCCTTTTAAAAATATTCTTTTATTCAAATCAGTTTACATAATGTAAATATGTTATTTAATTCTGTTATTTAAAATTTGAATCCGGCATCTTCAAATATTTTTTTTGATGCAGGATCTTCCAGATATTTAAGGAACTGTTCAGCCTGATCCTTGTTTTTTGTAGAAGAGATAATAGCTGCAGGATAAACTATAGGATCATGTAAATCCTGAGAAAATTCTTCAACAATAAATCCATTTTTAAGCTTTTTAGCATCTGTAAGATAAACTATTCCGGCATCCACTTCCCCAAGTTCCACTATATTTAGAACAGCTGTTACATCTTTCTGATAAACTACCTTATTTTGAATATCATTCCATAAGTTCAATTTTTCCATTGTCTGTTTTCCATATTTCCCTGCAGGAACAGTTTTTTCTTCACCTAAAGCTATCTTACCTACATTCTTTAATTCCTTCGAAGATTTTAACGTATCTTTCTGAGTATTAGGTGCTATAAGAACTAACGTATTTTTTAACAGATCTTTTCTTGTTTCTTTAATTACAAGATTTTCCTTTTCCAGATTGTCCATGTTTTTTTTAGCGGCTGAAATAAAAATATCAGCTGCAGCCCCACCTACAATCTGTTTTTCCAGAGCTCCTGAACCACCATAATTTACATTTATAGTTATATCCGGATGTTCTTTCTTGTAATTTTCCACAATTGTATCCAATGATTTTTTTAAACTTGCAGCGGCACTTATCGTAAGCGTCACAGGCTCTTTTTTTACAGTCTCCTTCTGTCCACCACAACTAAAAATAAAAAGTAATAATATCAATGAAATAATAATTTTTTTCATTTTTCCTCCTATTACCTATTTTTTTAAGTTTTTCCAATTTATAAACTTATGTAATTATATTCTTTTGCTTATAGACATAAATCAAGTAAAATATTCATTATATTTATTTCTCATCTTTAACCCAATCTCCACTTTTTCCACCATGTTTCTCTACCAGTCTGATTTCTCCTATAACCATAAACTTGTCCATGCTTTTACACATATCATAAATAGTAAGACCAGCTATTGAAACCATTGTAAGTGCTTCCATTTCAACTCCAGTTTTTCCTGTAGTTTTTACAGTAGATTTTATGAGAATCTTATTTCCCTCATCATCAAATGAAAACTCTATTTTAGCATTTGTAAGCAGAATGTTATGGCACATGGGAATAAGGGACTGTGTCTGCTTAGCCGCCATTATAGCCGCTATTCTTGCCACCCCTAGAACATCTCCTTTTTTTATATTACCCTTCTTTACTGCTTCAAGTGTTTCCTTGTTCATTACAATTTCACCTGTAGCGACAGCTGTTCTTTCAGTAAGATTTTTTTCAGTAATATCCACCATTACTGCTTTTCCATCATCATCAAAATGTGTAAACTTATCCACCTTGCTTTTTCCCCTCCTTTTCTATCAGTCTGTTTATTACCATTACCAGTATAAAGCTGAATATTACTATAATAATTATAAGTATATTTGCTTTTTTTATTTCTCCGCTTTCAATAGAAAAATATATAAGGAGAGGTATTGTCTGTGTCTGTCCAGGTATATTTCCGGCAACAATTAAAGTCGCACCAAATTCTCCCATGGCACGTATACATGAGAGAAGAATTCCTGCAAGTATGCCCTTTGAAGCCATAGGAAAAATTATGTACCTGAATATCTGAAAAGATTCAGCTCCGTCAACTTTAGCAGCTTCCTTAATTTCTTTCTGAACATTATCAAAACCAAGTTTAGCATTTTGATACATGAGTGGAATAGTTACAACTACTGCAACAAGACAGGCAGCTTTCCAGCTGAACACGATATTCCATCCAAACCATTCATAAAAATATTTTCCAATCAGTCCTCTTCTTCCTATTAATACAAGAAGAATATATCCTATTACAGTAGGGGGAAGGGACATAGGAAGAACTATCAGTGTTTCTATAATATCCTTAAATTTAAAGTTTTTTTTATGAAATATATAGGCAAGGGCTGTTCCAATAAAAAACGTTACAAAAACAGCTATTAGAGTTACTTTCAGTGAAAGTAAAATCGCTTCTATCATTTACATCCTTTCTGTTTTGCCCTATTCTTTTATATATATATTACATCCTTTTTCAATTTTTCCACCTTTTTTCACAGTGGCAAAAACACCTTCCCTAGGCATTATACAATCTCCCATGGCATAATAAATATGGCACCGGTTATGGCAGTCTTTTCCTATCTGGGTTATTTCAAGTTCAAAATTATCGCCTGACAATATAGTACCAGGAATAATTTTTGTAAAATCCAGTCCGCTTATTATAAGATTTTCCCCAAAACTTCCAAAATTTACAGGCGCTCCCTTTACCTTAAAATTTTCTATGCTTTCAAAACAAAGGAGACTGACCTGTCTATGCCAGTTTCCTCCATGAGCATCATTTTCCAGTCCGAAGTTTTCAATCAAATTAATATGAAGAACTTCCTTTTTTGGAGTACCTTTCTTTTCAGAGATGCATATTGCTTCTATTTTACCCATTTTCTCTCCTTGAATTTTATATTGCTAAAAAAAATTATTTTAATAAAGTTAATGAAAAAATACATTTGTTTACTATGATATATTATACCTTTTTTTCATATATTGTCAAGTTAAATGCAACTAAAACAAGCGGTTGGAAGATTATTTGTAAATAAAATTATATAAGCTATTGATTTTTATACGTTTTAAGGGTAAAATCTATATATACAAGTGAAATATAATAAAAAATTTTTATAGAAGGAAAAAATTAAAATGAAAGATCAATTTGGAAGAGAAATCAACTACTTGAGGCTTTCCATCACAGACAACTGTAATCTCAGGTGTATTTATTGCATGCCTGAAGATTTAAAAAATGAATCTGATAATAATAATTTAACTATAGATGAATATTACAGGACAGTAGAAATTCTTGCAAAACTTGGGATACGAAAAGTAAGAATTACAGGCGGAGAACCTCTTACAAGAAAAGGAATAGATGAATTGATAGGAAAAATTAATACTATTCCCGAAATAGAAGAAATTGCAATTACAACTAATGGCATACTTCTTGATACATATTTAGATAATTTTATAAAATATGGTGTCACTTCATTAAATATAAGTATAGATTCTGTAAATAGGGAAAATTTTAATAAAATTACCCGTGGAGGAGATTTGTATAGAGTAACAGAATCCTTGAGAAAAGCCCGTGATAACGGAATAAAAATTAAGCTTAATACCGTAATCATAAAAGGATTAAATGACCATGAAATTTTGGATTTAGTGAACTTTGCTATAGAAAATAATGTTGATATAAGATTTATAGAACTTATGCCTATAGGATGTGCAAGAAATCTGAAAGGAATGAAAAGTCAGGAGATTATAGAATTTCTTAAGAAAAACTCCGATATAAAAGTAGAGGAAAATATAATAGAAAGTCACAAAATTAATGAAGAATTGAGAACTGGACCTGCCCAGTACTATAACATTTCAGGAACAGCAACAAGGATAGGATTTATTTCTCCATTAAGCAGCTGCTTCTGTGATGAATGTAACAGGATAAGAGTTACATCTGATGGAAAAATGAAACAATGTCTTTACTATAGAGGTAATGTTGATTTAAAGGAACTTTTCAGGACTGAAAATATTACAGATGAAGAACTTATAAAAATACTTGAAAGGGAAATTTATACAAAAAACAGGAAACATGAGTTTAATGATTATAAAAAGCATAATGAAAAAAGAGAAGAAAGAATTATGAGTTCAATAGGAGGATGATTTACAATGTTGATTAAGAATGCTTTAATAGCCACAGCAAGTGATGTATATAAAGGTGATATATACATAAAAGATGGTGTTATATCTCAGATAGGAGAAAATCTAGTCATTGAAAATGAAGAAAAGGAAGAAATAATAGATGCCAAAGGGAATTACGTAATACCGGGAGGAATAGATGTACATACTCATTTCAGTCTTGATGTGGGAATTGCCGTGTCTAATGATGATTTTAGAACTGGAACAATAGCTGCCGCATGTGGAGGAACAACATCTATAGTGGATCACATAGGACAAGGGGCAGTAGGAAGCACTCTTAGAAGCAGAATAGAACATTATCATGGGCTGGCAGAAGGAAAAGCTGTTATTGACTATTCATTCCATGGTGTAATAGCCTATGATACAGATGAACAGAAACTGAAAGATATGAAAGAACTTATAGAGGAAGGTATAGAAAGCTACAAGATATACATGACTTATGGTCAGAGAATAGATGATGAAGGAGCTATAAAGGTATTGAAGACAGCCAAGGAAAATAATGCCATAGTTTCAGTACATCCTGAAAACCATGATACAATAGAATTTTTGAAAAAATATTATGTTGAAAATGGTATGACTTCCCCTATATACCATGCTAAAAGCAGACCTGAAGAATGTGAGGCAGAAGCAATAAATAGAATAATCAATATTGCACATCTGCTAGGGGATGCCCCTATTTATATAGTGCACCTGTCTTCCAACATGGGACTAGACTATGTTAAAATGGCAAGAGAAAGAGGTCAAAAAAACATATTTGTGGAAACATGTACTCAATATCTTGTTTTAGATGAAGAGCTTTATAAATTACCAGGAACAGAAGGATTAAAATATGTAATGAGTCCACCTCTAAGAAACAAGGCAAATCAGGAAAAGCTTTGGCAAGGTATAAAAAATGGTGATATTCAGGTAGTAGCAACTGACCATTGTCCATTTTCCTATGAAAAGGAAAAAGTGCCTATGGGAAAGGATAATTTTGCAAAATGCCCTAATGGTGCTCCAGGAGTTGAAGCCAGAATGCCTGTACTCTTCTCGGAAGGTGTCATGAAGGGACGTATATCAATAAACAAATTTGTTGAAGTAACTAGTACAAATCCTGCAAAAATATGTGGAATGTATCCTAAGAAAGGAAGCATAGCTGTAGGAAGTGATGCAGATCTGGTAATAATAGACAAGGATAGAAAAGTTACTATTACAAAGGATCTGTTCCATGAAAATGTAGATTATACAAGCTATGAAGGTATTGAATTACAAGGATATCCTATAATGACTATTGTAAGAGGAAAGGTAATAGTAAGGGAAAATGAATTTGTAGGTGATGAAGGATATGGTGAATTTATAAAAAGATATAAAAACGATGAATACGTCAGATATTAAATAATAAATAGAAAAGGAAAAAGGTGGAGAGATGTTTTTAAAGAAAGTGGAAACTCTAGAAAAATTACTGAATTTACGAAAAAAAGATATAGTTACCGCAGTGGGATCCAATGGAAAAACAACTTTCTGCCTGAATTTATGTAAGGAACTCAAACGAAAGAAGAAAAACATTTTTTTTACTACAACAGTTAAGATTTTGCCTGTAAATAAAAAATATGAATTTATTGATATAACAATTCCTAATACTGAAAATGAAACTGAAGAAAAAAAAGGAGAAGTTTTTCCAGAAATGGAAATAACTTCTTTCTTATTAAATCTGGAAAAAAATTTAAATAATAGCAACAATGTATATGTTTTAGGAATATACGACAGCAAAATAGGAAAAATAACATCCCTTTCTCCAAAAATACTTGAAGATATTTCAGAAAAATGTGACTACATGATAATAGAAGGTGATGGTTCCAAAATGAAATCTCTAAAAGGCTGGAATAAAACAGAACCTGTATATGCTAAAAATACTACAAAATCTGTAGGCATACTGCCTATAAATATAATAGGAGATAAAATAAACGATGTAAATATTCATCGGATGGAAGAATTTCTTAGAATATCCGGAGGGCAAAAAAATGAAACTTTAACATTAAATCATCTGTATAATGTTATTATTCATAAAAATGGACTTTTTCAGTATTCATTAGGAGAAAAAATTCTTATATTAAACTGTGCTGAAAGGGATAAGGATAAAGAGAATGCATTAAATCTTGCTAAAATGCTCAAAAGTAATATAAATTTCAGGGATATCAGAATAGGTGTAACCAGTTTGAAGAACAGAGAATATTACGAAATAGGAGAAAACAGTATTATGGAGGAAGAAAATAAAAATTCTTTCGTTCCTAAAATAAGTGCAATTATAATGGCTTCAGGAAAATCAGAGAGAATGGGAACAAACAAGCTTCTTCTGGAATACAAGGGAATGACATTTATAGAAAATACACTGGAAAAAGTTCTTAATGAAAATTTTTATGAATTGGTTATTGTTATTTCTGATAAAAAAGTAAGGAAGAAATGTCAGGATTATATAAAAAAATCGGAAAAAGATGAAAAAAAAATATATATAATTGATAATAAAAAATCAGAAAAAGGACAGAGCGAAAGTATAAAAATAGGATTGAAAACTCTAGGAAAATGTGATGGATATATGTTCTTCTCATGCGATCAGCCTTTTCTGACTTCAGATACTATAAAAAAAATATTACAAAATTTTAAAACGAAAGGAATAACAACACCTGAATACAATGGAAAAAGAAGCCTTCCTGTCATCTTTGGAGAAAATTTTAAAGATGAACTTCTTAAGCTGGAAGGAGATACAGGTGGAAAGACTGTTATAAGCAATCATCAGGACAAAATAAAAATAGTAGAAATAGAAAATTCAGATGAGGGAAAAGATATAGATACAAAGGAAGATTACGACATGCTGAAGAAAGGGGAACAGGATGTATACAGTAGGAATAATAACAAGCAGTGATAAAGGTGCTAAAAATGAAAGAGAGGATAAAAGCGGTAAAGCTATAAAAGAAATTGTGGAAAAATATGATATGAAAGTAATGAAATACTTGATCCTTCCTGATGAAAGAGAACTTCTTTCATCCGAAATGAAAAATATGTCAGACATACTGAAATTAAATCTTATACTTACAACAGGAGGAACAGGATTCAGCATAAGGGATGTAACACCTGAAGCGACTAGAGATATTATAGAAAAGGAAGTTCCTGGAATACCTGAAGCAATAAGACAGTACAGTATAAATATAACTAAAAGGGCGATGCTTTCAAGGGCTCTTGCAGGCATAAGAAAGGAAACGCTAATAGTAAATCTTCCAGGAAGTGAAAAAGCTGTAAGAGAATCATTAGAGTATTGTATAGAGTCAATAATTCATGGGATAGAAATACTTGTAGGAAGTGCTACGGAATGTGCCAGATAGGAGAAAAACAAAATGAAAAAAATAAATGTAAGAAATGCTGAAGGATACGAACTTTGTCACGATATAACCCAGATATTACCGGGAGAGTTTAAGGGAGCAAAGTTTTTAAGAGGACATATAATTAGGAAAGAAGATATAGAAGTCTTGATTTCATTGGGAAAGGAAAATATATTTGTAATGGAAGAAGAAGATAAGGAAAAAAATCTTATCCATGAAAATGATGCAGCAATGTTTATTGTAGAAAAACTCAATTTAGATAAAGAGTTTTTTGAAATTTCAGATATACGTGAAGGTAAAATAAATATAACTGCCAAAGAAGATGGTATTTTAAAAATAGATATCAATACCCTGAACAAAATAAACAAAATAGGGGAAATAATTCTAGTTACAAAGTATAATAACAGTTATATTAAAAAAGGAGAAAATGTCGCTGCAACTAGAGTAATTCCATTACTGATAGAAAAATCCCAGCTGGATGAAATGAAGGAAATAGTTAAAGACAGGAATGTACTGACATTCAAAAAAATTGATAAAAATAAGAATTTAGCACTAATAACAACAGGGAATGAAGTATATAACGGAATAATAAAGGATAAGTCGAAAGAAGCCCTTTTAAAAAAATACAGAAAATATGAACTAAATGATATGGAACAGGTATTTTCTCCAGATGACAAGGATACAATAAAAAAATATATAAAAATATTTGAAAATGAAAAAGATATTATAATGTGTACAGGAGGAATGTCCATAGATCCTGATGATGTCACACCTTCTGCCATAAGGGAAAGTAATTGGGAAATAGTTACTTATGGAACTCCTGTTCTTCCAGGAGCAATGTTCATGCTTGCATATAAAGGAGAAAAAGTATTAATAGGATTGCCAGGTGGAGTTGTTTTTTCAGAAAAAACTGTTTTTGATATTCTTCTACCTAGAATTCTTGCAAATGACAGGATAACCAAGCAGGAAATTATTGAGATGGGACATGGTGGATTGCTAGGATAGTAGATAATACAACTATTAGCAAGTTTTATAATATTTTCCATCTGATATTATAAAACAGGTTGTGATATAAGTCTGATAATAAATTAATTGAAAAAGGAATAACAAGATAAAAGTTATAAAAAATATTTTGTAAAAAAAATTCGATAAGCTATAAAGATGATGTAACTTCACATTTATTAGCTTTATCGAATTTTTATTTTTAACAAGTTTTTTTCTTATTTTTTCGTTTTTCTACTATATGGTGTTCCTTCCAGAGGAAGTTTAGTCCTGAACTGCTTATCAAAAACATAATATGCATCCTGCACTGCAGGTGCTGTAGGAATACTTGCGATTTCACCTATCCCTTTTGCTCCATAAGCCATTTCATTTCTATCCTTTTTCCTTACAATAATAGATTTTATTTCCGGAGTCTGGTTACTCTTGAATAGCCCCAGTGTTCCATATTTTACTTTAGGAACTGAATCCACAAGAGGAAAATCCTCAGTCAGAGCATATCCAAGTGACATTACCACTCCACCTTCTATCTGACCCTCAACATTCAAAGGATTTATAGGTGTTCCTACATCATGTGCAGCTATAACTTTCTTAAGCTTTCCTTCATCATCAAGAATGACAACCTGTGTAGCATATCCATATCCTACATGGCTTATTGGATGTGGAACATCTGTTCCTATTGGATCTGTTTTTGCCAAATATTCTGCATAAAATTCTTCTCCTTCAAGCTCTTCGATAGTTCTACCTTTATCCAGCTCATCTCTCACCAGCTGTGTAACTCTTCTTACTGCTTCCCCTGTGACAAGTGTCTGTCTTGAAGCTGTTGTTGTTCCAGAGTTTGGAGTTCTTTCTGTATCAGGAGTTTCCATCACTATCATACTAGGAGGTAATTTTAGTGTTTCAACGGCAATCTGAAGCATAACTGTTAAAAGTCCTTGTCCAATACATGCCGCTGCTGTTCTGACATGTATTTTCCCCTGCTCAACAGAAGCTTTACATCTTCCATAATCAGGAACTCCTACTCCTAAACCACTATTCTTTATTCCACAGGCAATCCCTGCATACTTGGCATTTTCATACTCTTCCTTCACCGCTTCCAATGTTTCAACAAATGCTGTACTAGGATCTGCAATCTGACCATTCGGCATCGTATCTCCAGGACGCAGTGCATTTCTATATCTCATTTCCCAATGTGATATTCCCACCATGTCAGCCAACTTGTTCACACATGCTTCCATAGCAAACAATGACTGTGTTACTCCAAATCCCCTGTATGCACCTGCAGGAGGATTGTTTGTATAATACGCTTCTCCTACAACTTGTATATCCTGAAAGTTGTAAGGTCCTGAAGCATGAGTGCAGGCTCTTTGCAATACTGGTCCTCCAAGAGAGGCATATGCTCCTGTATCTGCGATAATTTCTGCTGTCATTCCCTGTAAGATTCCGTTTTCATCACAGCCAACAGTAAAATCCATTTCCATAGCATGACGCTTTGTATGTATATTTATGCTCTCCTGTCTAGTAAACTTAACCTTTACAGGACGTTTCAACAGATAAGCCGCCAGTGCAGCGTGATGCTGAACTGACATGTCTTCCTTACCTCCAAAACCTCCTCCTACATACATGCTCTTAATTCTTACTTTTTCAGGTGGAATACCCAGCATTCCTGATATTTCACGCTGTTCATCATATATATTCTGAGAGCCTGTATACATCAGTAGACCATCTTCTACTTCAGGATTCGGCATAGCTGTAGCACATTCCGGCTCCATAAAAGCATGATCTGTGAAAGGTACTGAAAAATGCTCTTTTATGATATATTTGGAATTTGCTATTTTTTCTTCAGGATTTCCCCTTTTGAGTTCCTGTCTAAAAAGAAGATTCCCTTTTTCATGCAACTTCGGTGCACCTTCAGCCATCGCTTCTATAGGATTTCTTATAGGTTCAAGTTTCTCACAGTCTATTTCCACGAGTTTTTTCGCTTCAGCTAGTATCTCTTCAGTTTCAGCAACTACAAGTGCTAAAGCATCACCTACATATCTTGTAATTTCTCCCTCTCCAATAAATGCAGGCCAGTCCTTTACCAAATGTCCTAAAGGATTTAATTTAATAGTTTCTGCTGTAATAACAGTTATTACTCCTGGCAATGCCTTTGCCTTTTCTACATTAATTTTTTTGATTAATGCCCTTGGATAAGGAGTTCTCACACATGAACCATGCAGTAACCCCTCCGTTGTAAAATCATCAGCATATTTACCTGTTCCAAGTGTTTTTTCCACAGCATCAACTCTGTCAAGATTTTCTCCTATAAGTCCTTTACATTCTACTTTAGGTATTTCCTCATTTTGAGAGAAAATTCTTGCAGCCAGCATCACTGCATCAAATATTTTAATATATCCTGTACATCGACAAATATTCCCTTTTAAGGCATCTTTAACCTGATCTAATGTCGGCTCAGGATTTTTGTCAAGAAGAGCTTTTGTACTTATAACCATCCCAGGAATACAAAAACCACATTGTACTGCTCCTGCTCTTGTATAAGCATAAGCATAAACATCTTTCTCTCTTTCTGTTAACCCTTCTATTGTTATTATACTCTTCCCATTTACTCTTTCTGTTGTAAGTACGCATGCTCTCATTGTCTTTCCGTCAAGTATTACTGTACAAGCTCCGCAGACTCCTTCACCGCACCCGTTTTTTGTTCCAGTAAGTCTCAGATCTTCTCTCAGATAAGCCAGTAAATTCTTTTTTACATCTGTTGAACACTGCTTTCCATTAACTGTAAATTCATACATAATATAACTCCTTCTAAAATCCGGAATTTTCAAATTTATAGTAATAATTACCTCAAAATAGAATCAAGATTCTGAACAGATAAAATTTCTATTTTAAAATTATTCTTACTACATTTCATTTCAAAAATTTCCTTAGATTCTATTCCACACTTTTTGAGCTAATTCCACACTTTTTGCTGTAATTGCTTCTTCGTCTATTCCTATTAATATTCTCTCATCCATAATAATTTTACCATTGATTATTGTCGTGTCCACGTTTCTTCCACTTATTCCAAATAGTAAATGTCCATTTATATTACTTTCATTTAAAGGTGTAGGGGCTTTATAGTCTACTATTATTAAATCTGCATAATATCCTTCCTTTAAGACACCAACTTTACCATTTTTCATAAATCTGTTAGCTATCATAGGATTATTATTGAAAACCATCTGAGGTGCTTCTGTCCATCCTACACTAGGTAGTCTTTTTTCATGTTTTGAAATTATATTCATTACTTTATATGATTCCATCATATCAGGAGTATATCCATCTGTTCCCAGTCCTACAGGAATTCCTTTCTTAAACATATCTAGGACAGGTGTAACTCCTACAGCATTTCCCATATTTGATTCAGGGTTATGTATAACTGCAACATTACTTGCTTTCAGCATATCCAGCTCTTCATCTGTAACATTAATACAGTGAACGGCTAAACTCTTGTCACTTAAAACTCCTCTGTTATACCATCTTTCGATTACTCTTTGGTTATATTTTTCAAGAGAATCAACAACATCTTCTATCCCTTCAGCACAATGTACATGGAATCCTTTATTTACACCTGATACTGCTTCCAGACATTTATCAAGTGTTTTATCTGATATAGTAAGTGAAGCATGTAATCCGAAAAGTCCTCTTAACATATCATTATCTTCTGCATCACAATATTTTATAAAATCTATATTTTCTTTTATTCCAGCATTTGCTATTTCTTCTCCGTCTCTGTCTGAAACTTCATAGCAGAGATTACTTCTAATTCCTGTTATCTTTGCAGCTTCAGCTATCTTCATAAGACTTCCTTCAAGCGCATTCGGACTGGCATGATGGTCTATTACAGTTGTAACTCCACATTTAACCTGTTCTATCATAGGAAGCAGTGCACTGTATTTTACGTCTTCCAGATTAAGTGTTCTGTCCAGTCTCCACCATAGATTTCTCAACACTTCTCCAAACATTGTAGCAGGCTTTCCACCTAAAAACATTCCTCTTGCAAATGTACTGTAATAGTGCATATGAGTATTAACAAATCCAGGCATCACAAGTCTTCCTTTTGCATCTTTATATTCAGCCTGAGGATACTTTGTCTTCAAATCTTCTGTCTTTCCAATTTCCTTAATAACATTCCCATCAATTAAAACTGCTCCATTTTCTATATAAGGTTTTTCATCATCTCTTGTAAAAACCTTCCCATTTCCGATTAAAATCATTTTAACCTCCTAAAATTCTAGCATATAATAAGAATAATTTTTTAATACTGTATTCAGATATACATTCATTTCATCAGAAATCTGACCATCACCTAAAGTATGCTCTATAATTGATCCGTCTTCCTTTCTTACTTTGAATTTATTTTCGCCTATACGTAAAAATCCTTTATTAGTACTATCTATAAAGTCATGTTCAGTCCAGAACACTGTAATTTTGTCTTTATAAGGATTTCCTGTGTGAGGGCAGAAGATACCACAATTTCCACATTCGTTACACATTCCATCAATATGAACTATCTGGTGTTTTTGACTGAATATTTCACTGCCACCTGTTAATTTAATAAGTACATTTGCCCTGTTTGGACATACGTCCACACAGATTTCACAAATTTTGTCACATGCAAGACAACGTTTTCCATCTTCCTTAGTTTCAGTTCCATGCTCCAATATACCTTTTCTTTCGTATAATGTGCTCTCAACCTGAGGTATATCAAATTTTTTGAAATCATTTGTAAGTCCACATTTATCCAATATATTTTTTGAAATTATTTTTGCATCTGCAACAGCTTTTACAATTGTCGCAGCTCCTGCTTTACAGTCTCCTGCAATATAAACATTTTCTTTGCTTGTTTCATTGAACTGATTTAAAGCTGCATAACCTCTCTCTGTTAATTTCAGTCCATTAGCTTCAAAAAGACTGCTATCCACTCTTGCTCCTGTTGCATTTACAACCGTATCAAACTCAAATGATTCAAATTTTCCAGTTCCTTTTACACCTCTTCTTCCTGAAGCATCTCTGTCTGATAGCTCCATCTCTTCACAGACGAATGTCTTTCCGTCATAGCTTATAGGTGAGTATAATTCCTTGAATACCACTCCATCCTGTAATGCCACTTCTTTTTCTTCAGGTTCGGCTGGCATAAAGTCTCTTGTTCTTCTGTACACGATAGAAACTTTTTCAACTCCAGGGCAACGTAACGCAGTTCTTGCACAGTCCATTGCCACACTTCCTCCACCGATTATTGCCACATTTTTACCTAGGGATAGATTCAGGTTGCTATTTTTAGCAGACTCCAAAAATTCAAGCGAATCTCTCAAATATTCTTCCCCTTCCTTTACAGGGCTTGCTGCTTTTTTCCATGCACCTGTGGCAAGAACGACAAAATCATATTCTTTTTTCAGTTCATCTACATTGTAGTTTTCATTTACATTGAATATAAATTTTACTCCTGCATTTACTGCCAGCTGATAATCCCTATTTATCATTTCATGGGATATTCTGAATTCAGGAATAACATACTGCACTATTCCATATGGCTTGTCCCTTTTCTCAAGAACAGTGACATCCATACCATTTCTTCTTAGGAAATATGCTGTTGATACTCCTCCAGGTCCTGCACCTATTACAACAACTTTTTTCTTAGATATAACTTTTGCTGGCTTCATTTCTTCCAGATATATGTCCATTGCATTTAATACTGCTTTTTTCTTTGCATCTCTTATTCTTAGTGATTCCTCATAGTCAAGTCTTGTACATTTATGTTGACATTGATGGTCACATATTACTCCAAGAACTGCAGGAGAAGAGTTGTCATTTACTATTATTTCAAACGCTTCCTTAAATTTACCTTCACTTACCATTTTCAAGTATTCAGGTATCTGCTGATGAATAGGGCATCCACCATCTTTACATGGAGCTTTTGCACAGTCATACAATGGTAATAGACTTGTTGTCTTTCTTGATTTTACAGGTCTTGTTTCCTTTAAGTGATTTTTGTCATAGATAACATTTCTTGCAAGATAGTCAAGTGCTTCAACATTTATACCATGGAAAGGTCCTGTCAATAAAGGTTCTACAGTTTCAGCAAGCTGTTTAAGTCTTTCATAACCTCCAGGTTTCAATATTGTTGTTGCCACTGTAATAGGCTGTATTCCTGTGTTGAATATTTCCTTAATATTAAAGTAGTCTGCCCCTCCTGAAAACGAAATTGGGAGTCTTCCTTTAAATTCCTTTGAAATTCTGTTTGCCAGACTTATTGTCAAAGGATACAGTGATCTTCCTGACATGTACATCTCATTTCCAGGAAGCTCATTATTAGCTATCTGCACAGGGAAAGTGTTTGTCAGCTTTACACCAAATTCCACTTCATTTTCCTTTGCAAAATCTATCAGCCTGTTAATCATAACAACTGCATCATTCCATTGTAAATCATTTTTAAAGTGATGGTCATCAAATGTTATGTATTCGTAACCCATTTCATTTAGTATGTTTCTAGCAAATTCATATCCCAACAATGTAGGATTACATTTTATAAAGGTATGTACTTTCTTCTCTGAAATCAGATATCTTGCTATTCTTTCAATTTCTGCAGGAGGACAACCATGAAGCGTAGATAAACATATACTTCTACATACATTAGGAGAAATTTTGTCTATGTCTTCTGCTGTAACTTTTTTAAATAGATGTAAATTTTCCTTCAGGAATGCAATACTTTCTTTCCATATTTCAGTATTTGCAGCATATTTAAGTCCTTCTATATAATTGTCTATCTTTTCAGTTTTTATTCCTTCGAGATCATATCCTACACTCATATTGAAGGCAAAATCTCTGACATCGCTTATTTCAAATTCCTTAGCCAAAACATGGATTGCTATGTATGCTTTAACATATTCTACAAATGCTTCCTGTACTGTAAGTTCAGTTGACCACTCCACATTGTAGCCTTCATCTTCTGCATTTATACAAGGTCTTGCTATACATTTTCTCAAGTCTTCTCCGTCCATTTTCTGAACTGTTTTCAATTCTACGAAACGGGAACCTGCCAAATAAGATGCTATAATATTTTGTGAAAGCTGCGAGTTAGGTCCTGCAGCAGGTCCTATTGGAGAACTTAGCTTATCTCCAAAAAGAACTAAATTTGTTCCACTTTTATTTTTGTAGAATTTTTCTTTTTTTATTCCAAAAACACTTTTCTGTTCTTCATATTCCCTTAACGACCATTTCACTAGCTTATCAAATGGGATAGGTCTCATTAATTCACTCATTTTTTCCCTCCGATTAATTTAAAATTTAATCTTTTTTTCTCTCACAATATTTATTACATACTATTTATCATTTATATTATTAGTTCAATTATTTTTATTTTCATATCTTTACATTTTTTGTACGACTTCTTGTTAAGCTATTTAAATTTTTATGTTTAAATTATAAGATTTGTTTTAAAATTTTATTTTTATGAATATTTTGAAACCTCAATTTTCCTACTTTTAATTTCAAATCTTAAATATTATTATTCCCCGTGTTTTACCATTTCAGCTGCTATTTCTCTATCTTTTTCATCTGGCGGGAATACCATATTTGCTAATATTGAAATTATACATACGCATGCTACTGTATCTTTAAATATGAAGCCTACATATGGCGGTAATCCTGCCACTGCATCAGGATGTGCTCCCAGTCCTAGTCCAAGACCAAAAGTAACTCCAAGAATTATTAAGTTTCTGTCGCTAAATCCTGCTTTTGCGACCATTTTTATTCCATTTATAAGTATCATTGCAAATACTGTGATAACTGCTCCACCTAGTACACTCGGAGGCATAATATTAAATATCATACCAATTTTAGGAAAAAATGCTGCTCCCATCAGTACAAATGCTCCCATTGCAATACACCATTTGTTTACAACTCTTGTCATTGCAACAATTCCTGCATTCTGACCAAATGCTGTATTAGGCAATGCATTAAACAATACTGCTGTTGTAGAACCGATAGCATCCGCAAGAATTGCTCCTGAAGTTTCTTCTCCACTAGCTTCCCTGTTAAATCCTGCTATAGTGATTCCACTTGTATTTCCTATTGTTTCAAGTCCTGAAACTATATATATAGTTGCAAAGCTGAATACAGCTTCAGCAGGAAACTGTAGTTGCCAAGGCATTATTATAGGTATAGGCAATCCAAACAAAGGAGTCGATACTATTTGTGAAAAGTTTAATTTTCCCATAAAGAAAGCTGCTACATATCCTACGATTATCCCTATAAGGATCGCTGATATTTTCCACATTCCTTTTCCAAACTTCTGTAATAATATAATAGTGAAAAATACTATAAATCCTAATGTAAGATTTCCTAATGATCCATAAGTTCCATTCGCCTTTGAAGCAGCTCCTCCTGCAAAATAATCCACTCCTACATCAAGAAGATGTATACCTATTGTTATAAGCACACTTCCAACAACAAGTGGTGGAAATAATTTTTTCAATGGTTTATAAAATATTCCCATTATAACTTCAACTAAACTTCCTAATGCCGCACCACCTAAAACACCAGCCAATCCAAATTTGGCACCTAAGGTTTTAGAAGTTGGAACAAACGCAAACGAAGTTCCCATAACTATTGGTAATCCTGCTCCTATTTGGAACTTACCTATTTTTATAGGATACAGCTGAACAAAAGTTGTTAATCCTGAAACAAACATTGCACATTGTATCATTCTCAATCTTAAAGCATTGTCAAGTCCTAATACACCTACCAATATCAATACTGGAGCCAAGTTTCCTGTAAACATAGCCAGAACATGTTGAAATCCTAGGGGAAATGCAACTTTAAAACTTGGTCTTCCATCTAACTGGTAAATTAATTCTTTGTCTGATAATTTTTCTTTACCACCCATGACCTTCTCCTCCTCCAAATTTATTTCAGTTTACTCAGTGCGGCTATCCTGATTTCTGTCATTATAGCCGCACCGTGATTAAAAATTTTATGAAAAATCATTACAAACTTTTATGAAATAATTATTTCTTAAGAACTCTTTCTTTTCCTAATTCTTCCAGTTTTTCCAATAATTCTTTAGGATCTTTAACTTTGCTTAAGAACATCATTGCAGCAATAATATAAGGTTTAAATCCTGCTTCTTTGTATAATGGTTCTCTGTATCTGTCAAATACTGACGCTTCAACTTCCCCAGCTTCACAGCTTACTCCTGTTATATCTGCAGGCAGACAGTGCATGTAAAGTGCTTTTCCTTCTTTAGTAAGTTTCATCAGTTCTTCTGTACATTCCCAGTCTTTGTGATTTCCATTTTGTGCAAGTAACTCTTTTTCTAATTTATTGATTTCGTCGAATTTCCCTTCTCCGTATAAATTAGTTCTTTTTTCCATAGCTGCAAAAGGAGCCCAGCTTTTTGGATAAACTATATCTGCATCCTTAAATGCTTCAGCCATGCTATTTACTTTTTTGAAGCTTCCTCCTGATTCAGCAGCATTTTTCTTAGCTACTTCTTCAACTTCAGGCATTACTTCATATCCTTCAGGATGAGCAAGAACAACTTCCATTCCAAATCTTGTCATTAACCCTATAATTCCTTGAGGTACTGAAAGAGGCTTTCCATACGATGGTGAATAAGCCCATGTCATAGCTATTTTCTTACCTTTTAAATTTTCAACTCCTCCAAACTCATGAATTATATGCAACATATCTGCCATACTTTGAGTAGGGTGATCTATGTCACATTGTAAGTTTACTAATGTAGGTCTTTGTTCAAGTACTCCAGTCGCATTTCCATCTTTTACAGCTTCTGAAACTTCTCTCATGTATGTATTTCCTTTACCTATATACATATCATCTCTTATTCCTATAACATCAGCCATAAATGAAATCATATTTGCAGTTTCTCTTACTGTTTCTCCGTGTGCTATTTGTGATTTTCCTTCATCAAGATCCTGAACTTCAAGTCCTAACAAATTGCAGGCACTTGCGAAACTGAATCTTGTTCTTGTAGAATTATCTCTAAATAATGAAATTCCAAGTCCACTATCAAATATTTTTGTAGAAATATTTCTTTCTCTTAGGTTTCTCAAAGCATCTGCCACTGCAAATGTTGCTTTTAATTCATCACTTGTTTTTTCCCAAGTTAAGAAAAAGTCGTTTTCGTACATTTCATTAAATTTTAATTTCCCAAGTTCTTCCATTATTTTTTTAAATTCTTGTGTTTTATCCATAAATTTTTTCTCCTTCTGAAATACTTTTATTTTAATTTTTTATGACTAACTTTACCCATTTTATTTACTGTCTTTGCAACCACATTTGCCTCATAAATTCTGCTTAGAATACTATTTTGAAGCATAAATTCCTGGAAGAGCCGCATACACTGCAGCACATACTACAAGATCATCTTTCCAGATTCTTTCATTAGGCGCATGTGCTTGAGCTTCTGCTCCTGGTCCAAATCCTATTACAGGAATTCCATTTCTTCCCATAATTGAAACTCCGTTTGTAGAGAATGTCCATTTATCTACAAGAGGTCTATTTACTCTTGATTCTACAGTTGTTTTAGAACCAATTCTCTTTTCTCCATATAATGAGTTATATGCTTCTTCCAATGACAATGTTACTTTATGATCTTTAGGAAGTACCCAAGTTGGGAAGTAGCATTCTATAGGATAAACTAATCCAGTATATGAAGGTCTGTCATAGTCATACATAAGAACTGTTACATCGCTTCCATATTTTTTAACTGAAGGCAACTGTCTGATTTCTTCAAGACAATATTCCCAAGTTTCTCCTGCTGTCATTCTTCTATCAAGTGATACTGCACAGAAATCCGCAACAGCACATCTACTTGGACTTGTGTAGAAAATTTGAGAAGCTGTTATTGTACCTTTTCCAAGGAAGTTAGCTTCTTCCCATTCAGGATTATATTTTTCATCTAACATTTTTACTAATCCTTTTATTTCATTTCCTTCAGAAGCATCATTTTCATTTAAAGAACGTACATCCTGTAAAATGTCTGCCATTTTGTAAATTGCATTATCCCCTCTTTCAGGAGCTGAACCGTGGCATGAAACACCTTTTACTTCTACTCTGATTTCCATTCTTCCTCTTTGACCTCTGTATATTCCTCCATCTGTAGGCTCAGTAGAAACAACAAATTCAGGTCTTATTTTGTCTTCTTTTATTATATATTGCCAGCATAGTCCATCACAGTCTTCTTCCTGTACACTTCCAACTACAAGAATTGTATGATCAGGTTTTATCAGTCCAAGATCTTTCATTATTTTTGCTCCATAAACTGCTGAAACAACTCCACCAAGCTGGTCACTTGTTCCTCTTCCTCCTATTTCTTCATCTGTTTCATATCCTTCATATGGATCGAATTCCCAGTTTCTAATTTCTCCTATTCCTACTGTATCTATATGTCCATCAAATGCAATTATTTTTGATCCTGTTCCCATATATCCCATAACATTCCCCTGAGGGTCTATTTCTACCTTATCAAATCCAACTTTTTCCATTTCTTCCTTGATTCTTAATGCATGACCTTTTTCTTCAGCACTTTCACCAGGTATTTTTACTAACTCTCTTAAGAACTTTGTCATGTCCGCTCTGTAGCTTTCCGCCTTTGATTTGATTTCTTCAAATTTCATTTTGTATCCTCCCAAAAAATTTATTTTTTATATATATTTAAATTATATATATTTATTTAGTTGTATAATCTCCATCCCACACTATATCTTTATATTTATCAGGATCTGTATCCCCTTCTGTACTAAAGAATAGTATTCTGGAATCTTTATCTATTTTTAATGCTTTTTTCAGTTCTGAATAGCTTTCATCTTTTATTATATTAAATAATGCCCCTAATGTTGCCGCACCTGATTCTCCTGAAGTTACAGGCGCATCTCCCTTTAATGGCGCTGCAAGAACTCTCATTCCTTTAGCTGCCACATAATCAGGACAAGAAAGGAATGCTGTTGCATAGTTTTTCAGTATTTCAAATCCTACTATGTTAGGCTCACCACAAGCAAGTCCAGCCATAAGTGTATTCATTTCTCCACCTACATTTACAGGTTTTCCATCTCCCTGTAATCCTGACTGATAATAGCAGTTAGCTAAATCTGGTTCTACAACTACTGTTATAGGTACATTATCTTTATACACTGAAGCGAAGAACCCTTGTATCGCCCCAGCCAATGAACCTACTCCTGCCTGAATAAATATATGAGTTGGTCTTTCTACTCCCAATTTTTCTAATTGTTCTCTAGCTTCCAATGCCATTGTTCCATACCCCTGCATTATCCATACAGGAATATCTATGTAACCTTCCCATGCTGTATCTTGTACTACTACACCATTAGTTTCTTCAGCATGTTTTGCTGCCAGTCTTACAGCATCATCATAGTTTAGTTCAGTTATACTTGCATTTGCTCCGTCTTCTGCCAGTATGTTATTAAGTCTCACTAATGATGATCCCTTTGGCATGTATACTACTGATTTTTGCTTCAATTTATTTGCAGTCCATGCTACACCTCTTCCATGATTCCCATCTGTTGCAGTATAGAAAGTAATCTCTCCCAGCTGTTTTCTTACTTCTTCAGATACAAGTTTTTCATAAGGAAGTTCAGAAATATCCTTTCCTAGTTTTTCTGCCAGGTATCTTGCCATAGCATAAGATCCTCCTAAAACCTTAAAAGCGTTTAAACCAAATCTATAAGATTCATCTTTTATGTAAATTCCCGAAACTCCAAGATACTCAGATAATTTTTCCAAACTCACCAAAGGAGTTTTTTCATATTGTGGAAAACTTTCGTGAAAGCTTCTTGCTTTCTTGACTTCTTCTTCCGTTAAAATTTCTATGCTTTTTTCCTTATCGGATTTTGGCATCGTGTTTAAACACCATTTGATTTTTTCCATACTTAAACTCTTCCTTTCTTTTTAATTGTTTTATATTAAATTTTTTGCAAATTTTTTTGACTAGACTTGAATTTAAAATTTTATTATTTTTTATTTTTCCAAAGTAACTTTATTATTTTTTATTTTCATACACTAATGTTTTACCATATTTTTAGAATTTGTCAATACCTTTTCCTCATTTTTATTAAATATTTCACTTAAAAAATACATTTGATAATCAAAGTATTTTAAGTGCAAAGTTTGTATATAATAACTGTTTTAGGAATTTTTTTATACTCTTTTTTGAATCTGATTATATTATTTATATTTATAAAAAGGACTAACATAACTAATAAAAGTCATGCAGTCCTTTCGTTGAATCATATTACCTTACTGATTGGAATATGAATTACCTCAAATCTTTTAAAAAGACCTTACTTTAAGTATACCATAGTTTTGCAATATGTCAAGTGTTTTTTACATAAATTTATAATTTTTAAAATATTTCTAAAATAAGGTCTTTAAGTTTTTTCAATTTTAAAAATCTTTGTCGAGAAGGGGTTACAGTGTATTCCAATAAACTAAGGTTTGTTATAACTCCATCTTTATAAAGCTTTTTATATTCTTCATTTAATTCAATGCCGCAATATTTTGTGTTGAGTTTTTTAGCAACAACACTCGCAGTTCCACTTCCTAAAAATGGGTCAAAAACAACATCCCCTTCTTTAGATGAGGCTAAAA
>CALEXX010000026.1 GCA_937925095.1 uncultured Leptotrichia sp.
GAGGATTTAATAAAATTGTATAATTTACTTGAAAATAATAAAAAATAGAAAAAGTAAATTTAGAAGAATTTGTTCGTTATCATGAAATGATTCATCATATTAATTCGCTTAAAAATAATCCACAAGATAATGTTGATGAGGATAATTTTAAATTAGAAAATGAAAATGAATAGTTAAATTATAAAAGTTTTAAATAATCGTTGTTGTAAAAGACAGCGGTTATTTTTTCTCTCATTTTCATATAATGCAAAAAAATTTTGATTATACCAAATTCGCCCATATTCCTCCTACAAGTCAAAATTTTCATTTAAGGTTTGTTTTACTAAAAATTGATTTTTTGAACTGTATGGATATTATAGAGCCTGTTTACATAAAAAACTGCCTTCAAGCTGATCATATCTCTTCAAGGCAGTTTTCCTTTATCAATTATTATATACAGCAACAGCAATATTTCTATCTGAAAAAAACTGAAAATTTAAATGAAAATTCAAAATCCTTACAATAGAGTCTATATTTTTCAAGCACTTCTTCACCACAGCTGGCACTACCCAGTCCATACTGCTCCATGTCAATTTTTAGCTGAAGGAAATCAGATTTTTTCAAATCATAAGTATGTACGGCATTTTCAATATTTTCAATAGTATATTCACTGATACTGAAGTCAAATTTTTCATCAAGTGTTTCAAAATACATTCTGATATTTCTTTCATCTTCAAGAGAGAAATTTTTTACATTGTGTCTGTTTCCATTTTCCTGAGGAAAAATATAAGGAGTATGCATATCTTCGATTTTTCTTTCCCATAAATCAAATTTTACACTGCTGCATGAATCAATGTAAGATTCATGAGGTCCTAAACCGAGCCATTTAACATTTTTAAAACGTTTATCAATGTTCATTACAACCCCAATTCTAGGCAATGTTTCAGGTGCATTTCCATAGAGTTTTCCTGAAATTTTTACTGAAATCATGCCATTTCTGTGTATTGTATACATATAATCAGTTTTATATACCCAGTCAAGCACAGGAGGGGCAACTTCAGAAGAAACATTAATAACAGTATAGTCCTGATTTTTTTCTATAATTTCAAAACTTCTAATATTGTGCTGAAGCAAGTGAATATTTTTTTCCTTCCAATGCTCCAGAACTTTTTTAGCACCAAATTCTTCAAGGCCAAGTATATCATTATCAATAGGAGCACGCCATAAATTTAGCCTAGGACCGTCCTGAAATACATTTACTCCATCATAATAATAAGCTTTTATTTTTCCTGTATTTTTATCAAATATCAGCTGTCTGTTGAAAAAATCTATTTTTACTTCGGTTTCAGTTTCAATCATATCAAATTTTTCAGGAGTACTTTCAAGGAAGGTATTATTTGCTTTCTGAAGATTTTCACATTCCTTATAATCATTCGAAGGATATGGAAGTTTTTCCTGATGGAAAGCCAGTTCTGTACCTGCTTCCAAAAGTCCTATTTTTTTCTTCAGTTTCCACGAAAAAGTAATATACAAATCATCATTGTGTTTTTCGCCTGCAGTCAGGAAAATGCTATTTTTTATCATGTCTATTTTAATTATTCCTTTTTCTGAAGGGTTTATTTTTATATTTTCAAGATAACCGCTCATAACAGTTTTTCCTGATTTTTTAATTTCATAACTGCATATAAAATTATCAAGATTAATAAAATCATATCTGTTTTCAACTTCATATTCATTTTTCTCATTATTTAGAGTACACATTTTTATTGGCTCAATAGCTTTCTTATATTCTAAAAGTGCAGGGGAAGGAACTCTGTCAGGATTTACAAGACCATCTATAACAAAATTTCTGTCATTTGGAGTATCTCCAAAGTCTCCTCCGTAAGCAAAATATTTTTCTCCGTTTTCAGTTGTCTGAAGAATTCCATGGTCACACCATTCCCATACAAATCCTCCCTGCAGTCTTTTTTCACGATAAAACAGTTCCCACAGTTCCTTTATTCCACCAGGACCATTTCCCATAGCATGAAGATTTTCACACATTACATGAGGTTTTTTAAGAAAATCAAGTTTTGCAACTTTTTCCATTGTTTCAATGGAAGTATACATTGTAGAGTGAACATCAGAACTTTCAGGGTCTCTTTTAGGAAGTCCCCCATTTGCTTCAAAAATTTCCCTTGTTTCTCCTTCATAGTGGATAAGTCTGCTGTCATCACGCTTTTTCATATAGTCAGCCATGGCGGCATGATTTTTTCCATAACCGGATTCATTTCCAAGAGACCACATAATAATAGAAGGATGATTTTTATCCCTTTCCACCATTCTTTCAGCCCTGTCTAAAAATGCAGGTTTCCATTCATCAAGATTATTCAGGTAATTTCTTTTGTTAATAATTTCAAATCCATGAGTTTCAAGGTCGGCTTCATCAATTACGTAAAATCCATATTCATCGCATAAGCTGTAAAATCTAGGATCGTCAGGATAATGGGAAGTACGGATAGCGTTAATATTATGCTCCTTCATTAATTTCAAGTCTTTTACCATATCTTCAATTCTTACACTTCTCCCATAGACAGGGTGTGATTCGTGGCGATTCACACCTTTCAGCATGATATATTTTCCATTAAAGAGCATTACGCCGTCTTTTATTTCAATTTTTTTAAATCCTGTTTTTAATGGAATAACCTGAGATACTTCTCCATTTTCCTTTAAAACAACATAAAGTTTATATAAATTTGGAGTTTCTGCAGACCATTTTAAAATATTTTCCAGTTCATAATGAAAATTGTATTTTTCAATATTATTTTCAGTAGTACTACGAAGACTGTCTAAAGAATATTCTTCTTTAACCAGAAAATCATTGGAGCTTATATTTTTTAAAATAATTTCCAGCGAGAGAGAATTTTCAGCTTCTTTAGTTTTTCCAGTAATATCTACTTCCAAATCTAGAATTCCATTTTCGTATGTTTCATCAAGGGAAGTTTTTGCAAAGACATCATATATATGGCAATCAGGCTGAGAAGTTATGTAAACATCCCTAAAAATACCATTTAACCACCACATATCCTGATCTTCAAGATACGAGTATACATTCCATTTATGAACTAGCACACAAAGAGTATTTTCTCCTTGAGTTATAAATTCATTAATTCTAAATTCTGAAGGAATACGGCTTCCCTGACTGTAACCTGCATAATTTCCATTTATCCATACATGAAAGGCACTGTCAACTCCTTCAAATTTTAAATACTGGATATTATCCAAATCTTTCTCTGATATGAAAAATTTTCTCCTATACACCATACTTGGATTTAAATTTGGTATATGAGGAGGATTTACAGGAAATGGATACTGGACATTTGTATACCATGGTTTGTCATATCCTTCCATTTGCCAGTTTGAAGGGACATATATTGTATCCCAGTTGCTGTCATCAAATTCAGGTAAGAAAAAATTTTCAGGAAAATAGAGGGGATATTCATTGTACAGACATTTCCAGTTTCCATTAAGAAGTTTAAAGCCATTGGAAAAATCTCTGTTGTAAGTTTCTGCTTTTTCCATTGAGTCGTATCCAAAAAAAGTTGAACGTGGCTCTGCTCTATCAATTCTCAAAATGCTTAAATCTTCTAAATTTTCTATCAGTTTCTTTATACTCATGATTTAGTCCTTTCAAATAAAAAATAGTCAATAATATAAAAACTATATTTAATTCATTTGTTAAAATCCTACTCATATAAAATAGTCAGTTATCAAGAAAAAGTCAAAAAAGTTGATTTTTTTAAATTTATTTCCTATTTTAAATTGTAAAATCTTAAATAACTCATAAATATAGTTTTTGATATTAACTTTTAACATCTTTTTAAAATGGGTATTTAATTATTTTTATTACTAATCTTTCTTATGTTCGTTGATTATTTTATTTGCCAGTTCATAAGGAACTTCTTCATATCTTGCCAGAGCCATGATAAAGTATCCTCTTCCCTGAGTCATTGCCTTCAGGTCATTGGCATATTTAAATGTTTCAGACATAGGAGCTTCAGCCATTATTTTCTGTTTTGTACCTTTATGAGCTTCCATTCCAATTACTCTACCACGTTTTTTATTAATATCTCCCATAATATCTCCAACATATTCTTCAGGAATTATAATAGTAAGTTCCATAATAGGTTCAAGAAGAACAGGTTTTGCTTCCAGCATTCCTTTTTTAAATGCAAGGTTTGCGGCAACTTTAAATGACATTTCAGAAGAATCGACTTCATGGTATGAACCGTCATAAAGTACAGCTTTTATATTTGTTACAGGGAATCCTGCAAGAACACCTTGCACCAGAGATTCACGCAGCCCTTTTTCTACAGCTGGAATATATGATTTTGGAACACTTCCTCCTACTACTGTTTCTTCAAATACAAAGTGTTCTTCTGAAGGAGAGAATTTAATTTTAACATCTCCGTATTGTCCGTGTCCTCCAGATTGTTTCTTGTATTTTCCCTGAACATCGGAAGTACTCTTAATTGTTTCCCTATAAGGAACTTTAAGATCTTCTATTTTAACTTCTACTCCAAATTTATTTTTAAGTTTATCAATAAGAGTAGTTGTATGAAGTTCCCCCTGAACTCCCAATACAGTTTGCCCAGTTTCCATATCCCTATGCCATGTGAATGAAGGATCCTCTTCTGCAAGTTTTTGAAGTCCTGTGGATATTTTTTCATCGTCATTTTTATTTAATGGCTCAATTGCTACAAGCATCTGTGCCTTAGGGAAAGTTATATTAGGTACTGCAGCTTCTTTTTCACTATTTGACAATGTATCCGAAGTCTGAGTATGAAGAAGTTTAGTGAATATTACGATATCTCCGTATACAGCTTTAGGAAGCTCTTCCAGTTTATTTATAACCATAGTTGAAATTTTTCCAACTCTTCCTTTAATTCTCTTATTTATATTATGTATGTCACTATCCGGTTTTAGTTCACCTGAAAGAATTTTAACATAGGAAATTTTTCCAAGGAATGAGTCTATAACTGTTTTAAATACCTGACATACAAATTCCTTCTTGTCAGGATTTATTTTTTTGTTGTCTTTTGGTGCAGGTAAGTAATCCTTAACCATATCAAATGTAGTGTGAAGACCTATATTTTTAAATGTAGATCCGCAGATAACAGGAATTACATCACAGTTAAGAACACCTTTTCTAAGACCTCTATGAATTTCAGCAGTAGTGAATTCTTCTCCATTAAAGAATTTATCCATTAATTCTTCACTTGTTTCTGCAACTGCTTCAAGCAGCATTTCTCTAACAGGAGTTACTGCATCATTCATGTCTTCAGGTATGGAAGCGTTATGGCATTCTTTTCCGTCATATTCCCTTGCATACAAGTCAACAACATTTATATGCCCTTTGAAGCCATCTCCTTTACCCCATGGAACATGGAATGGAGCTATTCTTTTACCATATTTTTCTCTTAGCTGTGAAAGGATTTTTTCATAATCTGCCTTTTCACTGTCTATTTTGTTTACAAATATAAATCTTGGAATACTTCTGCTGTCTGCCAGTTCAAGTGAAGTTTCAGTCCCGACAGAAAGATCTGTTGTTCCGTCAACTATGATAATAGCACCGTCTGCTGCGGCAAGACCTGATTCAAGTTCACCAAAAAAGTCAGAATATCCTGGAATATCAAGAAAATTAAATTTTAAAGACTGGTATTCCACAGTGTGTAAAGTAGTGTCACTACTTATTTTAACTGCATCATTAGGATTGGAAATTCTTGTAGTAAGTCCGGCAGTAAATTCTAGAGCTTCTGTCATATTACTTTTTCCCGCACCACTATGTCCTAAAATTGCTACGTTCCTAATACTGTCACTCTCGTAAATTCTCATAATATCTCCTCTCAAACCGATAATCAAAGCTACCGGTTTCACAAATATATTAAATTAACTGAAATTCTTATTATAATTATAACTCGATTTTTAATAAAGAAAAGACCTTAAAAAAAATAAAATAAAAAAAAATAATTAAAGAGGTTATACTTATTGACAAAAACATTAAAATAAAGTATTATTTAAAGATAACAGAATATGAAATGGAGGGCTGTATGAAGTCAATAAAATTCAATAGGGAGCCTGGGAAAAAAAATAGTGGAAGAAATATTTTTATTATAATAGTAATTTTAGCTTTGTTATTTGCTTTTAAAGACAAAATAACGGCTTCTTTCAGATATGTAGATGGAGTAACTCAGACAATCAATTTTAAACTAGTCAACGTAAAAAGTATGATTTATACACAAACTCTTAAGTTTAAGTCGAAGGTAAAGGATATAAGTTATACAAGTAATTATATAGAAAATAATAAAAAAAGGGATTTTGAACTTCAGAAAAGTAAAGTTGAAAATATGGAACTTGCCAACTTGAAAAGGGAAAATGAAAAACTAAGGACAGAATTGGGAATGAGAGCTAAAAATCCATCTGAATATGTAGCGGCAGATGTTGCATTAGTTGAAAACTTCAATTCTTCAGAAAGAATTTTTATTGATAAAGGTAAAAACCAGGGAATAGAAGTAAATCTTCCAGTCATGTATGATGGTTTTTTAATTGGAAAGGTAACTAAAGTTGGAGAAAATTATTCAGAAGTAACTTTGCTTACAAGTAAAAGTTCAAGACTTAGTGTAATTCTTAATGGAGTTAACATGCAGATTCTGAGAGGAAATGGAAATGGAACTTTCTCAATAATTAATTTCAATGAGGACATAAATGAGAAAGATACTTTTGATGTAGAAACTTCAGGAGTAAGTGACATATTTCCGAGAGGACTTAAAATTGGGACGTTCTATATAAAGGAACTTAATGCGTTTAAGCAGATTAAAGAGATGAGATTTAGACCATCCTACAATATATACGATATTAATAGTGTACTTGTATATAGATGGAGCAAAAATGACCTTATAAATCAGGAAATACAAAAGCAGATTAACACTGAGATAGAAGAAGAATACAAAAAAAATAAAGGAACGACACAGATAAACTAAAGATTGTTAACTTATCATATACGGGTAATACAGTTAGAACTGTGTTGACAACTAAATTTAATATAAGAGGTGGAAATATGTTTAAAAAATTAGGAAATATATCGATAACTAAAAGAGTATTATTTCTATTTTTATTAGTATCAGTTTTTTCTTTTTCAAAGGAATTCTGGGAAAAGAAAAGTTTTACTGTTAACGTAACAGAATCATTAAAAATAAATGGTTCTACTAAATCAAAAGGATATGTTATGACTTATGGGGGAGGCACTCTGAAACTTCAGATAACTTCACCAAATGTAAATAAGGGAGAAGTTTATACGTTTAAGCCAGGAAGTAAGACAATATATTATCCGTCATTAAAACAGACAGTTACTCAGAAACTTCATCAGGATGAAGCAAATATACTTAGTGTATTCAATAAACTTAACAGTCTATCAAGTAAAAAAACACAGACAAAGAATGGAGATACATTTACATTCTCAAATTCTAAACTTGTTTCAATAAAAAGTAAGGGTTATACAGTAAGTTTCAGTAATTACTCGACTTCTAACGGATATTCATATCCAAAGACAATAACTGTAAGAGATGGAAGTTCACAAGTTACTTACAGTCTATCTAATTTTAGATAGAAACTGTATCTGGCAGGGAAAAACATGGATATTTTAAAATCAAAATGTCTAATATTAAAAAAGAAAGATTTAAGTGAAGCAGATTTACTGACAGTAGTTTTTAGTAAAGACTTTGGAAAAATTTCAGGGGTGGCATACGGAATAAGAAAATCCAAAAAGAGAAATCTTATTACGCTAAATCCTTTAAATATTACCGAAATAACCTTTCATAGAAAAAATGGCTATTATACGATAGTGGAAACAGAACTTGTAAGGAATTTTGGTAATATTATGAAAAATATTGAAAAATTGGAAATTTCTTTGTACATCTTGGATAGTGTGAATAAAATCTATGACATAAATTATGAAAATGAAGATTTTTTTAATAAATTGGAAGAAATTTTTGATTTTATAAACAATTTGGATAGCTTGAAAAGAGGATACAAGTACTATGTAGTTCTAACTTTTCTGAGAAGAATTATGTTGGAACAGGGGATATATGATACTGATGAAATAAATAGGGAGCTTGGTATTGAATATTCCCAGCTGTATAGGGAAATTGCCATAATTCATAAGAATAATGCAGGAAATATTGAAAAAACTCAGGAAGATATGGAAAAGTACTGTTATTCCTTAAGAAAAATAGTAGAAATTTTTGAAAATTACATAAATAGAAATTTACAGGTGAAAATAGAAATTAAAAAATTTATTGTGGAGGATTTATAATGAAGGGTAAAAAGATTGCAGATTATATTAACGTGGATACAATTATTCTGGATTTAAAGTCGAAAAATAAAAATGCTGTTATTAAAGAGCTTTATGAAGGTATTAAAAATAAAGATACTGTGAAAAATGAAGAATTAGGACTTAGCGATATTTATGCAAGGGAAGCAATTGGTTCAACTGGAATAGGTAAAGGTGTAGCGTTACCACATGCTAAAACAAAGGCAGTAGATGAGCTTATAGTAACTTTTGGTGTTTCTAAAAATGGGATAGAGTATGATTCCCTTGATGAAGAAGATGTAAAAATATTTTTTATGTTCCTATGTCCTGAAGAAAATACACAGGAATATCTGACAGTTTTAGCAAGAATTTCAAGATGGATTAAAGAGGATAGATTTAGGGAAAATCTTCTAAAAGCAAAAACAGCAGAAGAAGTAATTGAAATTATCAGAGCAGAAGAAAATTAGAAATACTGTTATATCAGGTTGTTATATTAAGTTAATAATATATAAATTACAAAATTAAAGTTATAAAGATGAAGGGGAAAAATTATGAAATGTCCATTTTGCGGAAGTGAAAATACCAAAGTAATAGATAGCAGGGCATATTCTGATGGAAACTCTATAAAAAGACGTCGGGAATGTGAAGATTGTAAAAAAAGATTTACTACACATGAAAAAGTTGTGGAGTTAACTTTGTACGTAGTAAAGAAAGATGGAACAAAACAATCTTATTCCAGGGAAAAAGTCCGTAAAGGAATTGCCCGTTCTTTGGTAAAAAGAAAAGTTGATTCTGAAAGAAT
Source organism: uncultured Leptotrichia sp. (assembly GCA_937925095.1). Lineage (GTDB taxonomy): Bacteria > Fusobacteriota > Fusobacteriia > Fusobacteriales > Leptotrichiaceae > Leptotrichia_A. The sequence goes on from CALEXX010000026.1 coordinate 9,129, forward strand.
TGAAGAGGCAATAGATAAAATTGAGAGGGAAATTCTCACAAAGTATTCTGGTGAAATAAAATCAAGTGATTTAGGGAATATAATAATGTCGTATCTTCTTGAACTTGATGAGATAGCCTATGTCAGATTTGCCTCTGTTTATAAAAAATTTGACAGTCTGGAAAGCTTTATAAAGGAAATTGAAAAAATAAGAAAAGAAAAATAACTTAATACGTAAATTAAGGAGAAAAGTAAATGGGAAAAAAATTATTTTTAATTTTTAACATTGGATTTATAATGTTAATTGGAATGATGCTATATCAGGCTTTCAGGATATACCTTATGAAGGAAAGTATAAATACTGAAATAATAATGCTGGAAGAAAAAGTCAATGAATATGCCGACAAAAAGAAAAATCTACAAAGTAAAATTGATAATTTCAGTGAAGAAGAAAAAATAGAAAGAATAGCAAGAGACAGATTAAATATGAAAAAAGAAGGAGAGATTATTTATAAAGTTGTTGAGTAGAAAAATTTAGATTTATTAAATTTCTGTTCTATAAATTTATAAATGAAGAAAATATGTTTGACTTGTATGATTTAAAAAAACTTGAAGAAAATTTAAACACATTTAAAATAGAAGGCGAAAAGGAAATGTATATATTCAGAGGAAATAAAAGATATATTATTTTGTCGTCTATTTTTTTTATAGTTATCTTATTTGTTGCCTTAAATTCTATTTATAAGATAGTTTCAGGAGCAGAAAAGGTGACTGTTATTAAAATAATTTTGATTGGAGTATTACTGGTTTATGTTTTATTTGCATTTACTTCATTGATAAGATATAAGATTTATGTTAAGGGAAAGGAAATTATTTCAGGAAAATTGAAAATAAATATGGATAATATAAAATCAGCAACAGTGAAAATAGACAGAGTAAAGGGAAACAGATATGACAGGTTTCTTGAAATTATATCTGATGACAGCAGAATGATTAAATTTAGACTGAATATAGAAAATCAGTTGTTATTTCTAAAAATTATTCAAAATAATATAAAGGAAAGATTCAGTATAAAAAATTAATAACTATACGAAAGGAAGTGAAGGAAGTTGAAAAAACTCTTAATAATAATTAATTTACTTATATGTATGACTATATTTTCAGAAGATGTAGCAGTAAAAAAAGCTCTTGTAAAAGTTTATACTTCACATCAGCTTTTTGATTATCTTTCTCCGTGGCAGTATGGTCAAAGTGCAAATTCTACAGCTACGGGATTTATAATTGATGGAGAAAGGATTATAACGAATGCTCATGCAGTTTTAAATTCTAAATTTCTGCAGGTGAGAAAAGAAGGGGATTCAAAAAAATATAAGGCAGTTGTAAAATTTACTTCAGAAGAATATGATCTTGCTTTAGTTGAAATTGAAGATAAATCATTTTTTAATGGTACAGTTCCATTAAAATTAGGAACATTGCCTGAAATTCAGGAAAAACTAACTGTGTATGGGTATCCTTTAGGAGGGGATAAGTTAAGTACGACACAGGGAATTGTTTCAAGAATGGAGCACAATACATATACTCTGACCAATCGTAAATTTCTGATAGGTCAGACTGATGCGGCAATAAATAGTGGTAACAGTGGAGGACCAGTTGTAAGTAAGGGAAAAGTTGCAGGAGTTGCTTTTGCAGGATTAAATTCAGCAGATAACATAGGATATTTTATTCCTGTAAATATATTAAATAATTTTCTTGAAGATATTAAGGATGGGAAATATGATGGTCCACCGGCTTTAGGACTGGAATGGTCAGAACTTGAAAGTCCTTCTCATAGAAAAATGCTTGGAATAGAAGATAAAACAGGTGGAATTCTTATAAAGAAAGTATTTAAAAATTCACCATTTGAAGGAGTTCTTCAAAAAAATGATGTACTTATGAAACTGGATAATTATCCTATTGAATATGATGGAACAGTGGAATTTAGAAAAAATGAAAAAACAGACTATACTTATGTGAATCAGCAAAAAAGATATGGAGATAGTTTGAATTATGAAATTATAAGAGATAAAAAGACTAAAACAGGTCAAGTAAAATTAAATAAAAAGGATATAGAATATACAGTTGTGACAAATGTTACAATTGAAACTCCGCCTTCTTACATGGTGTATGGAGGGCTGTTATTTGAACCACTTACTAGTAATTATATGGCAGGAGTAGTTGAAAAACTAGGATCTGTATATGATAAGGAAGAATTGTATAAAGATTATAAACAGCTTGTTGTACTTGTGAGGGTATTACCTTTTGATGTCAACTTGGGATATACAGATGCAGAACATGAAATTATTGTAAAGGTAAATGGAGAAAAATATAAGGATTTTAAAGATTTTGCCCAGAAGGTAAAAAATGTAAAATCAGGATTCATTGTTTTTGAAAATGACAAAGGTGATGAAATAGTTCTGGATGTAAAAGAAGTGGCAGAGCAGAAGGAAGAACTGCTGCAAAACTATAATATATCCTCAGATATGTCAGATGATATAAGATAAAAAGGAAGGAAATGAAGAGATGGTAGAATTTTTTATAGCTGTCAGACACATACTGGAAAGAAAATTTCAGAGTATATTTTCTATATTGGGAGTAGCGATTGCAGTAACAGTATTTATTGTCTCATTAACAGTATCAAATGGACTTGGAAAAAATATGATAACTTCATTGCTGACATTAAGTCCTCATATACAGATAAAGAGTACTAAAGGAAGTTTTTTTGATAATTATAATGATGTAATAGAAAAAACAAAAGGAATAAAAGATGTAAAGGCTGTCATTCCACAAATAAACAGCCAGTCAATTATAAAATTTGATAATTTTGCAAAGGGTGTACTGGCAAAGGGAATGGAAGCAGAAAATGTAAAAAATGATTTAAAGCTGAGAATAGTGAAGGGTAATAATAATATTTCCGAATTAAATTCAATACTTATTGGTGAAGGGCTTTCAAAGGAAATGGATTTGAAAGTAGGAGATGAGCTAAGTCTTGTTTCAGCAGAAAATAAAGAATTAAAACTTACTGTAAAAGGAATATTTAAAACAGGATTTCTAGACTATGATTCCAATCTGGTTATAATTCCTCTTAGAACAATGCAAATAATGGGAGAACAAGGGGAAGTGGCAACAGAAATAGGAATCATAACAGGAAATCCACAAAAAATTGAAGAAGTGGAAGCACAGGTTTATGAGAAACTTCAAAATGACAATTTTAGTGTTATAAGCTGGAAAAAAATAAATCACAATCTTCTTAATGCAGTACAATTTGAGAAGTTTGTTTTAATTGCAATATTAAGTTTGCTTCTAATGATAGCATCTTTTGCAGTATCGGTTATTTTAAATATGATTGTAAGGGAAAAAATAAAGGATATAGGTATATTAAAATCAATAGGATACACAAACAGTCACATAAGAAATATATTTACAATAGAAGGACTTATAATAGGTGTTTCGGGAATGCTGCTGGCAAGTGTATTATCTCCTGTTATACTTATGATACTGAAAAAACTGTTTAAAATATTTATGGGAAATTCCTATTATTATCTTGAAGAATTACCGTTATATATTTCTGTAAAGGAACTTTCAATGATATACATAGTGGCATTTGCAGTTGTATTTATTTCCACGATTTATCCGGCAGCAAGGGCGGCAAAGATGAAACCGGTGGAGGCGTTGAAATATGAATAATAAAGTAATTGAATTAAAAAATGTAAATAAAATATATAAAACAAAGGCTGAAGAAATACATATACTGAAAAATGTAAATTTATCCTTTTCAAAGGGAAATTTTGTCTCAATACAAGGGAAATCAGGAAGTGGAAAAACAACATTACTGAATATATTAGGGCTTCTGGATGTTCCTACAAATGGAGATATGCTTATTGACGATAAAATAATAAACTACAAGGATGAAAAAATAAAAAATAGAATAAGAAATGAAAAAATGGGATTTGTTTTCCAGTTCCATTATCTTCTTAATGAATTTACAGCATTGGAAAATGTCATGATGCCGGCTCTTATTAATAAAAAATTTAATAAAAAAGAGGTAAGGGAAAAGGCTATGGAACTTCTTGAACTTGTTGGGTTAAGTGAAAGGGTTAAACATAAACCGTTTGAGCTGTCAGGAGGGGAAAAGCAGAGGGTTGCCATTGCAAGGTCAATGATAAATGATCCTGAAATAATACTTGCAGATGAGCCCACAGGGAATTTGGACACAGAAACAAGTTTAGTGATAAATAATCTATTTAAGAAAATTAACGAAGAGAAAAAACAGTCGATTATAATAGTTACTCACAGCCTTGAACTTGCAAATCTGGCTGAATACAGGTATAAAATAGAAAAGGGTGAATTTAACAAGGTTTTATAATGAAAAAAATTTATATGCATTATGATATGGATGCCTTTTTTGCTTCTGTTGAACAGAGGGAAAATCCTGACTTGAGGGGAATTCCAATTGCAGTAGGGCATGGAATTGTAACAACTGCAAGTTATGAGGCAAGGAAATTTGGAGTGAAATCTGCCATGCCTGTTGCTACAGCAAAGAAACTTTGTCCTCATTTAAAACTTGTACCTGTAAGAAAAAACTATTATGGAAAAGTTGGAAGGGAAATACAGCGACTTATTTTAAAAATAACAGATAAATGTGAATTTGCTTCAATAGATGAAGGATATATAGAAATTACAGAATTTGTAAAAAATAGGGATGAAAAATATATTGAAAGATTTGTTGAAGGATTCAGGAAGCATATTTATAAAAATATAAGGCTGACTTGTTCTGTAGGAATTGGATTTAGTAAAGTCAGTGCGAAAATTGCAAGTGATATAAACAAGCCGAACAGTTATTTTATTTTTCAGAACAGGGAACATTTTCTCTCATATATAATGGATAAAAATCTTTCAATTATTCCGGGAATTGGTAAGAAAACAAGGGAACTGCTGGGATTATTCAATATAAGGACAGTATCTGAACTGTATAAGATAGAAAAAAAGGAACTTGTAAAAAAGTTTGGAATTAACAGGGGAGAATACCTGTATAACGTTATTAGAGGACAGCAGTTTTCTGAAATAGATAATAACAGAAAAAGACAGTCTTATGCTCATGAAGTGACCTTCAACCAGTCTATGAATGATGTTTTCGCCCTGGAGGAAGAACTGAGGGAACAGGCAGAAAAACTAAGTCACAGGTTGAAGGAATATGGAGAATTTGGAAAAACTGTAACATTGAAAATAAGGTACGCCAACTTTCTTACTTATACAAGAGCAAAAACATTGAAAAATCCTACTAATAAAACAGAAGAAATATTAAATGCGGCAATGGAAAATTTCAGGAATTTAAAGAAAAAGGATGAAGTAAGGCTGATAGGAATTCAAGTCAGCTCCATAACAAAAAGTAATATTGTACAGCTTACCTTTAATGATATGGAAAAATATGACTAAAATTGTAATATGTATAATTAATATATTAAGGAGAAAAAATGGAATTTTATAAAAGACTGATAATAAAAATATTAGAAAAAACAACAATTGGAGAAAATAATCATCTGCTGGTAAAACTTAAATCGGGACATGATTTGACCCAAAAGGAAAGAGCTGAACTTGAAGAGCTTTTTGATTCGATTCTTTAAAAGATTTCAGGATGGAAAATAATTATAATAAAAGTTGTCAAATAAATTAAGCTTGAATAATAGCGGTAAAAATTGTATACTTTAAATAGAAACATATTTTACTGCTATTTTTTAATGGAAAAAATTAAGAAAGGAAGGTTTAACATGAATATTGAAAAATTATATCCTGAAAAGGTTTTTCACTATTTTTCTGAAATTTCAAAAATACCAAGAGCTTCAAAAAAGGAAAAGGAAATTAGTGACTGGCTTGTAAAATTTGCAAAGGAAAGAAAACTGAAAGTTATACAGGATGAACATTATAATGTTATCATAAAGAAAAAGGCAACAGAAGGATATGAAGATTTTTCACCGCTAATTCTTCAGGGACATATGGATATGGTGTGGGAAAAAAACAAAGATACAGAATTTGATTTTTCTACACAAGGTATTGAGCTGGTAATAGATGGAGATTTTTTGAAGGCAAATGGAACTACACTTGGTGCAGATAATGGAATTGCCGTTGCATATGCTTTAGCTATACTTGACAGTGACGATATAAAACATCCTGCATTGGAAGTAGTAATAACAACAGATGAAGAAGACGGAATGTCAGGAGTCGTTAATCTTGATTTTGATGAATTTGACGGAAAAACTCTTATAAATCTTGACACAGAAGAATATGGAGAAGTGTATGTAAGTAGTGCAGGTGGTACAAGAACAGAAACAAAATTTATATTTGAAACAAAAAAAATAGGAAATGGATACACTCCTATTTCGATAGAAGTAAAGGGACTTTCAGGTGGGCATTCAGGAGCGGAAATTCACAAAAATCTGGGTAACTCCATAAAAATATTATCAGAAGTGCTTTATCATTTGAGCAAAAGATATGAAATGTCACTTGTTCATATTGACGGTGGAGGAAAAGTAAATGCGATACCTAGGGAAGCAGTTGCTGAAATAGCAGTAAAACTAGACGGAGATAGTATAGATGAATTGAAAAAGCTTTCAGGACTTGCATTTGAAAATATATTAAAAGATTTCAAAGTTTCTGACAAGTCACCTATATTAGCAATTGAAAAGATTGAAGAAAAGAACTTGGGAATTTCTCTTGGAGATACTTTAAATATAATAAATTTCCTTCATGAAGTACCTAACGGTGTTCTGGAAATGAGTAAACATATAGAAGGGCTTGTAGAAACTTCTATAAATATAGGGTTTATAAGCACTGAAATTGTTGATGGAAATGTAAAAATAAGAATTAAGTCGCTGGCAAGAAGTATGGCAAACGATCCATTAAATAAACTTGTGGAAGAAGTTACAGATTTAACAAGAAAACATGATGCAAACATAAAAATAGCGGCTTCAAATCCATCATGGGAATATAAGGAAGATTCAAAAATTAGAGAACTGATTGAAAAATCATTTAAAGAAATTACTGGAAATAAACCTGTCATAAAAGCAATACACGCAGGTCTGGAATGTGGTGTCTTTACTCAAAATATAAAAGATGCAGATGTAGTATCAATAGGACCAAACATCTACGGAGCACATACTCCTGAAGAAAGAATGGATATAAAATCTGTAGGTGAAACATGGGAATGGCTATTAAAAATTCTGGAAAACTATAATATAAAGGAAGATTAAAGTAGAAAAATTAATGGAAAAGGAAAAAATAAAAATAAAAGAAATAATAGTTGTAGAAGGGCGTGATGATGTAACCGCAGTAAAAAGAGTTGTCGATGCCCAGATAGTACAGCTGAACGGCTTTTCAGGCTTAACTGTAAAATCAATAGAAAAACTTAAGGCACTGTCTGAAAGAAATGACTTGATTTTATTAACAGATCCTGATTATGCGGGGAAAAAAATAAGAGCTGTTATTGAAAAAAATATCCCAAATATAAAGCATGCCTTTGTGAGTAGAAAAAATGCAACAAAGAAGGATAATGTAGGAATTGAAAATGCTTCTGATGATGCTATACGGGAAGCACTTTCACATATTCTAGTTTCTGGAAATTCTGATAAAGATAAAAAAGAAAATTCAATTTTTACAATGGAAGACCTTGTAGAAAACGGGTTATGCATTGGAAAAGGTTCAAAAGAAAAAAGGTTAATGCTGGGAGATATGTTAAATATAGGTTACTATAATTCAAAACAGCTTTTAAATGCACTGAATTCATTTAATATAACAAGAAGTGAATTTGAGGAAGCAATGAAAGTAATAAAAGAAAAATAGAATAAAAACTGTCTCGACTTCTTAGAGTTAAGACAGTTTTTTTATAGGATGTGGTTAACTTTGACAATATTTATAATGTATGTAATCCCTTTTTGTTGTGATCTTTCTGTTTTTCTTTATATTTTCTTACTTGTCTTTCAAGTCTTTCTGATAAGTCGTCAATTGCGGCATATAAATCTGTGTTTCTTGCTTCAACTTTAATTTTAGTACCACTTGCATAGACAAGGCCGTCTGCTTTGTGAACTTCCCCCTCTGACTTTTTCTGTTCAACAGTCAGGACAACATCGACTTCAGTTATAGCATCTGTATACTTGGAAATTTTACTAATCTTTTCTTCGGTATAATTTTTAATTGCATCTGTAATTTTTAATTGTTTTCCGCTAACAATGATTTTCATAAAAAATCACTCCTCTCTTAATTGTCATTAATATTATACCCTGGAAATTATATAAGTCAATAAAATAAAAGTGAACTAGTAATATTTATTATTAATGTGTAGATTAATAATAAAGATACATAAAATGATTGTAAAATATAAAAAAAAATAATAACTATTGATAAATATGAAAAATATGATAAAATAATAACAGAAAAATAAACTAAAAAAATATTGGAGGTAAAGAAATGAAAAAAATTCCTGAGGCAGTGGGGCCTTATTCAGCTTACAGATTGGTAGGAGATTATTTATACATCTCAGGGCAACTGGGAATAAATCCTGAAACTCAAGCAATTGACTCTGACACAGTGGAAGGTCAGGCAAGACAATCACTTGAAAATTTAAAAGCAATCCTTGAAAATAACGGATTGACAATGGCAAATGTTGTAAAGACAACAGTATTGCTTGATAATATAGCAGATTTTGCAGCTGTAAATAAAATTTATGCTGAATATTTTGAAGCACCTTATCCAGCAAGATCTGCCTTTGAAGTTGGAAAACTTCCTAAAGAAGGACTTGTTGAAATAGAAGCAATTGCTTACGTAAAATAAAAATTTATATAATAATTTAAAAAAGAGGTTGTCTCAATATGGGAAAAATATAGTTTTCTTTTGAAACAGCCTCTTTTGCAATATAAAGTTTTTGAATTTGAAAATCCATTAAATAAATTTTATAAAAAAAGAAAAAAGAAACAGAATTAGAAACATAGAAAAATCTAGTAAAGAGTCGAAAAATAAACCAAAGTTTATTATAAGATATACAAAAGTGTAAACAAAGCGGTAAACCATATAATGTGAAAAGCATATTAAAAAGGAGTAGAAATGAAAATAGTCGTTTATGGTGCAGGAGTTATGGCACAATATGTAAAGGAATCTATACTTAATACAGGAAATGAATTTGTAGGATTTGTAGATCCTTTAGGAAATGGAGATTATACAACTTTAAAAAATACAGATATAGAATATGAGGGAATTATAGATTTTTCTCATTTCAGTTTATTGGAAGAAGTTCTGGAATCTGCTATTGAAAAAAATGTTCCTTTATTAATTGCAACAACAGGACATTCAGAAGAACAGCTGAAAAAAATTAATGAAGCTGCAGATAAGATACCTTTAATAAAGGCAACAAATACATCTGTGGGAGTTACTGTTTTGAATGAAATAGTTGCATACGCGACTAAACTGTTGAAGGGATTTGATATTGAAGTTATTGAAAAACATCACAACCGTAAAATTGACGCACCAAGTGGGACAGCAAATACGTTAGTTGAAGTCATAAATGCAAATTTAGATGAAGATTACAATATAGTTTACGGAAGGGAAGGACATAGCAAAAGACAGGAAAAAGAAATAGGAGTACATTCAATAAGAGGAGGAAATATAGTAGGAGAACACAGCGTGATATTTGCTAAAAATGATGAAATAATAGAAATAAAGCACGAAGCCCTGTCCAGAAAAATATTTTCTGACGGTTCTGTAAAAGCTATAAATTATCTTAAGGATAAAAAATCCGGAATGTATACAATGAAAGATGTTCTTGGAATTAAATAATTTTAAGTGGATAATCTTATAAGAAAGGATGGAGAAAAATAAATGACAGAATTGGAAAAGTCAAAAGAAATTATACAGTTTATTGCAAATGCTGAAAAAACAACTCCAGTTGAACTGTATACAGATGAAGAAATAGTTAATTCATACAGTTGTAAAGTTATTGGTAAGGATGGAGTAAAAATTGTATTTGGTAATTGGGAGGAAATTGAAAAAATTATTTCTGAAAATAATTTAAAAAATTATCATCTAAAAAATGATAGAAGAAATTCAGGAGTACCTATGCTGGACATAAAGAATATAAATGCCAGAATAGAGCCAGGAGCAATAATAAGAGATAAAGTAACAATTGGAGATAAAGCTGTTATCATGATGGGAGCTGTTATAAACATAGGTGCAGAAATAGGTGAAGCTTCTATGATAGATATGAATGTTGTTCTTGGAGGAAGAGCAAAAGTTGGGAAAAACTGTCATGTTGGTGCAGGAGCAGTACTTGCAGGAGTTATTGAGCCACCTTCAGCGGATCCTGTAGTAATTGAAGACAATGTAGTTATAGGAGCAAATGCGGTAGTTCTTGAAGGAGTAAGAATTGGAAAAGGTTCAGTAGTTGCGGCAGGAGCTGTAGTAACTGAAAATGTACCGGAAAATGTTGTTGTTGCAGGAATGCCAGCAAGAATAATAAAAAATGTTGACGATAAAACTGCTTCAAAAACAGAACTAGTGGAAGAATTAAGAAAATAATTAAATAAATAGACAAATTTAGGAGGAAAAATGAAAAAATTATTATTAGTAGCAGCAATTTTATACGGAAGTGTTCTGTCGTTTGGAGATGCAAAGGCAGATTATGAAAGCGCTAGAAAATTAGTTCAAAATAACAAAATAAGTGATGCAGTAAAGGTTTTAGAAAAAATTTCAACTTCTGGAGAAAAAGAATACGAGACAAAAGCAAACTTTGATTTAGGACTTTACTATTTTCAGAATAAAGATAATGTAAAAGCAAAAAAACATTTATCTGCAGTATGGAATAATGGTACAGTAGCTACGCCTGAAGCTTTAGAAGCTGCGAAATGGTTACATGCAATTGCAGCTCAAAGTAAAAATACTGCTGAAGCTCAAAAATATATAGAATGGGCAGATAAAAGTACACAAGGAAAAGATATAGATATAGTTTCAAGCCTGGTTATATTCTATAATGAAAATAAAATGGATGCTAAAGCACAGGAAAAATATAATTCTGCTATAAAATCAACAGATAAGAACTTTGTAGCAGAATTAAACTATAACTTAGGACAATATTATATTGAAAAAAATAATATTCCAAAAGCAAAAAAATACTTACAGGATTCATATAAAGCATCACCTAATGCTGTAGTTCCTGCAGGATTCCTACTTTCACAAATAGCTTTATCTGAAAAGGATAATGCAACAGCTGAAAAATACCTATTAGAAATGAGTAAAGCAACTCAGGATAAAAACTCTGAAATATTAGGAATGTTAGGATCTTACTACATAGGAGTAAATAATTTACCAAAAGCTGAAGATTATTTGAAAAAATCTATAACTGCAGACAGTAAAAACAGTGATTCATTATTAATGCTTTTAACTATATACGAATCTAAAAAAGATAATGCAAATATAAATTCAATCTACAATAAGTTAAAAACTATTGTTCCTAAAGGATTAAACAAAGAATTAGGAATAACTTACGCAGGAATTGGAAATGCAGAATTATCTGAAAAATATTTTCAAAAATCAATAAGTGAAGATAAGGACAATGAATCTAAAATGTTCTTAGGACAACTTTATTTTTTAACTGGAAGACAGACAGAAGGAATGAATTTAGTAAAAGAAGCTGCAAATGCTAAAGTAAAAGGAGCAGATGAAGTATTAAAAGAAATGCAAGCAGCATTAAACAAAGCAAATTCAACTAAAAAATAGTAATTTGAATATAAGTAATTTAAGAGGGCATTTGTAAAAAAAATGCTCTTTTTATTTTATTAAAATTTTGATATAATATACTAACAGACAGGGGGTGAAAATTGAGGATCCATTTAGTAGTATGATTTTTCATAAAGAAAAAATACTATAAATAGAAAAATGGGTAAATAAAGGGGAAAATAAAAAATAAAATGAAAATATATAAGGAGAATAGAGAATGGCAAAAAAGAAAGCAGTAGATGAAAAAGATGACAAAGCTTTAAGTGAACGTTCAAAAGTTCTGGATTTGGCAATGAAACAGATACATAAGGAATTTGGAGAAGGTTCCATTATGAAACTGGGAGAAAACCAGAAAATGAATATAAAGGTTATTTCTACAGGAAGTATGAATCTTGATATGGCATTAGGGCTTGGAGGAGTTCCAAGAGGAAGAATTATTGAAATATACGGAGCAGAGTCTTCAGGAAAGACGACGCTTGCACTACACATAATAGCAGAGGCTCAGAAAGAAGGAGGAGTAGCTGCATTTATTGATGCTGAGCATGCACTTGATCCTGTATATGCAAAGGCTCTGGGAGTAAACATTGATGAACTTCTTATATCACAGCCTGACACAGGGGAACAAGCTCTTGAGATAGCTGATATGCTTGTAAGAAGTGGAGCCATGGATGTAATTGTAGTAGATTCGGTTGCGGCTCTTGTTCCTAAGGCTGAAATAGAAGGAGAAATGGGAGATCAGCAAATGGGACTTCAGGCAAGACTTATGTCAAAAGCACTTAGAAAGCTAACAGGAAGTATTTCAAAATCAAATACAGTTATGATTTTTATAAACCAGATAAGGGAAAAAATAGGAGGATTCTCATTTACTCCGGGACCACAGACAACAACTTCCGGTGGAAGGGCACTGAAGTTCTTCTCAACTGTAAGAATGGAAGTAAAAAGAATAGGTTCAGTTAAACAGGGAGATGAAGTAATAGGAAACGAAGTTTCAGTAAAGGTTACTAAAAACAAGGTTGCACCTCCATTTAAGGAAGCAAGGTTCAATGTAATGTACGGAACAGGAATTTCAAGAATTGGAGAAGTTCTTGATGTTGCACTTGAATTAGGAATAGCTTCGAAAAGTGGTGCATGGTTTAGTTATGGTGAAGAAAGACTTGGTCAGGGAAGAGTAAATGTGGAAAATATGCTGAAGGAAAATAAGGAACTATACGAAAGAATAGAAAAAGATGTCCTAAAGGCTATAAGACCTGATCTTGAAGAGGAGGAAGCAGAGGATGTAGCAGAAGAAATAGTGGAAACTGAAGAAAAAGCTGCAAAATCTACAAGAAAAAAAGCCAAAGCTACTTCAAAAGAAGATGAAGAAATAGTACTGGAAGATGAAGAAATGGATAATGAATAATGATAATTGAAAAAATTCAGAAAAATAAGCTGTATCTTTCAACAGGAGAAATAATGGATGTAAGTCCATTAATAAGGCAGAAGTACAGTTTAAAAGTAAATGATAATATTGAGGGCCTCTATGATGAAATCTCATACGAGGCTTCCCTCGAAAAAGGAATATTTTTACTTTCATTGAGGGACAGGACAAAAAAGGAATTGCAGCAGAAACTCAATGAAAAATATAGAAATAGTAGAATGATTGAGAAATCAGTCTCAAAATTAGTAGAACTTGGGTATATTAATGATAAGGACTATGCTGTTTCTTATATTATGAGCAGAAAATATGGGAAACAGAGAATTGCCTATAACCTTATGCAGAAAGGGATAGGAAGAGAAACAATTGAAGAAGCTTATTTTTCTATTGAGGAAGAATACGAAAGAAATATTGAGGATGAAAAACTTGAAAAAGCAATAGAAAAAAATATAAAAAAGGAAGAAAATAAGCTGATTCAATATCTTGTAAGACAGGGGTTCAGTTTAAATAAAATTCTTTCAAAATATAAGGAATTTAAAGAAAACAACGATATGGAAGGAGAATAACATTGAGAACAGTATTTTATCATTTTATATTGGCTGGAACATTTATATATGGGCTATTTTTCAGATATCCCTACTTGTTATTTGTCAAAGGGGAAAAAGCATATAAATACATTTGTAAAATAGCAAAAAACTGGGGGAAAAACTTAATTTGGGCTTCGGGAAGTAAAGTAAAGGTTATTTACAAAAATGACAGTGAAAGCGAAATGAAGAAAGTAAAAGAAACAGGAGAAGCGGTTATTTTAATTTCAAATCATCAAAGTAATGTGGATATACCTGCTCTTTTAGGATATCTACCTCTGGATTTTTCTTTTATAGCCAAGAAAGAAATGAAAAAATGGCCTCTGATAGGACGTTGGATGAGAAGATTTGACTGTATATTTTTAGACAGAAGAAATCCACGTCAGGGAATGAAGGATATGAAGGAAGCCATTGAAAAAATAAAAAAAGGTCACTCATATGTTATATTTCCTGAAGGAAGTAGAAGTAAAGACGGTAAAATAGGAGAATTTAAAAAGGGAAGTTTCAAACTTGCGACAGATACAAAGGCAAGAATATTTCCAATAGCATTGATAGGAACTTATGAAATTCAGAGTAGAAATAGCCTGAAAATTACTTCAAATAAAAATGTAAAAATAGTAGTGGATAATCCTATAAATTTAGAAGATTTATCCAGGGAAGATCAGAAAAGGGTACATGAAATAGTAAATGAAATTGTCAGAAATAATTTTGAGGAGTATAATAATAAAAACTAAGAGGTAAAAGGATGAAAATAATTTTAGCAACAAAAAATAAAGGAAAAATAAAAGATTTTGAAAAACTTACAGATAAAATGGATATAGAAATACTATCTATTTTAGATAATATTGATTTTCCAGATGTAGTAGAAGACGGTAAGACATTTGAAGAAAATTCCGCTAAAAAGGCATTGGAAATAGCAAAGTATACTGGAATAATAACTGTTTCAGATGATTCAGGATTATGTGTTGATGTGTTAAATGGAGAGCCAGGAATATATTCTGCAAGATATTCAGGGGAAGATGGAAATGATGAGAAAAATATTGAAAAGCTTCTGAAAAATTTATCAGATGTTAAAAAAAATGATAGAAAAGCACATTTTGTTTCGGTAGTAAGTATTGCTTTTCCTGATGGAACTGTAAAATCATTCAGAGGAGAAACACAAGGGGAAATTCTTTTTGAAAAGGTAGGAAATAATGGATTTGGTTATGATCCTGTGTTTTATTCATATGATTTGAAAAAATCTTTTGGAGTAGCAACTATTGAAGAAAAGAAAAGCGTAAGCCATAGGGGAAGAGCATTTGAAAAGTTGAAGAAGGAAGTACTTGAGAAATTATAAAAAAGAGACTGTTTCAAAAAAATAAAAATTAAAGAAAAAACTATATTTTTGAATTATTTGAAATTTTACAATGAAAAACAGGAAATGAATTTAGAAAAAGACAACAGCCTTAAGGCGAATTTTGTCTTTTTCTTAATGAATGACTGTTTTATATGAGTAAAATTTTAACAAATGAATAAATATAGTTTTTCTATTATCAATATTTTTTTTGAAATGTCTCTTTTTTAGTAATATTACTTTACAAATTTTTCAAATTCTTCTGCATATTTTGCAGGAGTAAATTCAATTATTCTAAAATCAGCGAGGTCATTTTTATAGAAAGGATCTTCTTTCAGGATATATTCCAGCTCCTCCTTGGTAACATTATTAGCTATTATAATTCCGCCTTCTGGAGGTGTCTGTCTACCCGAAACTATAAACTTCCCAGATTTGTAGTATGTTTCCAGAAAGTCAAGATGTTCCGGACGAAACTTTGAAACTTCTTCCAGAGTTTTTTTATAAGTGAGTACTGCTATAAAAATATTTTTCATAATTTTACCTTCCTTTCAGATTTATAATTTTATATATAGCGGAACTTCTTTAATATCGAACTGATAATTCCATACAAAAACAAATTAACTGAAATTTCTTAATTCTACTTTAAAGTAGTTTCATTATATTTTGTTTGTTTTTCAACAATAATTTCATATTTTTTCTCAGTATCAAATTCTATATTTTTTATCTTTTCAGAAACTTCATCTGTCATTGTTTCATTACCAATAACCAGAACAATAAAATTTTCATTATTATTTGCATCTATCAATTTTCCAATTTTTACTTCATTAATACTACTTGCAAAATTTTTGTACAATATATTTTCGACTATTTTTAAATCATTTTCCAAAGCTGTTTTATTTTGATTTTCAACTGGTGAAACAACTTTTTCAAGTTTTTCATTTAAATTTTCTTCCTTCAAATATTTTGACAAATCCTGCGCTGTTAAATATTTTTGATTTGACAATTGCTCTATTTTTAATTTATAGTTTCCTAAGTTGTATTTTCCCATTTTTTTCTCAAGTTTTTCAATTTCCTGCTTTTCAAAACCTTCTCCTATAACTTTTAAAGTAACCATTTTAGATTTTTTATCAATTGAATTATCAAAAACATAATGATTCGTTAACTCCTTTGAAACAAAAGTCTTTAGATTTTCTTTCCTTGCTATATCATTTACCATCAACGCCGCTGTATATATACTCGGAATCATTACAATCAAACTTCCTACATAAAATACTATTTGCTGTTTTACAGACATTCTATGTTTTGTTTGAGAAACACTCACAGAATAAATTTTTACACCAGTCATTGTCGTCAACATTATAAAAAATACATTTATTATAAACAAATATCCTGCTCCAAGAAAAATTTTC
>CALEXX010000027.1 GCA_937925095.1 uncultured Leptotrichia sp.
ACAAATCAGAATAAACATTGTTTCCTTTGTAAAATCAGAATCTTCAATAATATTTTTTTTTAAAATTTTATATTTTTCTTTTTTTTCTTTTTTTTCTTTTTCATTCATTTTATATTGTCTCCTTATTACTCACCTAATATAGTGAAACTTTTTTAATATTGAACTGATAGTTCCATACAAAAACGAATTAACTGAAATTTCTTAGTTTTATTTTAAAGTGGTTTTACTATAATTTAAATTTTTCTGTACAAAAAATGCTTGTAGATTAACACAAGCAATTTTTTATTTATTACGGTTGTAATTTTGCCAATTCTTCTAAATCAATATCAGCATCATAGTCAACATTATCAAAATCAAAACCATTCAGCTGCATGAATTCTTTTCTCGCACCTTCATAGTCACTGATTTCTTTAAAGTTTTCAGGAGTAACCTTATCCCACAATGCTTCAACTTCAGCCTGAACATCTTCCCTCATTTCCCAGTTATCAGGTCTAAGTCTTCTTTCTTCATCTATTTCAGGTTTTCCACCATAAATCATATCTTTAAGAAGTCTGTGTTTCTGCTCGATAGTACCTTCATGGATACCTTTTTCCTTCATTACTCTGTAAAGAAGGGCGGCATATAAAGGGAAAATAGGTATAACAGCACTAGCTTTTGTCATAAGAGCTTTACTTAATGAAACATATGCTTCTCCGTTGTATTTTTCCTTAAGGAAATCATTTAGTAAATCTGAAGTATGCTCTAAATCTCTTTTTGCAGCTCCAATTGTACCATCTTTATAAATTCCATAAGTAACTTTTGGCCCTAAATAAGAATACGCTACAGTTTTAAATCCATCAGTCAGTACACCAGCTTCATCAAGAGCATCAACCCAAAGTTTCCAGTCTTCTCCACCCATTACTTTTACTGTACTTTGGATTTCTTCAGGAGTGGCAACTCCCATAGTAGTTTCTTCAATAGCATCTTTTTCAATGTTAATAGATGGTCCCACAATTTCCTCTTTTGTAGACTTCAGTGCTGATCTGTAAGTAACTCCATCTTTAGGATCAGTTCTCATTGCACTTGCCAAGCTGTAAATAAGTAAGTCTATTTTTCCACCAAATTCTTCTTTTATGTACTTTATAACGTCAGCTTTCATTTCATTTGAAAAAGCATCCCCAATAAAGTTTTTAGCAGTAAGTCCTTCTTTTGCTGCAGCTTCAGTAAATGCAATAGTATTCCACCAACCTGCTGTTCCTATTCTTTTACCTTCGATTCCCTTTTCAAAAGCAACTCCAATAGTGTCAGCCCCTGCACCAAATGCCAATGAAATTCTTGAAGCAAGTCCATAACCGGATGAAGCACCGATTATTAAAACTTTTTTTGGCCCCGTATATTTATCCTGTGATTTAACGTAATCAATTTGTCTTTTTACAAATTCTTTAGCTCCAATTGGATGATTTGTCAAAGCTAAACTACCTTTTAATCTTGGTTTTATAACCATCTTTTCCTCCTAAAAAATTATTTATCACTATAGTATACAATAATTATCCTAAATTTACAATAGCCTATAAAAAAAAGTCACAAACAATTGTAATTTACTCGAATAATTGTGTATACTAAAAAAATTAGACAAAAATTTTAATAAATGATATAATACTTTGATTATGATATAGATACAAATAAGAAATTAATAAATAGATATTGTGGAGTGAAAATGAAAAAGAATAATAGATTTATTTTTATTATAACATGTCTTCTTATTACTACAATAAACTGCTCGAGTTTATTTGGTACAGCGGGATTTAATAAACAGCTCAATGTATTTGTAAATGAGAATAATTTAAGTCATGAGGACATACAGTGGATACTTTCTGAATTAAATCAGATAGAATATATGAAGTATAATAAACAGCTGAAAAAAGGTTTGAAAAAAATAGGAAAGCTAAAAGAAAAAGAATCAGAAGATAAAAAAACACTTCCTTCTGATGAAAATGGGAAGTATTTTACAGAATATGCAGAAGATAATGTTGAAATACATGACAACAGAGATTCTGATATTCTGGCGGTTCAGACTTCTAAAATGAAGGAAAATATACTGAAATTAAGGGAGTAAAAATATATTTTTATTATGAAAAAACAATGAAAATATATTAGATATAAAGAAAGGGAAACAAATGTTAGTAGATAAAATTACAAAAAAATTATTTGGGACACAGGATGAACGTGAAGTAAAGAAAATGAGAAAAGTTGTGGATAAAATAAATGCAATTGAACCACAATTTCAAAATTATACAGATGGAGAACTGGCTGCGAAAACAGCTGAATTTAAGGAAAGACTTGCAAAGGGAGAAACTCTTGATGATATATTAGTTGAAGCTTTTGCAACAGTAAGGGAAGCGGCTAGAAGAATTTTAGGAATGAGAGCCTATGATGTGCAGCTGATAGGTGGAATGATTCTTCATAGTGGAAATATAGCAGAGATGAAAACAGGGGAAGGAAAAACACTGATGTCAACTATGCCTATTTATCTGAACGCGTTGACAGGTAAAGGCGTACACGTAGTAACTGTAAATGATTATCTTGCAAAGCGTGATAGGGATTTGATGAGTGAAATGTTTGAATTTCTAGGACTAACTTCAGGAGTTATAGTTGCCAATATTTCAAATGATGCAAGAAAAAGAGCGTATGATGCAGATATAACATATGGAACGAACAATGAGTTTGGATTTGATTATCTGAGAGACAATATGGTTGGAGAACTGGAAGAAAAAGTTCAGAGAAAACATAATTTTGCAATTGTCGATGAGATAGATTCGATTTTAATTGATGAAGCAAGAACTCCTCTGATTATATCTGGAGCTGCTGAAGAAACTACAGAATGGTATAATACATTTGCTGAAGTGGCAAAGCGTTTAAAGAGAAGTTATAAGACAGAAGAAATAAAGGATAAGAAAAATACAGTTATTCCTGATGAAGATTGGGAAGATTATGAAGTTGATGAAAAATCACATACTGTTACAATAACAGATAAAGGTATTAGAAATGTTGAAAGAATGCTTAAGATTGATAACCTTTATTCACCTGAGTATGTAGAACTTACACATTTCCTGACACAGGCATTAAAGGCAAAGGAACTGTTTAAGCTTGACAGGGATTATATTATAAATGAAAAGGGAGAAGTAATAATAGTCGATGAGTTTACAGGAAGACTTATGGATGGAAGAAGATATTCTGATGGGCTTCATCAGGCTATAGAAGCAAAGGAAAAACTTGAAGTTGCGGGAGAAAACCAGACACTTGCAACAATTACTTTACAGAATTACTTCAGAATGTATGAAAAATTGTCAGGGATGACAGGGACTGCGAAAACAGAAGAAGAAGAATTTAAGCAGATCTATAACTTAAAAGTTATAGAAGTTCCAACAAATAGACCTGTTATAAGAATAGATATGCCAGATGTAGTTTACATGACAACAAGGGCAAAATACAAGGCAATTGGGGATAAAATCAAGGAACTTTATGAAAAAGGTCAGCCAGTTCTTGTGGGGACAGCTTCAATTCAGCATTCGGAAGAAGTATCAGAATTATTGAAAAAATTAAGAATTCCTCATGAAATACTAAATGCAAAGCATCATGAAAGGGAAGCAGAAATAATAGCACAGGCTGGAAGATATAAAACTGTTACGATTGCAACAAATATGGCAGGAAGAGGAACTGATATAAAACTTGGAGGAGATCCGGATTCATTTGCATCAAAAGTTGCTGAAAAAGGAACTGAAGAATATGATGAAATTTTCAAAGTGTATCAGAGAGATTGTGAAGAAAATAAAGAGAAGGTAATAAAAGCTGGAGGGCTTTTCATACTTGGAACAGAAAGACACGAAAGTAGACGTATTGACAATCAGCTAAGAGGACGTGCCGGTAGACAAGGAGATCCAGGAACATCAGAATTTTATCTGTCATTGGATGATGATCTTATGAGATTGTTTGGTGGAGATAAATTGAAATCAATGATGAAGGTTCTGAATATTGGAGAATATGAAGAAATAAGACATAAACAGATAAGTAAACAGATAGAAAATGCTCAAAAAAGAATAGAAAGTAGAAACTTCTCATCAAGAAAAAGCTTGATAGAATATGATGATGTAAATAATACTCAGAGAGAAGTTATTTACACTCAAAGAGATGCAGTGTTAAGTAATGAAAATCTTAAAGAACTTATTTTTGATATGATAAAAGAAACAGTGGAAGATACTGTTGAAATGTCTTTAAGCGGAGATTCAAAATCTGACTGGGATTTCAATCTTCTGAAAGATAAACTAAATGAAATTTTTGAATATGACATGGATAAATCACTTGAAAGTAAAAGTAAGGATGAAATAATTGATCAGGTGTATGAAGATCTTATAAAGAGATATAATGAAAAGGAAGAAATTACAGGTGAAGAAGTATTTAGAAGAATTGAGAGATATATAATGCTTGAAGTTCTTGATCAGAAATGGAGACAGCATCTGAAAGATCTTACAGAATTAAGGGAAGGTATAAGATTGAGATCATACGGTCAGAGAAATCCTATCCATGACTATAAAATAGTAGCTTTTGAAATCTATAATGAAATGATAGATGCCATAAAGAGAGAAACAGGTTCATTCCTTCTGAAATTAAAACTTAGAAATGAAGAGGAAACAACTAATTTAAAGCATGAGGAAGCAAAAAATCTGAAATATGAACATACTGAAGAAGAAGTAGAAGATGCTGAAACATCTGAAGAAACACCTCATAGAAAACTTTCAAGAAGAGAAAGAAGAGAAATGGAAAGAAAAAAATAATTAAAAAAATTTGAAAACTATATTTTAGTAAATGAATTAAAATATAGTTTTTTTTATAAATATTTGGCAATATTATCATCAGAAAGCCAATTTAAATACTTTTCATGGGGTATAATCAGTTGCACTACTTCTTTTACACGTAATTTATATTTATCAGAATAAATTCCATTACTCATAAATCCATCTCCATATTCTATTATTTAATTGGGATAATTATACAATAAATGTAAAATATAAGCAATTTTAAAATTATTTCAGTTAATAATATTTTGCCTTTTTTGCATATTTCAAAGGGTTTGAAAAAGAAATAATTTTCACATAAACATTTTTTTAGACAAAGCACTTGAATTTTTTAAAAATCGGGATATACTATAGTGTATATATTAAAATAAAAATGAGAGGATGATTTAAATGGCGGTAGAATTACAAAAGAAATATGATTTATTTATTGATGGAAAATGGGTGCCTTCATCTGATGGTAGTACATTAAAGGCATATAGCCCTTCTACAGGGGAAGAACTGGCAGTTATAGCAGAAGCAACTGCTGAAGATGTTGATGCAGCAGTAAAGGCTGCAGAAAAAGCATTTGAAAGCTGGAAAAAAACGTCTCCGATTGAACGTCAGGATTTATTATTAAAAATTGCAGATATAATTGATAAAAATAAAAATTTTTTAGCGGCAGTAGAAAGTATGGATAATGGAAAACCAATAAGAGAAACTTCTTTTGCTGATATTCCGTTAGGAGCAGATCACTTCAGATATTTTGCAGGAGCAATAAGAAGTGAAGAAGGAACTTCAAAAATGCTTGATGAAAATACATTAAACCTAATATTGAGAGAACCAATAGGAGTAGTAGGGCAGATAATACCTTGGAATTTTCCATTCCTTATGGCTGCGTGGAAACTTGCTCCAGCTCTTGCAGCAGGATGTACAGTAGTATTAAAACCATCGAGTCACACATCGCTTTCAGTACTTGAATTAATGAGACTTATAGCAGATGTAGTTCCAAAAGGAGTAATAAATGTTGTTACAGGAAGCGGTTCAAAATCAGGAAATTATATGTTGAAACATAATGGATTTAAGAAACTCGCATTTACAGGATCAACTGCAGTAGGACAGGATGTATACTCAGCGGCATGTTCATTAATGATTCCGGCAACATTGGAGCTTGGAGGAAAATCTGCAAATATATTCTTTGAAGACTGTGACTTAGATATGGCAATGGATGGAGCACAGTTAGGAATATTATTCAATCAAGGACAAGTATGTTCTGCAGGTTCACGTATATTTGTTCAGGACACAATTTATGATAAATTTGTTGAAAGATTAAAAAATGTATTTGAAAAGGTAAAGGTAGGAAATCCTTTAGATCCTTCTACACAAATGGGATCATTAATATATGAAAGACATCTGAAAGATGTGCTTAATTATGTTGAAATTGGAAAACAGGAAGGAGCACGTTTAGTTACAGGTGGAACAAGAATAGAAGATGGAGAACTTAAAAACGGATTCTTTGTAAGACCAACAATTTTTGCAGATGTAACAAATGATATGAGAATTGCACAGGAAGAAATATTCGGACCGGTAGTAGTAGTGGAAAAATTCCATACAGAAGAAGAAGTTATAAAAGCTGCAAATGACAGTATATATGGTCTTGGAGGAGGAGTATTTACTCGTGACCTTAACCGTGCAATTCGTGTTTCAAGAGGAATTGAAACAGGACGTGTGTGGGTAAATACATATAACCAGTTCCCTGCTGGAGCACCTTTTGGAGGATATAAACAGTCAGGAATAGGACGTGAAACTCACAAAGTTATATTAGAACACTACACTCAAATGAAAAATATTCTTATTAATTTGAATGAAAAACCATCTGGATTCTATGAAACTGAATAGTTAATAAAAGGCTATATTAGGAGAAAATATAAATATGATATACGAAAACTATATTGATTTATTTACTAAAATTTCACTGATATAAAACTGTCATTTATTAAGAAAAAGGTAAAATTCGGTGTTGTCTCAAGATAGTAAAAATTAAATATAATATATAAAAAAACTATATTTTTTTCATTTGCTAAAATTTTACTTATACAAAACAGTCATTC
>CALEXX010000028.1 GCA_937925095.1 uncultured Leptotrichia sp.
GAGGATTTAATAAAATTGTATAATTTACTTGAAAATAATAAAAAATAGAAAAAGTTAATACAGAAAAATTTTAAATTAGAAATTGAAAGTGAGAGTTGAATTATAAAATTTCAAATAAATATTTTAAAAGACTGGACTAGTTTCAGTCTTTTTTGTATAATATAAATTGAATTATTATAAAAACTCAAAAATTCCTAATTTGGAATTTATGAAAAATAATTCGTATAAATTAAAATCAAAAAATGAAAGGAAATAGATATGAGATTATCAAAAGCATTTTTAAAAACGTACAAGGAGTCTCCTAAGGAGGCTGAACTGGCAAGTCATCAGCTAATGCTAAGAACATCCATGATAAAACAGCTTACAAGAGGAGTATACAGCTACCTACCTTTAGGATACAGAGTTTTAAGAAAAATAGAAAACATTACAAGAGAAGAAATGAACAGAGCAGGAGCTCAGGAAATACACATGCCTGTATTACAGCCTGCTTCACTTTGGGAAGAATCAGGAAGATGGTTTGCTTATGGTCCGGAACTTATGAGAATTAAGGATAGAAATGAAAGAGAGTTTGCTTTAGGGCCTACTCACGAAGAAGTTGTAACAGATATAGTAAGAAACATGGTGTCTTCATACAAAGATTTACCTTTTAACCTTTATCAGATTCAGACAAAATTCAGGGATGAAATAAGACCTAGATTTGGGCTTATGAGAGGAAGGGAATTTGTAATGAAGGATGCTTACAGTTTCCATATTAATCAGGAATCCCTTGATGAAGAATATCAGAATATGAAATCTGCATACGAAAGAATATTCACAAGATGTGGACTTAATTTCAGGGCAGTAGAGGCAGATTCAGGTTCAATAGGAGGAGACTCTTCAAATGAATTTATGGTGCTTGCAGAAAGTGGAGAAGATGACATCCTATATGATGACTCTTCAAATTATGCCGCAAATATTGAAAAGGCTCAAAGCATTATTGAGCTGAAGGAAAGCGATGAAGAAAAATTACCTAAAGAACTGGTAAAAACTCCGCATGCAAAAACAATAGAAGATTTGGCAAATTTCTTAAATATTCCAAAAGAAAAAACAGTAAAAGCAGTAATGCTGAAGGAAATTACAGAAGATGGGGAAAATTTTGTAATGGCATTAATAAGAGGGGATTTAGATGTGAATTCTGTAAAACTTAAAAATGCAATTGGTGCAAAAACTGAGCTTGAAATGATGACGGCTGAAGATTGTGAAAAATTTGGAATAGTTCCTGGATATGCAGGTTCTTATGAGAAAAAAGAAGGGCTGAAAGTAGTAATAGATGAAACAGTTAAATATGTAAGAAACTTTGCATTAGGTGCAAACAAGGAAGAACACCATTATATAAATGTAAATCTTGAAGATATAGTTTACGATATGGTTTCAGATATAAGAAATGCAAGAGAGGGAGATACTGCACCTGACGGAAAGGGAACTTTGAAACTTGCAAAAGGTATAGAAGTAGGCCACATATTTAAATTGGGAGATAAGTATTCAAAGGCATTGAATGCTGCAGTTCTTGATGAAAATGGAAAACAGAAGATAATGAAAATGGGATGCTACGGTATCGGAATTTCAAGGGTTATGGCAGCGGCAATAGAACAGAATAATGATGAGTTTGGTATTATCTGGCCAAAAAATATTGCCCCTTACTTAGTGGATGTAATAATTGCCAATGTTAAGGATGAAGCACAGTCAGTATTAGGGGAAAAAATATACGAAGAACTACTTGCCAATGGAATAGAAGTAGTTTTAGATGATAGAAATGAAAGAGCAGGATTTAAGTTTAAAGATGCCGATCTTATTGGATTCCCTTTGAAAATAGTTGCTGGAAAAAGTGCAGCTGAAGGTAAAGTTGAAATTAAGGACAGAAGAACAGGAGAAAGTACAGAAGTTAAAGCAGAAGACGTATTACAGTTTGTAAAGGATTTTATGAAGGACTAGAAAAATTCTTTATGTAATTAAAGGAGAAAATTATAATGTTTGACAAATTAAAAAAGTTATTCAAATCTAAAGATAAAGAAGTAGAACATGATAGCAGTACGGATAGAATCGAGTATACAGAAAAACTTAACTGGGGAATATTGCCTGATAATCCTTCAAAAGTAAGTATGTTTCAAAGTCCTTCCGGAAAGAATCATGATATTATTATAGTAGACTTTCTGTATGATTTACTGACGGAAAAAGGCTGGAAAGTCCACATGATAAATGATGAGGAAGGAATGAAATGGCTATATGTTCCTGAAACTGGCTATTATCTTCTTCCATTACTGAACTGGGTAGATCAGGAAAGTCATGAAGGATTGCTTCAGGTAGCTGCAACAATTCAGATTCATCATAAGGAACTCTTTCCAAATGGTATTTTTGAATATCAGTATGGTGAATTTTGTGATGGTCTTGCTAAAGCTATTAAGAGCGCTTTCAAGAGCTGGGTAATTTTAGACTGGGAAACTCTTGTAGATGCCGCTAATCCTGAAAATGCCAAAAATATGAATCAGATAGTAGAAATGACTTTTGACGACAAGCCACCTGTAAAAAGACATCTATTTTTTGGAAATGTTATTGCCTATCCAAATATTAGTGAAGAAGAGGCTAAGAAAAAAGGAATTGATGCAGAACAGTATGTTGATGAATTTTGTCCATGCTGTCTGTTTACTAAATCAATAGAATCTTTTTCTAAGCAGATGAATAATACAGGGAAAAATTATGCAATAAGATTATTTGCCTTAA
This sequence comes from uncultured Leptotrichia sp., assembly GCA_937925095.1. Classification (GTDB taxonomy): domain Bacteria; phylum Fusobacteriota; class Fusobacteriia; order Fusobacteriales; family Leptotrichiaceae; genus Leptotrichia_A. The sequence goes on from CALEXX010000028.1 coordinate 2,758, forward strand.
AAGATGTCAATGGAGATTTGAGGGCAGATTGCAGAATTAATGGGGAAGAGTATCCTGAAGCAGAAGAAAATCTTAAAAAATATGCAGAAACATGGAAAAAGTGCGATATTATAAAGTTCAGAAAGCAGTATGTTATTATTACAGATGTTAAAGAGAATCTTAACTATAAAGAATGGAGAAAGCAATGTCAATAAAAAATATAGTATTTGATCTTGGAAGAGTTCTCATAAAGTTTGAACCGAAGGAATATACAGAACAAAATATCCCTGAGGAAAAGAGGGAAGCCTTTTATAATGGAGTATTTGGTAGTGATGAATGGCAGATGCTGGACAGAGGAACTCTTTCTTATGAAGATGCAAAAAAGATATTTAAGGAAAGAATTCCCGGAGTAGACGAGCAGATTGACAGACTTTTTGATATAGATCTTTTTGAAATATTACAGCCAATAGAAGAAAATGTTAAATTATTGCCGGAACTGAAGGAAAAATATAATCTGTATATTTTATCAAATTTTCATCAGCCTGCCTTTGAGCATATTTTTAAAAAGTATGATTTTTTCAGGTTGTTTGATGGGCATACAGTTTCATGCTACTACTATCTTTTAAAGCCTGAAAAGGAAATTTACGAAACACTTATAGAAAAATTTAATCTTATTCCTGAAGAAACAGTTTTTATTGATGACACAAAAGTGAATATCGACGCCTGTGAAAAAGAAGGAATAAGAGGAATACATCTTCCTGATTATACTGAACTTAAGCAGAAACTGGAGGAATTTTTAAAATGAAAAATTTAATTGATATTGCCGGAAAAGTTTCAAGTATAAAAAAAATATTTTTAATATTTGTTTTTGTATTGATATCAGGTTTAACATTACAGGCTGAAACTCCTGCAATTATTATTCCTGAGGGGTTAAAACCTGGAGATACAATTGGTCTTATCGCTCCTGCAAACTATAAGGGGACATCTGCTGATGCAGAAGTGGAATATCTTCTTAGCAGAGGATTTAATGTTGTATACGGTCGTTCCTATGATTCAAGATGGTATGGATTTGGAGGAACTGACTACATAAGGGCTAAAGATATAAATGATATGTTTGCGAATAAAAATATAAAAGCCATTTTCTCCATAAGAGGAGGATATGGAACTATAAGAATTGTAGATAAGCTTGATTATGACCTGATAAGAAAAAATCCAAAAATATTTTCAGGATTCAGTGATTTGACAACGTTATTGCTTGCAATTAATGAAAAAACAGGCCTTGTCACTTTTCATGGGCCTATGAGCTCAAATTTTGACAAAATACCTGAAACTACTGAAAATGGGTTTAACAAAGCGTTTACAGACAAACAATCCTACAATCTTCTTGAATTTGATGACAGTTATTCCATAATGAAAAGTGGTAGAGGAGAAGGAAGAATAACAGGTGGAAATCTTTCGCTTGTAGTTGCTTCCCTTGGAACAGAGTATGAAATAAATACAGACGGGAAAATACTGTTTATAGAAGAAGTAAATGAGGCTACCTACAGGGTGGACAGAATGCTTAAGCAATTAAAACTTGCTGGAAAACTGAAAAATTTAAAAGGTATTATTTTAGGAGATTTTAAAGGTGCCAAAAGATCAGATTTGGATGACATGTCTCTAGAAGATGTTTTTCTGGATAACTTTGGTGACATGAAAATTCCGATAATAAAAGGGTTTAAATCTGGGCATGTAAGACCTTTTATTACGGTTCCGATTGGTGCCAATGCTAAAATAGATACATATAAAAATGAAATAATTATAGAAAAATCAGTAAAATAATAAAACTTAAATAACAATATTCTTTTCAGTAACAATATAGTCCATTTTTATATCATGGTCTTCTGAAGGGATATAATCAATTAGTTGGAAATCGTAACATACTCCTATAATTAAGGGTTTGTTGCGATTTTTTCTATTGGTCTGATTATTAAAAATAACTTTACTTAAAAAAGTATCATAATATCCTCCACCAAATCCAATACGATTTTTTGAATAATCAAAAGCTGTTGCAGGAACAATAATTAAATCAAGAATATTTTCATCATAAAAAACATCAGATGAAGATTCATAATATCCAAATTTATGTAAAACTAGCTCATTTTTATTGTAAAGATTAATTTTCATATTTCTGTCAGGAAAAGTTTTTGGAATAAAAAATTTTTTATTAGGATAAAGTTCTATTAACCTTGTAATTTCAACCTCACTTTTCATATTCATAAAAATCATTATATTTTTAGCTTTCTGAACATAAGGCTGGAGTTTTTCAATAATGGAATTACTGTTTTCCTGAACACTCTCCTTTGAAAGCTGATTTCTCTGTAAAATCATATTTTGGCGAATTTCTTTTTTTGTCATAAGTATGGAACTCCTTCAATTTTATTGATTTTTATTGTATCAGAATAATGGTAATGTTGCAATTGGGAATTTTTAGGAATGTTATTTTTTAAAATTTTAAGATTAAAAAAAATTATGTTAAAAAAAATCACTTTACTTCAAAAGCAAGAAATAAAATTTCAAATAAAGTAATCTTATAACATGAAGGAGTATGCTACATCTTTGGAATATGAGCAATCATATTTACATAAAAAAACAGGAGGAAAAAAGTAATGAAGGAAATTTATTTGAGGTCTTGCTACGGGAAAGAATACAAAAAAATAGAAAATAGCTAGAATAACTGGAAGAATTAGGAGATGCAATAATTGAAATGCTTTCTGCCATATAAAAAACTTATTCAATATTTGAATTTTCAATACTAATTTGACAATCAAAGTTTTATGTGTTATACCTAAAATGAAATGAATTATACCAGTTAATAATTATCTTTGAAATAAAATTAATATAATAAACTTCAATTATAAAATAGTTGATAACATATATTTTAAATAGGAGGAATATATTATGGCACAAACTTATGATGTTGTAATTAAAGGAACTGGAATGGGAATTGGAGAGCAGGCTCTGATTGATAATCTTATGAATGGATTTATTCATACTCTTGCTCAAAGGGAAAATTTACCTGCTCATATTATTTTTTATGGAGAAGGAGCTAAACTTACTACTAAAGGGTCACCTTGTCTTGAAGACTTAAAGGAACTTGAGAAAAAAGGTGTAAAAATACTTTCATGTGGTATCTGTGTTGATTATTATGAACTTACTGATCACCTTGAAGTAGGTGGAACAACTACAATGGCAGAAGTTGTTGAAATATTGACTAACAGTAATTTAATTGTTGAACCTTAAAATAATATAACTGAAAAATATAAGCAGGCATGGATAGCTGATGTCTGCTTATTGTTATTTAAAAATATAAAGAAATTGAAAAAATTAAATATAATTTTGAATTTAAATATAAGATGTAGTAAAATTAAGATAGATTTATACAAAATAAAATCAGTAAAGGAGGCTAACATGGATAATAACAGATTTAAGCCATTTTCAACTACTTTAATGGGAAGTATGCCAAGAAGTAAAGAATTACTTGATTTAAAAGAAAAAAGCATAAAAGATGATAAATATGCTGAGGAATATAAGGAAAAAGTATATTCAGAAACAGAAAAGATTATTCAAATGTCTGAAGAAGTAGGAATTGATGTAGTTGTAAGTGGGGAATTGGCGAGAGATAACTATATGAGTTATGTTGCAGAACACGTTCCTGGAGTAAAGCTTATGACAATGGAAGATATAAAGGAAATTACAGGAAATACGGAAGAATTCAATAAAAGTCTTGAGGAAATGGATGCGGCAGACAATACAATGAACAGTCCTGTGTGTGTAGACAGAATTTCTACAGATATAGAGCTCAATACAGAAGAAGTTGATATGATAAAAAAATTCTCAAAAAAACCTTTTAAAATGACTTTACCAAGTCCGTATCTGTTGACACGTTCCATGTGGATGAAGGAAATTACAGGGAAAGTATATAGTGACCGTAAAGAGCTTGGAAATGATGTAGTAAAGCTTCTAATTAATGAAATAAGACGGCTAGTTGAGATGGGAGCAGGTATTATTCAGATTGATGAGCCGATTTTATCGGAAGTTGTTTTTACAAGGAAAAAAGGGGATAATTCGTTTTACTGAGGTGCCCTGTCAGAGAAGATCAAGGTTGATCGAGAACTTAAATTTGTAAATGAGTTGCTTGCTCCTGTATTTGCAGAGCTCCGTAAACATGAAAATGTACTGGGGGCAATGCATGTATGCCGTGGAAACTGGACTTGCGATGAAACTGTGTTGCTGGAAGGAGCTTATGATAGGCTTGGGCAGTTTTTTGATTCGCTGGATGTGGATATGCTGGCACTTGAATTTTCAACATCCCGTGCAGGTGAAGTAAAACAGCTTTTTTCAAATAATTTTCTGGATAAAAAAATAATGCTTGGATTTGGATGTCTAAATCCTAGAAATACAATTGTGGAAACTCCTGAACAGATAGTAAAAGCAACTGAAAAGGTTCTGGATTTTCTTCCGCCTGAAAAAATATGGCTAAATCCTGACTGCGGTTTTGCAACATTTTCTAAAAGACCTCTAAATTCATATGAAATAATAAAGCAAAAAATGTCTTCAATGGTGGAAGCTTCACATATTTTAAGGGAAAGATACTGTAAATAAAAGTTTTACCGGATATTATATCAGGAGTGAGAATATCTCAGAAGAAATAGAACGCTGGGATATTCTTTTTTTGACAACAGATATTAAAAATGTTATGATTTTCTATACAAATTATTAATAATGGGGGAAATATGACTACCGATAAAAATAAAGATAGAATTTATGAACTTACAAAACAGAGAAATGAATATATGCAGCAGGGGAAAACTCTTGAAGAAGTGAAGGTTTTAAAGGAACTTGCAGAACTTACTGAAGAAGTTTATGGAGAAGAAAGTAATGAAAATATACAAATTTTAAATGAACTTGGTGGAACTTTGAAATACACAGGTGAATTTGAAACAGCTGTCAATGCAATAATAAAGGCAAAAAGAATAATAGAAAAAAACTATGGCAAGGAAATAGTTCCTTATGCCACATGTAACTTAAATCTTGCTGAAGTTTACAGATTTATGAAAAAATTTGACGAGATTGAGGAACTTTATCTGGAAACAATGGAGATATACCAGAAGAATAATTTACAGAATGATTACCTTTACGCAAGTGTATGTAATAATCTTGGTCTGTTTTATCAGGATACAGGAAGATTTCAGGATGCCCTTGATTTGCATAAGAAAAGTCTGGAAATACTGGAAAAATTACCTGAATATAAACTTCAGTATGCTACAACCCTTAGTAATATGGTACTTCCCTATTTAAAAACAGGAGAAAAGGAAAAGTCTGAAGAAGTGCTGGATAAATCGTTGAAGTTAATAGAAAATATTGTGGGTAAAGAACATGGCCTTTATTCTGCATCACTGAATAACATGGCAATTCAGTATTATAATGAGGGAGAATTTGAAAAGGCTCTTAAATATTTTGAAGAAAGTGCTGAAATATGTAAAAAATCATTCGGAGAAAATAGCGGTAACTATCAGAGTTTATTACAGAATATTGAAATTGTAAAGGAAAGATTGGGAAAAAATGAATAATAAAATAAAAGGTATGGAACTGTCAGAATTATATTTTAAAAATGTATATTTACCAGTTCTGAAAAAGGATTTTTCAGATTTATATGAAAGAATGGCAGTAGGTCTTGCAGGCGAAGGATCTGAATGTTTTGGATATGATGACGAAATATCACATGATCATGATTTTGGACCTTCATGCTGTATATGGCTGACACAGGAAGATTATGAAAAATATGGAAGAAAGCTATCTGATGCATTGGAATCACTTCCAAAGGAATTTATAGGATTTAGAGCTTTGAATATAAGTGATTGGGGAGATGACAGGCGTGGAGTTTTAAATATGAATGACTGGTATTATAAATTTTTAGGAATGGAAACGTACCCTTCAAATCTTTATGACTGGAGACTTATACCGGAAAATGCCCTTGCTGCGGCAACTAACGGAAAAGTATTTGTTGACAATCTGGGAGAATTTACTGAAATAAGAAATAAATTATCTGAATATTTTCCTGAAGACATACGTCTGAATAAAATAGCTACAAGATGTATGAAAATTGCACAGTCAGGACAATATAACTTTCCAAGATGCATGAAAAGGGATGAAATTGTTGCGGCAAGAATGGCTGAAACAGAATTTATAGATGAAGCTGTACATATGATTTATTTATTAAATAGGGTATATAAACCCTTCTATAAATGGTTTCACAGAAGACTGAAGGAACTGCCAATTTTAGGGGAAGAAACACATGTAATGATAGGGAAGCTTGTAAAATTTCCATTTGATGAAACATATAGGAAAGTAGAAATAATTGAAAAAATATGTGCAAATATAATTACAGAAATGAAAAGACAGGGAGTTATAGAAGTTATAAAAAGTGACTTTTTGCTTGACTATGGTCCGGAAATACAGGCAAGTATAAAAGATGAGAAACTTAGAAACTGGAGTCCGTGGCTCGATTAGGAGGTAATCTGAATGGGAGAAAACTTTGAAAATGAAGAAAAAGAAATTAAACAGAATATAATACGTCAAATTATAGCAAGGGAGTGGGAATTTTTTCGGTCTGTACACAATACAGGTGGAAGAGCTTCGTGCCAGGATAATTATGAGGAGTTTAACATTATGAGAAGTAGCCAGTGGGAAATATTTTCTTTACCGGTATTGCGCAGCTATCTTGATGATTTGATTTTGGCAGAGCACAGAGATAGAAATCCTGTTATGGAAAAATATGCCTATATGATGAAATATAGTGCACCTGAAGAATATGAAGGGATAAAAGAATTTTTGCCCGCAATATCTGAACTAAAAAGAGAAATTGCTGAAAAAATTATAAAAATTTATTTAGAATGGGAAATTAAAATGATGGAAAAATATCCTGGAATTACAAATAAAGGGAGAAAATTATACTCTGAGTCTGATACACCTGAATATACTTCGATAGAAACATATTTGAGGGGAGAACTTCTTTCATATTCAGAAAAAACTTTACAGCTTTATTATGATTATATAAAAAACTGTAAAATTGAAAATAAAAATCTGACAGAAAAAAATCTTGAAAATATAGTGAAACATAAGGGATATAAGTCATTAGAAGAAGCAGAAAAGAGAAATATATAGGAAAGAAAAATAAATCAGTTAAAAAAACTTGAAAAAATACTTGACAAATGAAACTGATTGTTATATAATCTAATTCGTGTTAAAGATAATAAGTTTTTGTGCCTTGGTGGCGAAATCGGTAGACGCACAGGACTTAAAATCCTGTGGAATTTTTTTCCGTGCCGGTTCAAGTCCGGCCCGAGGCACCACTTGAAACTATTATCTAAAAAATATTGTCGCGGGATAGAGCAGTCTGGTAGCTCGTCGGGCTCATAACCCGAAGGTCGTTGGTTCAAATCCGGCTCCCGCCACCAAATGCCTAGATAGCTCAGTTGGCTAGAGCATGCGGTTCATACCCGCAGGGTCGAAGGTTCGAATCCTTTTCTAGGCACCATCTAAATAAATTATTAAAGATGTATTCACGGTTGTTTCAATAGTGAATATATTTTATTTTAGGAAAAAGAAAGGAAGTTGAGTTATGATTCACATATTAGCGCAGTTTTCAGTTAAAGAAGACAAAGTACCTGAATTTATTGAATTATGTAAAGAACTTGTAAAAGAAAGCCGTCAGGAAGAAGGATGCGTTTCCTATAATTTACAGCAAAACAGAGAAAAAGATAATCATTTTGTTTTTGTTGAACATTGGAAATCAGAAAAAGCTATTGAAATCCACAATGCTACAGAACATTTTACTAAAATCGTTCCAATGTTGGTTGAATTATGTGAAAAAGATCCAACTATCGAAACATTTAATAATATAGTTTAATATTACTGTAATAAACCTGTCTTTAACAGTATATAATCATTAAAAAGTTGAAAGTAAATTTTTTTAGATTATATCTGTTTGAAGGCAGTTTTTTTAATAATAATTTTTAAGTGAAAATGCTTGACTTAGAGTGCGCTTTAGGATATAAATTAATATATACATTTAAAAATATAAATTTACAGGAAAAAATAGATAACCATAATGAAGGTTTCAAAAAATTATGAAACTTTAATGGTTAATAATGTTAGAGACTAAATAGAAATAATGCTAATAAAAAGGATTGAGGCGAATGTCTGAAACAGAAAAAAATAAAAGAGAATGGGATAGGAAAAGGGATACATTTATAGCAACTTCCCTGGTTGTAGCCAGTTTCATCTTTCTTGTGGGGACGATAGTTTATAAAGAGATAGAAAAGAAGCAGATTAAAAAAGTACAGAAAGTTGTAAAAGAACCGAAGATTGAGGATGAGATTACAAAAATAGAGGAAGAAAAATTAAGTGATATGGAAATTGATAAAATTTTGCTGGAAGCAAAAGAGAAAATGATGGATTCCTATGCACAGGCAAAACCATTGTTTGAAAGAATTCAGGATTATAGAGGTGAAGCTGCTTATTATCTTGGCAAGGGTGATTTTGCTGAGGGAAAGCTTGATATGGCACTTGAAAAAATGCAAAAGGCTGTAAAACTGGGATTTACAAAGGCAATGTACGAACTAGGTAAAATTTATATGTTGAAAAAGAATTACAGTGAAGCTGAAAAATGGTTTCTCCAATCAGAAAAACAGGGAGAGTTGCAGGCTACAGAAAGATTGACAGAAATTTACAATATTGAAAAAAATGATGTAAGGAGAGAGGAAAAACTGTCAGTACTTTCAAACCAGAAAAGAACGGCATATATGTATGAACTAGGAAAGCTATATATAAAAAAAGGAGAATATGTAAAGGCTGAAGAATTGTTTACTAAACTTAAGGATTATGGAATAATAAAAGCGTCAGATAGATTATCGGATATTAAGGAAATTTTAAAGAATGAAAATAAAGGCGAAATGGCAGATAAAAAAATGCTGGAGCAGGATAAAAATCTTGAAAAATCAGATGTGGAAATGATTTTTAATGAAGCTCAGAAAATGTTATTTTCAAATCCTGAAAAAGCAAAGACGTATCTAGAAAAAATAGAAAAACATAAAAGACTGGCGGCAGCATATCTTGCTGAATATTATATGGATAAATTTGATGCTGAAAATACAAAAAAATGGCTGGAAAACGCTGCTGAACGTGGAGAAGTTTCTTCAATGTATGATTTAGGGCTACTTTATGAAGAAGAAAAGAATTATGAAGAAGCAGAAAAATGGTATAAAAAAGCATTGGGGAAAAATTATATGATTCCTTTATCAAGGCTTGGGAATATTTACGAAAAGAAAGGTGATTATAAAGAAGCGGAAAAATGGTATAAAAAAGGTGTTCAAAATGATAACAGAGGAGCTATAAAAAGTTTGGCTCTGTTATATGAGAGAGAGGGAAATTCAGAGGAAAGTGAAAAATTACTGATTAAACTTTCTGAAAAGAATGATTTTTTTGGAATGCTGAGTTTATCAGAAAAATATCATAATGAAAAGAATTATGAAGAAGCAGAAAAAATTGATAAAAAACTTTATGAATTAGGTGCTGTTGACAGAATAAATCTAATTGGAAAAGCAGAAGAATATAAAAAGAATTATGAAGAAGCAGAGAAATGGTACTTAATTGGAGCAAATCAGGGAAACATAGAATCCATGTTAAATTTAGGAATTTTTTATGATAAAATAAAAGGTGGAAAAGATAAAGAAAAAGCGGCAGAATGGTATGAAAAGGCTGCAAATTTAAATGAAAGCAGAGCAATGTATCTTTTAGCCCAATTATATCAGCAGGATTTTAATGATATGGGATTAGCCCAAAAATGGTATTTAAAGGCACTTAAAAATGGTAGAATGGATGCAAAAATAAAACTTAAGGAAATAAAGGATAAAGGATAGAGAAAATTCTTGTAAATCCTAGTTTTATAAATTAAGTTTGAAAAATTAATTGACGAGGAAAATAAATGAAAATATTGATAATTAGGTTTAGTTCTTTTGGAGATGTTCTTTTAACAACTCCTGTAATAAGAAAAATAAAAGAAAAATACCCGGATTCAGAAATAGATTTTATAGTTTATGAAGGTTTTTCAGAAGCGGTTTCACTAAATCCGGAAATTAGAAATTTAATATTATTTGACAGAAAAAAGAGCAAGGATAAAAAATATATAAATGAAGTAATAGAAAATTTGAAAAAAGAAAAATACGATTTTGTTATAGATCTTCATTCTAAAATTTTATCGAGAATAATAGGAAAAAGCTTATCATCAGGTAAGACAGAATATTTGAGATATAAAAAAAGAAAATGGTGGAAAACATTACTTGTAAAAGCTAAAATGATAACATACAATGCAGATTGCACTATTGTAGAAAGCTATTTTACTGCACTGAAAAAACTTAACCTATATTTTGATAGGAATAATATAGAATCAGGAAAAGGTGATGCTTTAGAATTTTACATAGACAAAGGAAAAGAAGATGAATTTGTAGGAGAATACGATTTAAAAAATATGAATTATTTTGTATTAGCTCCTGGAGCATCGAAATTTACTAAAAAATGGCCTTTTTATGATGAGTTATCTAAAAAAATACTTGAGAATACAGACAGTAAAATATTTGTAATAGGCGGAAAAGAAGATTTTGGAGTTGTGAAAGCCGATGAAGAAGGTAGAATAACAGATTTATGTGGGAAAATATCCTTCAAAGAAAGCGGTATAATTCTAAAATATTCTAAAATAGCTATAGTTAATGATTCCGGACCTTTTCATATAGCAAGAGCTGTTGGAAGTGAGACGTTTGTATTTTTCGGACCTACTGATCCTAAATTGTTCTCTTTTGAAAAAAAGACACATTTATTGAATAATCCTGATTGTCCACCACATTCATTATATGGAGATGATAAATTTCCGCAAAAGTATGAAGATTGCATGAAAAATATAAGTGTGGATTATGTATTTAATAAAATTATGGAAAAATACGGAAAAGAGAAGTAAGGAGAAAAATATGGAAAGTATAAAAATACTGGCATTTGAAACTTCATGTGATGAAACTTCAGTGGCAGTAGTTGAAAATGGGAAAAATGTATTAAGCAATGTTATTTCTACACAGATTGATATACATAGGGAATACGGAGGGGTAGTTCCTGAAATAGCCTCTAGACATCATATAGAAAATATAATGCCTGTTTTCACTGAAGCTATGGAACAGGCAAAGTGCAGTTTGAGTGATATTGATTATATAGCAGTTACAAATACTCCTGGACTGATAGGTTCTTTGCTTGTAGGACTTATGTTTGCAAAATCCCTCAGCTGGGCAAATAAAATCCCTTTATTGCCAATAAATCATATAAATGGTCACATATTTTCAACGTTTATTGAAAATGATGTAGAACTGCCGGCAGTTTCCCTTGTTGTTTCTGGAGGACATACAAATTTATACTATATAAATGAAATTGATAAAGAAATAAAAATAACTTTGCTGGGAGAAACTTTAGACGATGCAGTGGGGGAAACATATGATAAAATAGCACGTGTCCTCGGGTTGCCATATCCAGGAGGGCCTGAAATAGACAAGCTTTCTAAAGATGGAGAAGACATACTGCAAATAAAAAAGCCTAAAGTTGAAGAATATAATTTCAGTTTCAGCGGAATAAAAACTTATATAACAAATTATGTAAATAATGAAAAAATGAAAGGTAATATAATATCAAAGGAAAATGTGGCTAAGTCACTTCAGGAAATAGTCTCAGAAATATTAAGTGAAAAAGTACTAAAAGTAATAAAAAATATGAAAGTTAATACGATATTAGTATCTGGAGGGGTTTCTGCGAATGGAAGATTAAGAGAAAAATTCAAGGAAATATCTGAAAAAGAAAATATAAAAGTAATCTTTCCTAAATTGGAATACTGTACAGATAATGCCGCAATGATAGGCTGTGCAGCTTATTATGAATTAAAAAATAAAGGAATGTATCTAGGTAATACAGAAGAGAACTATAAGGTAGATGCAATTTCGACAAAGAGAGAGTAACTAACTCATGTTTCAATAAAAAAATATACTAATTTTAAATTATTTAATAGTATTTAAACCCTTAACAATACAACAATTAAAACGACGTCAACTGTTATTTATAAAAAAAATACAAAAAAGGTGTTGACAAGGAGGGGTAAAATTTGATAGAATAATTTTTGTCAACTGCGGGAGTGGTTGAGAGGACA
>CALEXX010000029.1 GCA_937925095.1 uncultured Leptotrichia sp.
TGTTCATTTACTAAAATTTTACATTGTAAAATTTTAAATAATTCAAAAATATAGTTTTTTACATTACTTTTTATTTTTTTGAGACAGTCCCCTAAATTTTATGGGACTGTTTTTAATTTTATTATTTTTCTTGTTACTGTTTTAGTGTAAATTATCTTTTTGCAACTATTGAAAATGTAAATTTATCCGGACGGTAGGAAATAGTTCCATATTCAAAAAGACTTCCGTTTGATAGATAGGCATATGTTTCAATAACAACAACCATTTCATATTTTTTCAAGTCCATATGTTTTTTTTCTTCAAGAGTTGCATATCTGAACTTTATTTCCCTTCTCGAATGTGAAATCTTCAGATTAAGTTCATTTTCCAAATATTCATAAATAGATTTCTGAGAAATTTCCTTACTTAGGAAAGGAATAATTCTCCTGTCAAAATAAGAAACATCATATTCGAGCTTTTCTCCATCAAGAGAACGTGTACGGACAACTTTATAAAAATCATTGTCTTTAGTAGCATGAAAAATATCCATCAGCTTTTTATCATCCTGAATTATATAAAGACTGATAAGATGAGTTTTTATATTGAGGCTTTCAGCTTTATTCAGCTCCTGTGAAGTTTGGAGTGAAGAAAGGGATACATTTTTCAGGTATCCTCTTTCAAGGATTAAGGAATTTTTCCCTTTTATCTTTTGAATATACCCTTCCAATTCAAGAATTGAAAGGGCTTTTCTTATAGTATCTTTGGAATAGGAGTATTTATTTGCCAGTTCAGACTCACTGGCCAAAAATTCTCCCGGTTTTAGGAAACCATCCTTTATTTTATTTTTTATATCGTTGTATACATCTTTATATTTGCTCATATTATTCTGCTTCCTTATTTAAAATGTTATCTTGAGTATACTTTAGTTAATTTTGCAATTCTGTCAGCTAATTCATCTGTAAGAACTCCATGTTTTAAACGCCATTGCCAGTTGCCTGCAGCAACTCCAGGAGTGTTTATTCTAGCTTCACTTCCAAGACCTAGGAAATCCTGAACTGGAGATATTGCCATGTTGGCAACTGAGCTCCATGCTCCTCTTATTGCATCCCAGTGAATTTTATCATCTGATCTTGAATTCAGATAATCTCTTGCAAACTGTCTATCTTCTTCTTTTGCCTTATGGAACCATCCTATCAGCGTATCGTTATCATGAGTTCCTGTATAGACAACACAGTTTTTTGTATATGTATGAGGCAAATAGTCATTTTCTTCACCTGAATCAAATGCAAATCCTAAAATTTTCATTCCTGGGAATCCAGTAGCTTCTCTTAAATCAATAACTCCTTGAGTCATAAGTCCCAGATCTTCAGCAATAATAGGTAATTCACCTAATTGAGATTTAATAGCATTAAATAAGTCAATTCCTGGACCTGGTTCCCATTGGCCATTTATAGCAGTGTCATCACCGTAAGGGACTGCCCAGTATGCTTCAAATCCTCTAAAGTGATCTATTCTTATTATATCGCAAGTTGAAAGGTTTGCTCTTACCCTTTCTACCCACCAGCTGTAGTTAGTTTCTTTAAGTTTTTGCCAGTTATAAAGCGGATTTCCCCATAATTGTCCAGTTGCACTGAAATAATCAGGCGGAACACCAGCCACTTTAACGGGTTTTCTTTCTTCATCAAATAGGAATATTTCCGGATTTGCCCATGCATCAGAACTATCTGCAGCAACAAATATTGGTATATCTCCTATTATTTTTATACCGTTTTCATTTGCATATCTTTTTACATCTCCCCATTGTTTAAAGAACAGGAACTGTATGAAATTATGATATTCAACATCATCAGCAAGTTCATTTTTGTAATGTTCCATTGCTTCATGTTCTCTATTTTTTATATCGTGTGCCCATTCATTCCAAGGAAGTCCATTAAAATGGTTTTTCAATGAAATATAAAGGCTGTAGTCATTTAGCCATGAAGCATTTTCTCTTTTAAAATGTTCAAGATTTTCTCTCATTTCGTGATTATCAGAAGATTTAAAGTTTTCATATGCCCTTCTTAATAAAGGATATTTCTGATTATATATTGCCCCGTAATCTATGTATTCTTCGTTATCTCCAAAAAATACATCTCTAAGGTCTTCTTCTGAAAGTAAATGAGCTTCAATAAGTAAATCAAAGTCAATAAGATAAGGATTCCCGGCAAAAGATGAAAATGACTGGTATGGAGAATCTCCATATCCTGTAGGTCCTAAAGGGAATATTTGCCATAATTTCTGTCTAGATTTTTTTAGGAAATCAATAAAAGCATAAGCTTCTTTTCCTAAAGTTCCAATACCGTATTTTCCTGGAAGGGAAGTCGGATGGAATAAAATACCTGAGCTTCTTTCAAACATATACATTTCCTCCTAAATTAGTTTATATTTTAAATATAGCCCATTTTTCCCAAAAAGTCAACAGACGAAAGTGGACATTTTCGGAGAAATTGTTATAAAACACGAACATTTACGTAAATGTATTGACAAATTAAAAAATAAAGATTATAATAGACACGAAAATTTACTATGAAAGGAATTAAAAATAAGACAATGAAGAGTAATTTTATAGAATTTTTAAAACGTGGGGATAGCAAAGAACTTAAAGAAATGACAAATCAGGAGATTTATTACAAGCTTTTAGAATATGTAAAAGAAGAAGCTGAAAAAAAATCAGAAAATAAATCAAAGAAAAAGATATACTACATATCAGCAGAATTTCTTATAGGAAAGCTATTGTCAAATAATCTTATTAATCTTGGAATATACAAGGAAATAAGGGAAGAACTAAAAAAAGCGGGAAAAAAACTAAGTGATATTGAAGAATTGGAGACAGAACCATCACTAGGAAATGGTGGACTTGGGAGACTGGCTTCATGTTTTGTAGATTCAATATCTACTTTGGGAATAAATGGGGAAGGTATAGGATTAAACTACCATTGCGGTCTTTTTAAACAGGTTTTTAAAAAAAATGAGCAGAAAGCTGAGCCAAATTACTGGATAGAAGATGAAAGCTGGTTAAGGGATACAAATATAGGATATAAGATAAAATTTAAAAACTTCACTTTAAATTCAAAACTGAAAAGAATTGATATACTTGGATATGAAAAGGACACAAAAAATTATCTGAATCTGTTTGATATTGAAAGTGTTGATTACAATTTAATAGAAGAAGGAATAACTTTTGATGAGGAAGTTATAGAAAAAAACCTTACATTATTCCTATATCCTGATGACAGTACTAAAAAAGGAGAACTTTTACGTATTTATCAGCAATATTTTATGGTTTCAAATGCTGCAAGACTTATTATTGCTGAAGCTTTAGAAAAGGGAAGTAATATTCATGACCTTGCTGATTATGCTTTTGTTCAGATAAATGATACTCATCCGAGTATGGTAATTCCGGAACTAATTAGAATCATGACAGAGGAATATAAAATTTCTTTTGAGGAATCTGTAAAAATTGTTACATCAATGACAGGATATACAAACCACACAATATTAGCGGAAGCACTTGAGAAATGGCCATTAGAATACCTTGAGGAAGTTGTACCTGATATAGTTGATATAATAAAAAAACTTGATAAAATTGTAAAAATAAAATATAATAATGATAACGTACAAATTATAGACAAAGAAGATAGAGTCCACATGGCAAATATGGACATACATTTTTCATCAAGTGTAAATGGGGTAGCTTATCTACATACTGAAATTTTGAAAAACAGTGAACTTAAGGATTTTTACGAAATTTATCCGGAAAAGTTTAACAACAAGACAAACGGAATTACCTTCAGAAGATGGCTTGAAAGCTGTAATGAAGACCTTGCAGATTATATAAAGGAATTAATAGGAACAGGTTATCTTACAGATGCTGAAAAACTGGAAGAACTTTTGAAATTTTCTGATGATAAGGAAGTATACAGAAAACTGAAAAATATAAAAAAGGGAAACAAACTGAAACTGAAGGAATATCTGCAACATACCCAAGGTATTGTAATAGATGAAAACAGCATAATAGACACGCAGATAAAAAGATTCCACGAATATAAGCGTCAGCAGATGAATGCTTTATATGTAATAAAAAAATATCTTGATATAAAAAGTGGAAAACTTCCTGAAAGAAAAATAACTGTACTTTTTGGAGGAAAAGCCGCTCCAGCATATATAATCGCTCAGGATATAATTCATCTGATACTTTGTCTGTCAGAAATTATAAACAATGATCCTGAAGTAAACAAGTATCTGAATGTATATCTGGTTGAAAACTATAATGTAGGACTGGCTGAAAAAATAATTCCTGCAACAGATATTTCAGAACAGATTTCCCTTGCATCAAAGGAAGCGAGTGGAACAGGAAACATGAAATTTATGTTGAATGGTGCATTAACTTTAGGAACAATGGATGGAGCAAATGTTGAAATCTGTGAACTTGTAGGTAATGAAAATATCTATATTTTTGGAAAACATAGTGATGAAATCATAGAATTATATGAAAAAGAAGGATACGTTTCAAAAGACTACTATAAACAGGAAGGAATTAAAGAAGTAGTTGATTTTATTACTTCAGAAGAACTTATTAAAGTAGGAAACAGAGAAAGACTGGAAAGACTGCATAATGAACTTATAAATAAAGACTGGTTCATGACACTTATTGACTTTAATGAATATTATGAAGTTAAGGAAAAAATGTTGTCTGACTATGAAAATAAGGATCTTTGGTATAAAAAGGTCATAAATAACATAGCTAAAGCAGGATTCTTCTCTTCAGACAGAACAATAAGTCAATATGAAAATGAAATATGGAAAACAGAAGATAAAAAATAATTAAAATTTATAATATTTAGTGCTGTTTCGGAGAATTATCCGGAACAGTCTTATTTCTCTCTAAAAATAAGAGAAAAAAACAACATGTTTACAAAATAAAGTTATTATAAAATTTAAAAGAAAGGAAAGGTGAAAATATGAAACTGTTGACTATCAATGTTCATGCCTGGATAGAGGAAAATCAGGATGAAAAGATGGAAATACTGGCAAAAGTAATTGCAGAAAATGACTATGATGTAGTAGCTATGCAGGAAGTAAATCAGTCTATGAATAGTCCTGTAATTTTTAGGGCAATACGGCAGGATAACTATGGTTGGGTACTTCTGGAAAAAATCAGTAAATATACTGATAGAACCTATTACTATCATTGGAGTAATTCGCATATTGGCTACGGTAAATATGATGAAGGTCTTGCAATTATAACAAAACATAAGCTTTTAGATGTAGATGAATTTTATTGTACTAGGGCTCAAAGCGTAAATACAATTACATCGAGAAGAATTAACAGTGCAACAATTGAATATAAGGGGCAGAAAGTAGAATTTTACACTTGCCATATGAATCTTCCTACAAATCAGGAAGAAAAAATGGCAGATAATATCCAGACAATACTGAAAAGAAGTCAAACTGATAATTTAAAGATACTAATGGGAGATTTCAATACTGATGCAATAAATAGTCCTGAAGATTACAAAATGATTCTTTCTCAGGGACTGTATGACACATATACTATGGCGGAAGAAAAAGATAGTGGAATTACAGTAGGAGGAAACATTGATGGATGGAGTAAAAGCAAGGAAGAAAAACGTATAGACTATATTTTAAGTAACAAGGAAATAAAAGTTAAAAGCAGCAAAGTAATATTCAATGGAGAAAATCATCCAGTTGTGTCAGACCATTATGGGCTGGAAGTTATTCTGGATTTGTAAGAATATAAGGCATTTTAAATTGAAATACGAAAATGAAATAAAAAGTTAAAAAAGATTTACGTAAATGTATTGACAAATTAAAAAAATGTGGTATATTTAAAATATGAAAAAATCATATATAAAAATTTTAGGAGGTAGTAAAAATGATGAAAAAAATCCAACGTTTTGGTGGAGCAATGATGGCACCAGTTCTATTATTTGCATTTACGGGGATAGTAGTAGGACTTGCATCAGTATTCACTAATACACAAGTTGTGGGGAAAATTGCTGAAGAAGGGACAATGTGGTATAAATTCTGGTATGTAGTTGCAGAAGGTGGTTGGACAGTATTTAGACAAATGCCTTTATTATTTGCAATAGGATTACCAATAAGTTTGGCAACAAAGACAAATGCAAGAGCATGTTTAGAAACATTTGCATTATATATGACATTTAACTATTTTGTATCTGCGATATTAAAAGTATTCTATGGAATAGATGCAGCTAAACAAATAGCAGACGGTGTAACAGGTTATTCTGCAATAGCCGGAGTTCCAACAATAGATACAAGTTTATTTGGTGGTATTCTAATCGCAGCATTGGTAGTATATATACATAATAAATACTTTGACAAGAAATTACCTGATTTCTTAGGAGTATTTCAAGGTTCAGTATTTGTATATATTATAGGATTTATAGTTATGATTCCTTGTGCATTTTTAACAGTATTAATCTGGCCTAAAGTTCAAATGGGAATTGGTGCAATGCAAGGATTTATGAAGGCTTCAGGAGTATTTGGAGTATGGGTTTATACATTCTTGGAAAGAATATTAATACCTACAGGATTACACCACTTTGTTTACACACCATTTGTATTTGGTCCAGCAGTAGTTCCTAATGGAATTCAAGTTTACTGGGTTGAACACATAAAAGAATTTGCTCAAAGTACAGAAGCATTAAAAACTTTATTCCCAGGTGGAGGGTTTGCATTACATGGAAACTCAAAAATATTTGGTGCAGCAGGAATAGCACTTGCTATGTATGCTACTGCAAAACCTGAGAAAAAGAAAACAGTAGCAGCATTATTAATACCAATAGTATTTACAGCAGTAGTTTCAGGAATAACTGAACCATTAGAATTTACATTCTTATTTATAGCTCCAGTATTGTTTGCAGTTCACGCTTTCTTAGCGGCAACAATGGCAGCAACAATGTATGCTTTCGGAGTAGTTGGAAATATGGGTGGAGGACTTCTTGATTTCCTATTCTTAAACTGGATACCAATGTTTAAAAATCACTCTGGAACAGTAATTACTCAAATAGTAATAGGATTAATATTCACAGCAATATACTTCTTCGTATTTAAATTCTTAATTCAAAAAATGAATCTGAAAACTCCAGGTAGAGAAGATGAAGATGAAGAAATGAAACTTTATACAAAAGCTGATTATAAAGCTAAACATGGTGAAGGTGGAGCAGCAGCTTCAGGTTCTTCAGATGACCAGTATATGGATCAGGCAATAATAATTCTTGAAGCATTAGGTGGAAAAGATAATATTGAAGAATTAAATAACTGTGCAACAAGATTAAGAGTAAGTGTAAAAGATGAATCTAAATTAGCAAAAGACGCTGCATTTAAAGCAGGTGGAGCACACGGAGTAGTTAGAAAAGGTAAAGCAGTTCAAGTAATTATAGGATTGACAGTACCACAAGTAAGAGAAAGAATTGAAAACTTAGTTAAATAATACATAAAAATAAGAAAGAATTTTCAGAAGTGATTTAGAGCTTATGAAAGTTCTTTCTTTTTTGTATATCATTTAATTCATTTAAAATCAAAGTGATGAAATTGTATTATCTCTTAGCAATAGCAGTGAAAGTAAATTTCTCAGGATGATGAATTATTGTTTCATACTGAAAAAGTGTTCCATTTGATAAATAGGCATGAGTTTCAATGACAACAACCATATTTATATCTTTTAATTTAAAATATTTTTGCTCTTCAGAAGTAATTTTTCTAAATTTTATTTCTCTACGAGAGTAGGCAATTTTTAATTTTAACTCTTTTTCTAAATATTCGTAAATAGAATTTTTTGCAATTTTCTCATTTAGAAATGGAACGATTCTTCTATCAAAAAATGAAGTAGAATAATTCAGTACTTCACCATTTAATGAAGTAGTTCTAACAACCTTATAAAAATCAGAGTTTTCAGAAACTTGTAATTTATCCATGAGTTCCTTTATCCCTTGTACAATATAAAGGCTTATTAATTCTTTTTCAAGATGAATATTTTGAATTTTATTAAGTTCTTGTGTAGTTTGAATAGAAGTCAAAGAAATATTTTCTAAATTTTTTTTCTCTAAAATAATTGACTTTTTTCCTTTTACTTTTTGAATGTGCCCCTCTGTTTCTAACATTGAAAGAGCTTTTCTCACAGTAAGTTTGGAAAAATTATACTCTTCTGCCAAATCATCTTCTTTTTTTAAAAAATCACCAGGTTTAAGCTCTCCATTTTTTATTTTTTCTTTTATATCTTGATAAACTTTTTCATATTTTTTCATTCGTTTATATAAACCTTTCATAGAATTATTATTTTACTCAAATTTTTAGGTATCAAATAATCAAATTTAATAAAGATAAATAAATTGAGTAAAATAGATAAATTGCGTTAAATTAAATACAATTTTATTATACAATAAATTACATAAAATATCAACTTATATTAAAAGGTATATATATAAATCAAAAAAAATAAAAAAGATTTATACAAACCTATTGACTTTTTAAAAAAATATGCTATAATAACTAATGAGGTAGGAAAGCAAAAAATATATAACTAATAAATTATAGGAGATGAGTATTTATGAAAAAATTTTCAATTGTAGTAGCTGGTGGAGGGAGTACATTTACTCCAGGGATTGTTTTGATGTTGTTAGAAAACTTGGAAAAATTTCCAATTAGACAGATTAAATTTTATGATAATGACGCTGAAAGACAAGAAGTTATTGCAAAAGCATGTGACATTATAATAAAAGAAAAAGCACCTGATATTAATTTTGTTTATACAACAGATCCTGAAACAGCATTTACAGATGTTGACTTTGTTATGGCACATATAAGAGTAGGAAAATATGCAATGCGTGAAAAAGATGAAAAAATACCTTTGAAACATGGAGTATTAGGACAAGAAACTTGCGGACCAGGAGGAATTGCTTATGGAATGCGTTCAATTGGTGGAGTTCTTGAATTAGTTGACTTTATGGAAAAATATTCGCCAAATGCTTGGATGTTAAACTACTCAAATCCTGCAGCAATTGTAGCAGAAGCAACTAGAAGATTGCGTCCAAATTCTAAAATATTAAATATTTGTGATATGCCAATTGGAATTGAAATAAGAATGGCTGAAATGCTTGGATTGAAATCAAGAAAAGATATGGTAATCAGATACTTTGGATTGAATCACTTTGGTTGGTGGACAGACATTAGAGATAAACATGGAAAAGACTTAATGCCTGAATTAAAAGAAAAAGTTGCAAAAATAGGGTATAATGTAGAAATTGAAGGAGAAAATACTGAAGCAAGCTGGAATGATACATTTACAAAAGCAAGAGATGTATTTGCAGTTGACCCTACAACATTACCAAACACATACTTAAAATACTACTTATTCCCTGACTATGTGGTAGAGCATTCAAACCCTAATCACACAAGAGCAAATGAAGTAATGGAAGGAAGAGAAAAGTTTGTATTTGGTGAATGTAGAGCAATCGCTGAAAAAGGAACTGCAAAAGATAGTAAACTTCATGTAGACGATCATGCTTCATATATAGTTGACTTGGCAAGAGCAATTGCTTATGATACAAAAGAAAGAATGTTGTTAATCGTAGAAAACGATGGAGCATTGTCAAACTTTGATCCAACTGCAATGGTAGAAGTACCTTGTTTAGTAGGTTCAAACGGACCTGAAAAAATTGTTCAAGGTAAAATTCCTCAATTCCAAAAAGGTTTAATGGAACAACAAGTTTCTGTTGAAAAATTAACAGTAGAAGCATGGATCGAAGGTTCATACCAAAAATTATGGCAGGCAATTACATTATCAAGAACTGTGCCAAGTGCATCTGTTGCAAAAGCAATATTGGATGATTTAATCGAAGCTAATAAGGACTTCTGGCCAGTGTTGAAATAGATTACATTTGAATAATTTTAAAATGAAAATAAATTTTTAGTGCTTGAAATGTTATTTGATTTATGATATATAATTCTGAAAAAAGAAAACCAACTATTTCGTTTGGAAATAAAAAATTTGCAGAAGAAAAGGCTCTATTCTTTATTGAATGGGGTCTTTTTTTATGATATAATTACCAAGTTAGTTCTGCAAAACTAACAAACAAATGGGACAGTTGGGAGGTGGTAAAAATGAATTGGGATTTTACTATTTTGATAACTATAGTCATTTTGTTTTTGATTATTAGTAAAAAATAGTTAAAATTCATCATCGGCATCACCTTAATGCCTGTTAATCTGTATATTTAGATTGGCAGGTTTAAAAAAATGACTTTATTAAATATGAAGGAGAAAATATGGATACAAAAAAATTAGATAAAAAATGGTGGAAGAAAGAAGTTGGATATCAAATATATCCAAGAAGTTTTTATGACAGCAACAATGATGGAATTGGAGACTTGAATGGAATTACTGAAAAATTGGATTATCTAAAAGAACTGGGGATAACTCTTATCTGGATTTGTCCTGTGTATAAGTCGCCAATGGATGACAATGGATACGACATTTCAGATTACTATGATGTAAATCCTGAATTTGGAACAAAGGAAGATTTAGAAAGATTAATTTCAGAGGCAGAAAAAAGAGGAATAAAGATAATTTTGGACTTGGTAATTAATCATACTTCTGATGAGCATGAGTGGTTTT
>CALEXX010000030.1 GCA_937925095.1 uncultured Leptotrichia sp.
TTATGAATGACTGTTTTGTATAAGTGAAATTCTAGTAAATGAATAAATATGTTTTTTGTATTTTTTCAATTTTGAGACAGTCCCTTTACATTAATTTTTAAGTTTTCTTTTTGAGACAGTCTTTTTTATTATAGAGATAGTCTCTACATTTATTATATTCTCTTTTCCAGTTCATTAAATAAGTGTTCTTTTATTGCTTCATCATCAATATTATCAAGTATAGGTCTGAAAGATGATTCAACTATAAGTTTTTTAGCTCTGCTTTCAGAAAGTCCTCTACTCATCAGATAGAAAAGTTTTGACTCGTCAACCTTTCCAACAGAAGCAGCATGTTCCCCTATTACATCATCCTCATTACAGAATAACGTTGGAATAGAGTGGGCTTTTACCTTTTTATCAAGAAGTATTGCAAATTCCCCTTCTCTTCCTTCAGATTTTGAGGCACCTCTTTCAAAATATAGATTTCCTCTGAAAACCTTTTGAGCTGTATCTTTAACTGCTCCTCTTCCCTGAATTTCACCTATTGATTTTCTACCTTTAAATACAATTGAATATTCAAGATCAAGTTTTCTTTCAAAATCAGCAAGGTATGCAGGTTTGATATATATTTCCGCAGCATCTTCCTCAAGATATGATTTATGGCTTATTCCATTTACTTTTGCTCCAAGTTCTACACTGTAATATTCAACTTTTCCTTGACCAAGAGCTTCTATTTTTGAAGATTCAAAGTTTTCAGATTCAGTGTTTAATGTCTGTATCTTTATCAGCTTAACTTCAGAATTTCTTCCGGCTACAACTCTTATTATACCATTACGGTAGGCTTTTGCATCATCTTCAGAATCATAAATCATTATGATAGTGGCTTTTGCAAAATCTTCAACTTCAATAATATTGTAGTCTATAAGAAGATTATTTTCCTTGTTGAAGTTATAATTTATATAAATTGGCTTTTCTACTTTTTTTCTTTCGCTTATTTTTATATATTTTCCTTCATTGTAAAATGTATAGTTCTGTAGCTTGAAAAAATCTCCCAGCCCATATTCATTATCATTTGAAAGTCTTTCAAGATCTTTCAGGGAATCATTTAATTCTTTTATGACTACTCCATCCTGATCAGAATTTTTTACAACAGTGCTGTTGAAAGCTTTATATTCTTCAGGTTCGTTATATTTATATCCGACTCTTTTCCAGTTAGGCTTTTCAAGGGAAGCATATTTTTTAAAACTTTCTTTTCTATAACTGTTGTTATCAAGATTTTGTAAACTTGCTTCATTTAGCATTATATATTCCTCCTAAAATTACTTCTATATTTCTTATCCGATTGTTCCTTCAAGTTCAAGTTCAATCAGCTTATTTAATTCTACTGCATATTCAAGTGGCAATTCCTTTGAAATAGGTTCAACGAATCCTCTTACTATCATGGCTTTTGCCTCATCCTTGCTTATACCTCTTGACATCAGATAAAATATTGCTTCATCGCTTATTCTTCCTATTTTAGCTTCGTGTCCTATATCTACACTGTCATTATTTATTTCAATTATAGGGATAGTGTCCGATCTTGATTCGTTATCAAGCATCAATGATTCACATTCAACTGTAGCCTTTGATCCCACTGCATTTGAATTAACTTTTAGTAGTCCTCTGTAGAAAGATGTTCCTCCATTTTTAGAGATTGACTTAGAATGTACTGTTGAAGATGTATTTGGTGCGGCATGAACAATTTTACATCCTGTATCCAGGTATTGTCCTGCTGCAGCAAATGTAACTCCTGTAAATTCACATCTTGAACCTTCTCCTTTCAGGATAGTCATAGGGTAAAGCATTGAAACTCTTGATCCGAATGATCCTGATACCCATTCCATTACACCGCCTTCATCAACGATTGCTCTTTTTGTATTAAGGTTGTACATATTTCTTGACCAGTTTTCGATTGTAGAATATCTCATTCTGGCTCCTTTTTTTACAATCAGTTCAACTGCTCCGGCGTGTAATACGTTCTTTTTATACTTTGGTGCTGAACATCCTTCGATAAAGTGAAGGTCTGCTCCTTCCTCAACTATTATTAATGTATGTTCAAACTGCCCTGCTTCTGCAGCGTTAAGTCTGAAATAAGATTGCAGTGGCATATTAACTTTTACCCCTTTAGGAACATATACAAATGATCCTCCTGACCATACGGCTCCATGCAGTGCGGCAAATTTATGGTCATGCATAGTTATAACTTTCATAAAATGTTCTTTTACAAGATCTTCGTGTTCTCTTATGGCAGTTTCTATATCTGTGTATATTACTCCCTGATCTGTAAGTTCCTTATGAACACTGTGGTAAACAACTTCCGAGTCATATTGGGCTCCTACTCCTGCAAGTGATTGTCTTTCAGCTTCAGGTATTCCAAGTCTGTCAAAAGTTGATTTTATATAATCCGGTACGTCATCCCAGTTGTCACTCATTACTTTTGCATCAGGTTCCAGATAATGCACTATGTCATTTATATCCAAGTCTGATAAATCAGGTCCCCATGTAGGTACAGGCTTTGAATTGAATACTTCCAGAGCTTTAAGTCTGTATTCAAGCATCCATTGAGGTTCATTTTTCTTTTCAGAAATTTTTCTTACGATTTCTTCTGTAAGACCTTTACCTGTTGTAAATTTATGATGCATTTCATCCTTGATGTCATAGACACCTCTTTCAATGTCTGCAATGTAGGTTTTTTTTCTACTATCTTCCATTTTTATTATTCTCCTCTTTAATTTCTCTAAATCTTAGAAAGATTGGTTTATACAAATATTATAATCCAAGTTCTTCCTTCATTTTTCCATATCCGTCTTTTTCTATGGCTTCCACTATTTCAATTCCACCACTCTTAACTATTTTTCCATTCATTAGGACATGTACAAAATCAGGTTTCAGATATTCAAGTACTTTATCATAGTGAGTTATAATAAGTAGAGCTGTATCCTTTGTTTTTAATTTCTGTACTCCTTCAAAAACAATTTTTGTAGCATCAATATCAAGTCCGGAATCTGTTTCATCAAGAATTGCTAATTTAGGTTCAAGAACAGCCATCTGTAAAATTTCATTTTTCTTCTTTTCTCCTCCTGAGAATCCAACATTTAAATGTCTTTCAGCATATTCAGGATTAATATGTAATTTTTCCATTTTTTCTACTAATTCATTATGGAATTGCATTATATACTGTTTTTCTCCTGTAACAGCTTCTTTAGCAGTTCTTAGGAAATCTTCCACAGTAAGTCCCGGAATTTCTTCAGGATACTGGAAAGATAGGAATATCCCCTTTTGTGCTCTTTCATCAACTTCAAGCTCAGTGATATCTTCACCATCAAGTAAAATTTGTCCACTGACAACTTCATGTTTAGGATGCCCAACAAGAATACTTGCCAAAGTAGATTTTCCGGCACCATTAGGTCCCATAATCACGTGAACTTCTCCTTTATTAATCGTTAAATCTAATCCTTTTAATATTTCTTTTCCTTCTACTTCAGATTTAACATTTTTTAATTCTAACAAACTCATTTTCATTTACCTCCAAAATTTATATTAAAACATTCTTTAATAAGTTTACCTTTATATTTTACAAAAAAATTGTAATAAAGTCAAATTTAAAAAAGTTATATTTTAGGTTACAGGAGCATATATTCATATATGTTTTATATTATCCAATATATTGAATGAATTTTACAATTAATTGAATTTATAGTAAACTTACTTATAGTAATATTTTATTTAATGATATATAAAATAAGATATGTGGGGATGTCGTTATTTTATATGATTGGTTATATATTTGATTTATTTAAAAAATTACTGGTTATTGTGCTGTTTATGTGTGAAAGATGATTTCGGAACCTATTAAAACGGGTTCTTTTTTTAATAAACTAAATTTATTTTTAATAATCAAAAAGATGTACTTATGAATATATTGAACGACTTTTAGAGGAGCGATTGTCTCTTCTATTTATAGTTATTAAAAAAATTGTATTACAAAATATCCAACCATGTTGGATTAAAAGAATATTAATTCTAAATATATTTTTTGTACAGATTTG
The DNA here is from genome assembly GCA_937925095.1 of uncultured Leptotrichia sp. Classification (GTDB taxonomy): domain Bacteria; phylum Fusobacteriota; class Fusobacteriia; order Fusobacteriales; family Leptotrichiaceae; genus Leptotrichia_A. Next base: position 4,068 of record CALEXX010000030.1, read on the forward strand.
CCTTTTTTTATTATTTATGTTAGTATACTTTAATCTTTTATTAAAAAGGAGGTAGATTTTGGGATATAAGAAAATAATAATTTTTGGTACATTTTTGCTTGCAAATCTTGCCTTTCCAGCTCCAGTCAATGAGGCTAACAGAATCATTGATATTCAGCAGAGACAGCTTGAACAGGAGAGAGTAAGACAGCAGCAGGAGAAAATGCAGAAGGAGTTTGAGAATACAAAGTTTGACAGCCCTAAGCTTCAGATTGATAAGGATATTGAAAGTAGTAACTTTAATTCAATCAATGCAAACAATATGACTATGGAAGTTCTTCCTGGAAGAAAGGAAAATCATTCAAGAATTGAAGTAAAAAATACATTAAAGAATAAATATACTGTCGGGATTTTAACCAATAATTATGGGGACAGTAAGCAGAATGGGATATGGAGAAGAGGAATAAATCTTAACATTGACAGTCCGCTTGGAATCGGCGACAACTTCTATTTCACATATATGACCGTTCCTAAAAAAGACCCCAACAGAAGCTGGAAAAAGACGATTGAACAGTTACAGCCGGGAGAAATTTTACCAATCGGGCCGACTGGATATGATCCTTTAAAAGGAGACATATTGCCATATAAAAGACGGCTTGATATGTTTAATTTTGGGTATACGATGAAATTTAGAACATATACTTTAAAACTTAATTCGAGTAAAAGTATTCAGGAAAGCAGCTTCTATTCGGCAAATACAGTATATGATATGTATTCAAATAGTCATACGTTGTCTGCTGATTTGGAAAAGATACTTTTCAGAAATCAGAAAAGCAAGGTTAGCCTTGATTTAGGGATTAAGAGAAAACATAATCAGAGCTATCTTGAAAAGTCTGTATTATCTGACAGAAAACTTGCTGTTGGTACAGTAAGTCTTAATGCTACAACTTCACTTTTCGGAGGGATTTTTGGAAGCTCTTTCAGATATGAGAGAGGGCTTAAAATATTTCATGCCGAAAGGGACAGCGGAAAGATAGATACTACGCCAAAGGCGCAGTTCCATAAATACAGTATGAACCTTAGCTACTACAAGCCCATAACGAACAAGCTTGTATACAGGGCAAATGTTAGCGGGAGCTACTCAAACGACGTCCTGTACGGAAGTGAAAGACAGACAATAGGCGGTGTCGGAAGTGTAGGGGGCTACCATACAAGGGAGTCCATTCAGGGAGATAAGGCTATAGAAGTCAGCAATGAGATTGCATACAATATTCCAGTTAAGAAATTTGCGGTTGTTTCTCCGTATGTTAATTATGGATATGGAGCTGCAAAGTATAATAGGGATAAATCTAAATACAGAACTGGATATGTAACTGGAATGACGGCTGGAATCAGATTTGATACAAAAATCTTTGACTTCGACTTTGGATATGCAAGGCCTATGTCGCATTCAGACTATTTAAGCCCTAAGAAGCAGGAAATGTATTTTAGTGGTTCCTTGAAAGTAAGTTTTTAGATAATAACTCAAAATAGAAATAATAAAAAATTTCAAATTGTAATCAGTAAAAATATCGAAAGGAGATGAATGGATGAAAGAAAAAAGTAAGATATTACGTAAATTAACTGCGACACTTCTTCTAAACGTGTTCAGTTTCAACATTCTTGCCGACGGACTTCAGGTTAATCCTAATTCAAGGTATAACACAAGCCTTGACAGGGCTCAGAATGGTGTTCCTGTCGTTAATATTTCCACTCCGAATGGCCGTGGTGTGAGTATTAACGAGTTTTTAGAGTACAATGTGGGACGTGAGGGGCAGGTTCTTAACAATGCCGACAACATCGGAAGAAGCCATCTCGCAGGAATTATCAATGCGAATCCAAATCTTGGGCCAAATCAGGCCGCAAATCTTATCCTGCTTCAGGTAAATGGAGCAAACAGATCGCAAATTGAGGGATATATCGAGGCTC
>CALEXX010000031.1 GCA_937925095.1 uncultured Leptotrichia sp.
TTCTATTGAAAATATGAATGGCTTTTTTTTCAGTTCATCATAAAATACTTTTTCTTCAAAATCTTCATCATCTATAAATCCAAAATAATTTTTTCTTAAATAGGATCCCATATCCCAAGTTTGTCTATATAAAATAATAGGATCATCTCCCAGTAAATCTCCATCACACCTTCCAGCATATTTTAAGAACTCCCTGAAATCTCCTTTTGCTTCTATATCATACAGCTTTTCAATTTTATTTATTTCTTCTTCACTGTATCCTATTGCCTTTCTTTCATTTTTCTTTAGATATTCTTTTAGTATATCCATATATCTTTTATTCATCTTATCTTCCTTTCTCCTATGGATTTATTCCTGTTGTTCCTTCATAAATGGTTATTCTCATATCAGGATTATCTTTTGCAAAATCAAACATTGAAGAATTGCAGTTTAGACACATACCTGAATTTTTTATAGATGTGTTCTGTACTCCAATATCTACTTTTACTTCCTTACCTGAATAATTATCCTGAATATAACTTGCCAGTTTCTTCTCTGCGTGGTTCAGATTCCATACTTTATTCCCATTTTGAGAAATACCTGTATATGTTTTTACTGATTCACTGTCCTTAATAATAACCTTGTACTTTCAATATTTTTTTGTTGTTGTAACTTGTAATAATGTCCTTCTTATCAATTGTTAATTTTCTGATAATAACTAATTTAAAAGATAACTTGGATTCTGCTTATTCCAATCTCTATTCTTCGTTCCAAGATTTCGGATATATTTTAAATTTAATTAAAATTAAAATAATAGGAGTAAAAAGCAAAGTTTTTATAAATTTAGCAGCTAACATTTCTTCAAAGATATTAAATTCATCTTTACCATATTTATTTATATATTTTTTAGCTTTTTCCAATTTAATTTTTTGAGAAAAAATTTTTTCTATCTCTTCTTTTGTTAAATTAAATTTCTTTTTATTATTATCTGAATAATTAATATAAAAATATTGGTTATTTTCCATTTTCCCTATTAAATGATTTTTATCCTGATTTGAAATTTCTTCTACAACAAAACAATCTAAATTACCTTTTGACTCACATATAAATACTGAATAAAAAGGATTGGGTCCACTTTCAAGATGATAATATTCACTTATTTTCATAAAAGTTTTTTGTATAATTTCTCCTTTAAAATAACTTTCAAAACAAAAAATAACTAGCAGTACTACAAATAGTTTAACAAAAATCTCAAATTTTTTCATTTTAATCTTCCTAACTGTCACAGTTTACTTTTTTAATCTTCTACTATAATTCCACCAAAACGAACCATATAAAATCTTGGATCATGAAAATTAATTTTTTTCTTAATTTTTCTATTCAATTCTTCTTTTGTTGTTCCTAAAACTTCTATTTCATTTTTTTGATTTATAATAAAATAAATTTTATTATTATTACCAATTTTTCTGTAACAAACCCAATAATTTCTTATTTTTTTTAATTCTGAAATTTCGCCATAGTAAGTTAATTTTCTATTTTTTTCTTTTATATATAATTTATTATGATTTTCATTCAATATGTAATCTGAAGTAACTATTGCTTCCAAAGAATTGATTAACTTATATTTCGAAGTTAAATCTAAATAAAATTTAGGGGAAGGATTATCATAAGTTATAATTGAAAAAAAACAGGTTTAACTATATGATAATATGTATTTCTTACTATAAAAACTCCTAAAAATGTCAAAAAACAAAATAATATTTTTTTTTTCATAACATTACCTCTTTTTAGAATTTTCTTCTATATTATAATCTTTCAAAAATTTTAAATATTCATCATTTGAATTAAAAGTTTTTCTTAATACCGTATCTGTTTTTGAAGGTCCCATTAAATTATAAGGCTTTCCGTATTCAAATCCCCATCCAGTAGGATTTTTAAATTCATCTGATAACTGATATCTGACAGATATATTTAAATAATGAACTTTGTACTGTCCCTACAATCTTGTGTCCAAAATTTTGGGTGCAGTACACCCTAAATTCAGAATATCCTGCTCCCTCTTTTATTCTCCTATAAATAATTTTAATATACGTTAATTATACCATAATCTGAGATTTAAAATAAAGCCTTTTAAATGCTCTATTATACTTTCTTTCAGTTTTAATTACATTTGATTCTGAAAATTATTATATATTATTTTAAATTGTTACAATTTATAACATAAAAAAAGACCATCCCAAAAAGAAAAGTCGAAAAAGTATAAAAACTTATATTTCTATTTTTCTATTTGGGAACAGCCTCAAATTTTTACCATATTTTTATTCTATCTTTTGGTTCTTTATATAACTTATCACCTTTTTTAGTCTTAAACAGTTCGTGGAAAGTATCCATATTTTCCAGTACACCATTTACACGGTAATAAGGTGGTGAATGTGGATCTGATTTTACTAAGTTCTTAAGGCTTTCATCTGTTATCTTTTCACGCCACGATCTTGCATAGCTCATAAAGAACAGTTCTTCCTGTGTATACCCTTCAAATTTTACATTTTTTTCAGGATGATCCTTCAAATAAAGCTGCAGTGCATCATAAGCTATATTTGTTCCACCTAAATCAGCTATATTTTCAGTCAATGTAAGTACACCGTTCAAATGAACACCATTTGCAACGGTATATTTTGAAAACTGATCAGCAAGCTTTTTCGTTGCAGCATCAAATTTATCCCTATCTTCCTTTTGCCACCATTCTTTTGCATTTCCATCTCCGTCATATGAAGCTCCACTTACATCAAATCCATGTGTTGCTTCATGCCCTATTACAGCCCCTATTCCTCCAAAATTAACTCCAGGCTGGGATTCAAAAGAGTAAAATGGTCTCTGTAATATTCCGGCAGGAAATACTATTTCATTTTCAGTAGGGGAATAATATGCATTTACTTCATGTGCATCCATACCCCATTCATTTTTGTCAACAGGCTTTCCAACTTTTTTCAGGTCATAGCTGTAATACCATTTCTTTATAGTTGAAATTTGGCTGTACAGTGTATCTTCCGGGTTAAGTTTTAAACTTCCGAAATCACGCCATACATTTGGATAACCTATTTTTGAGTTAATTTTACTCAATTTTTCAAGTGCAGCCTTTTTAGTTTCTTCACTCATCCAAGTAAGATTTTTAATTCTGTTCTGGAAAGCTATTTTTATGTATTTTATCATTTCTTCAGTATTTTTTTTAGCTTCTGCTGAGAAATTCTTCTCTACATAAACTTTTCCAACTATTTCTCCAAGTTCTTCACTTACAAAGTCCAATGCCCTTTTTTCAATGTCATCTCTTTCTTTTCTTCCACTTAAAACTTTTCCATAAAATTCAAAGCTTCTGTTGGAAGTTTTCTCATCAAGAATTCCCGCAGAACCTGATATTAACTGGAATTTCATATAATCCTTTATAACTTCTATATTTGACATATTTATAATTTTATCAAGATTTTCATAGTATTTTAGTTCTTCAACATTTACATTGTCTGTATTAACTCCCGCATCTTTTAAAAATTTCTGAATGTCAATATTTTTTATTTTTTTAGCTATTTCACTTACCTTCATAGGATTATTATATTTAGTTATATCATCCTGTTCTTCATCTGTAAGAAGCAGTTTTGCAATTTCCTTTTCAAATGCAACTATTTTCTTTGCTTTTTCTTCTGTATTTTTTTCACCAAGGTAACCAAGCATATCATTTACATATTTTGTGTATTCATCTAAAATTTCCTTATCTTCCTCTTCATCATTCTGATAATATGATCTCGACAAACCTAATTTTGGATTAACTAAGAATATTCCGTAATTTCTCGCATCATTTAAATCAGTAGCCACTGACCAGTCATAAAGCAGTTTAGAGCCATCCTTTGTCTTTTTCACTGTATACTTCTGGATGTCATCAAGGTTCTTTATGGCATTAATTGCAACCAAATCCTCTTTTATCGGATTAATACCTTCTTTATCCCTTCTGGCAGTATTCAAATATGAATTATATAAAGTAATAAGCTTATATTCCTCTGAATTTTCAGGCAATTTCTTATTTTTTATTTCTCCTATAAGTTCTTTCAGAAAATTTTGATTTTTTTCAATCAATTCATCAGTTACTCCCCATCCTCCTTTTGTCGATGGTATTTTTGTCATTTTATCCCAGTTTCCATTTACATATTTGAAAAAATCATCTTGAGGTCTGTCAGTTTTACTCAAATCTTGAATAAGTGACTTATCATCATATTTTTTCTGACTGGAATTAGTTTTTGCAGTTTCTTTTCCATACAGCAGCATTCCTGCAGTAAGTACTAAAAATATTAGTTTTTTCATTCTTCCACTGTCCTTTCTTTTAATCTATATATTTTTTTAATATTAACCTTTTTTATCTATAAGAAATATTTTAAAATATTACCAGATTCTTATTCTATCTTTTGAATCCTTGTAAAGTTTATCTCCCTTTTTAGTATTAAATGTATTGTGGAAACCGTCTACATTTATCAATGTTCCATTTACCCTGAAATAACTTGGCGAGTGTGAATCTGTCTTAACAAGGTTTTTCAAATATTCCTCCGTTGTCTTCTGATGCCATATTCTTGCAAAACTCAGGAAGAATAACTGATTCTGTTTATATCCATCTATTATTACATTTCTTTCCGGATGATCATTCAGATACATTCTCAACGCATCAAAAGCTATATTTACACCACCAAGATCCGCTATATTTTCAGTTAACGTAAATTCTCCGTTTACAAATATGTTAGGTGCAACAGAATATTTTGAAAATTCCTGTGAAAGTTTTTTCGTAACTTCGTCAAACTTCAGCTTGTCGTTCTTACTCCACCAGTCCTTCACATTTCCATCTCCGTCAAAACTTGCTCCCGACACATCAAATCCATGTGTAAGTTCATGGCCGATAACAACACCTATTCCTCCAAAATTCACTCCAGGTCCTGAATTTTTCAAGTCAAAGAAAGGAAACTGCAATATTCCTGCCGGGAATACTATTTCGTTTTCCGTAGGGGAATAATAGGCATTTATTTCATGTGCATTCATAAACCATTCTGTCTTGTCTACAGGTTTTCCAACCTTTTTCAAGTCTCTCTGATATACCCATTTTCCAATATTTTCCATTTGTGCATACAGAGAATCATTTTCATTTATAACAAGTGTGCTGTAATCTTCCCATTTATCTGGATAACCTATTTTCACTGACATTTTACTCAGTTTTTCAAGTGCCTTCACTTTAGTTTCTTCACTCATCCATGACAATCTCTGTACTCTGCTACGGAAAGCCTTCATTATATAGTCAACCATTTCTTTTGCTTCTTTTTTTGACTCTTCAGAAAAATGTTTTTTTACATATTCCTTCCCGATTAATTCTCCAAGATTTCCATCAACAAAATATAATGCCCTTTTTTCCAGAACTTCCCTTTCTTTCTGACCATTTAAGTATTTCCCATAAAATTCAAATGATCTTTGACCAAGCTGATTAGTCAGTAACGCTGTTCCAGAATTTACAACATGAAATTTCATATAATCCTTTATTGTTTCAATATTTGCATCTGTTATAAGTTTGTCCATATTTTCATAGTATTTCAATTCAGTGATTATGACGCTTTCAGTATTTACTCCTACTTCTTTCAGATATCCTGCTAAATCGATAGTTTTTACAATTTTAGACAAATCTGCTACTTTTCTAGGATTATTGTAGTTTTTCACATCATTTCTTTCTTCATTTTTAAGAAGTGTCTTAGCTATACTTTTTTCAAATTCTACTATTTTTCCTGCTTTTTCCTGTGTATTACTTTCTCCAACATATCCTAAAAGGTCTGAAATATACTTTGTATATTCCTCTAGAATTTCTTTATTTTCTTCTGTTTCCTTCTGATAATATTCCCTTGAAAGTCCCAGTCCTGCATTAGATAAATACACTGCATTCTGCTTGGATGAGTTCAAATCTGTTCCTACACCCCATCCATATAGCTGCATTTTTCCATCCTTTGTTAATTCAATATTATAGTTCTGAAAATCCTTTACATTTTTTATTTCATTTATTCTATCCAGTTCTTTTTTCAACGGAGCATATCCAGTTTTATCCCTTTTCTTAATATCATAATAGGAATTATAAAGTGTAAGTATTTTCTTCTCATCTGAATTTAGCTGTGAGTATTTTTTCTTTTTCAAATCCTTAATCAGATTTCTAGTAAAATCCTGATTTTTTTCCATAAGTTCTGAAAAAGCTCCCCATGAAGGTTTTGTTGCGGGAAGTTCAGTTCTTTTTTCCCAATTTTCATTCACAAATTTATAAAAATCATCCTGAGGTTTTACATTTTTGCTTAAATCGGCTACAAGTTCCTTATCTCCTTTAACCTTTACTCTTTCCATATAGTCCAGAAAATTTATCCTTTGTACTTTAGGTTCTTCTTTTTTTGTTTCCTTCTGCTGAGCAGGTATTTCTCCTGTCTTCTTAGTATTGACTGTTTCTTCAGCAAAACTAAGGCTTGCCAGCAACAACGAAACTAATAGTAACTTTTTCATTATTTCAAATTTATCCTTTCAATTTTTTTATTTTACATTATATCATAAATCATTTAATTTTTCTTATAATTTTTAAAATATGTCTATAATCTATTTATTTTAATTGATATTTTCCTTCTTTTGTAGTAAAATGAAGTAAAATAAATCACTTATCTATAATTATAAACAGTGTACAATTTTAGTATACGTTTTAATTAAGGAAGGCGGAAAATATAGATGAACATAGGTATAGATAAATTTGGACTGGCAATTCCGAAATTTTTTCTGGATATTAGGGATTTAGCTATTGCCAGAAATGAAAATGCAAATAAATTTTTAAAAGGTCTTCTACAGATTGAAATGAGCGTTTCCCCAGTTACTCAGGATATTGTAACTTTAGGAGCCGCTGCCGCTCACGAATTTTTAACTGAAGAAGATAAAAAGAAAATAGATATGATTATTATTGGAACTGAAACTGGTGTAGACCAGAGTAAATCTGCATCTGTCTTTATTCATAATCTTCTTGGAATACAGCCTTTTGCTAGATGTATAGAAATTAAGGAAGCCTGTTACGGAGCTACTGCCGGTCTTGATTTTGCCAAAAAACATATTGAAAATAATCCTAATTCATATGTTCTTCTAATTGCTTCAGATATTGCAAAATATGGAATTGGAACTTCAGGGGAATCTACTCAGGGTTCTGGAAGCTGTGCAATGCTTATAAAAAAGGATCCTAATATTTTAATTCTAAATAATGATAACGTATGTCAGACACGTGATATTATGGATTTTTGGCGTCCTAATTATTCTGCCTTTCCTTATGTTGACGGACATTTTTCCACAAAACAGTATCTTGAATGTCTTGAAACAACATGGGCTGAATATTGCAGAAGAACTGGTAAAAAACTTGAAGATTTTACTGCCTTCTGTTTTCACCTTCCATTTCCTAAATTAGGATTGAAGGGATTAAACAGTCTTTTTGATAAAAATCTTGACAGGGAAGTTAAGGATAACCTTCTTGAGAACTTCCATACTTCCATTACATATAGCCGTAGAATCGGAAATATTTATACAGGTTCTCTTTATCTTGGCCTGCTTTCACTTCTTGAAAACAGTGACACTTTAAAGCCTGATGACAATATTGCTTTTTTCAGTTACGGAAGCGGAGCTGTCTGTGAAATATTTACAGGTACTCTAGCTAAAAATTTTAAGGAAAATATTAACAGTCATCGTTTGGAAACTTTCCAAAATAGAAAAAAACTGTCTGTTTCCGAGTATGAAAAAATGTTCTTTGAAGAAATTATAGTTGATGAAGAAGGAAATTGCAGTTTTGAACCTGACGAAAGTCTATTTTCACTGGAAAAAATAGAAAACCACAAAAGAATATATAAGAAAAACTGTAAATAATAATTCCCGAAAGGACTTACAATGAATAATCCTAAAACTGGAAAACAAAAAAATATCTGGCTTGGATTTCATAAAAAAGACAGGTTGGAACGTATTGCTATCTTAAAAGAAAATAATATAATAAATTCTGAATTTTCTGATATTTTAGAAAATAATGTAAATTTATCCTGCGATACTGCTGGGCAAATGACAGAAAATAATATTGGAACTTTTGCACTTCCACTTGGAATTGCTCCCTATTTTATAGTGAACGACATCGAATATAGTGTTCCAATGGTTACTGAAGAGCCTTCTGTTATTGCAGCCTGCAGTTATGCAGCAAAACTTATTTCAAAATCAGGTGGATTTACTGTAAAGATAGAAAATAGAAAAATGATTGGAGAAGTAGCTCTTTACGATATTCCTGATTTTGATAAGGCAATGGAAGATATACTCAAAAACAAAAATGATATTTTAAGAATTGCAAATGAATCTTATCCTTCAATTGTTGCCAGAGGTGGTGGTGCCGAAAATATTGAAGCAAAAATATTGAAGGAAGGGGATACTTCCTTTCTTGTAGTATATCTTACAGCAGATGTGAAGGAAGCAATGGGGGCAAATATTCTGAATACAATGTTGGAAGGAATAAAGCCTCTTCTTGAAGATATTACAGGTGGAAAAGCACTTATGGCTATATTATCTAATTATGCTGTAAAGTCACTTGTAACTTCCACATGCGAAGTTGATCCTAGCCTGTTTAGCAATGATAAGGCTCAGGCTTTTAACATAGCCAAAAAAATAGAAATGGCATCGAAATTTTCAAAAATGGATATTTTTAGGGCAACTACCCATAATAAAGGAATATTTAACGGTATTGATGCTGTTGTAATCGCTACTGGAAACGACTGGCGGGCAATAGAAGCTGGTGGACATGCCTATGCCACAAAGGATGGAAAGTACAGTGGTCTTACAGAATGGACTTTTGATGAAGAAAAATACATACTGAAAGGAAAACTTACATTACCAATGCCTGTTGCCAGTGTTGGGGGTTCTATCGGATTAAATCCCACTGTGAAAGCCGCTTTTAATATCTTAAACAATCCAGATGCAAAAACTCTTGCAGGAATTATTGTTTCTGTTGGTCTTGCTCAAAATTTTGCTGCCTTAAAGGCACTGGTTTCTACCGGTATTCAAAAAGGACATATGAAATTACAGGCCAGATCTCTTGCTCTTTTTGCAGGAGCAGAAACTGAGGAAGTGGACATTGTTGTTGAAAAACTTCTGGAAACAAAATGTATAAATTCCGAAAATGCAAAAAATATTTTAAAAGAAATTAGAAATAAATAGATAGAATATTCAAAAAATTATATTTATTCATTTACTAAAATTTCACTTATATAAAACAGTCATTCATAAAGAAA
>CALEXX010000032.1 GCA_937925095.1 uncultured Leptotrichia sp.
TCCGTTATTTTTAAATGATAAAAGCTTAGATTTATAATAAACATTTTCTTTATCAGCAAAGTAAAATAAGCTATCTTCAATTGTTTTTATTGTATTGATATCTGCATTAACTAGCTTTTCACCGGCATAATATACTTCTTTCCCATCAGTTGCAGCATTTTTTAATTCTTCCACTTTTTCCAATCTTTTATTAGTCTCTAATTTTTTATATGGATAAAAATAGTATTGAGGTCTTTTTGTTTTAAAGAAAAAGTGAGATATATTTTGTATAATTGTACTTTTGGCTGATAACTCTTCATTGTACTCTGAAGATGTTGAGCAAAAATAACTATTAGTACCATCACTATAATAATTATTCCCTACATAATATAATTTATCTGTGTCTAAATCTGAAAATGCAATATTTCCAAAATAAACTCTATTTTTATCATAAGCTACATTTCCATTATTATCTTCTTCAAAGACTTTAAAAGTAGGAATATCTACTCCTTCAACTTCTAATAATCCATTCCCATAAACTAAAGCATAGATTTTATCTTTATTCTTGTAGAATACACTGTTTCCATATTCTTCACTATTATATTGAAGTTCGGTAGTACCACTCTTGAACATAGCAACATAAATTATAAGTAATAAACACAAGAAAATAAGTATTATTGCTGAAAGTACAGCAGTCTTTATCATTATATCAGCATTTTTTTGATTATTCACTTTCATTTTAAACCCCTAATTATTTTAATAACTTTTCTATTATAGTATAGCACAAAAATTATTTTTTATAACAAAAAAACCGATAAAAATTTACTTTTAAACCGGTTTTCCATATTTTATACAATTTTAAAAAAATTTTTTTAAAATTAATCATTAACAAAATTAGTTTGCTAATGCATTAACTTTTAATGTAAGTCTAGATTTTTTTCTTGATGCAGTATTTTTCTTAAGAACACCTTTAGTTACTGCCTTATCTAATTCTTTGTATGCAACTTGTAATGCTGCTTTAGCTTCGTCGACATTTTTAGCTTCAACAGCAGTAAGAACTTTTTTCACGAATGTTTTAACTCTACTCTTTATTGATTTATTTCTAGCAGCGTTTCTTTCTCCGATAAATACTCTTTTTTTAGATGATTTTGAGTGTGCCATTACATCCTCCTTTCAAACATTATATTTATATTTATGAATATTGCTCTATAATATTAGATGCAAAATTACCACAATATATTATCATTTTTTTTAAGAAAAATCAAGTCTTTTTCATTTTCCTACTGTTAAAAACTTTTAAAATCTACTCTTTCCAGTATTTTTTCAGCAAAATAACCTGTCAACATACCAGTAAATAACGATATTAATAACATATACGGTAAATAACTTACATAAAGTAAGTTTGTTCTATAAATAGCTGATGCCACTATTATCTGTCCAATCATATGGAAATTTGCTCCCGCAATACTTACCCCCATTACAGAAAATTTTCCTGTTTTTTTTAGAAAACTTGATACAATTAATGAGTATAATATTCCGGATAATGAAAAAAGAAAATTCATTCCTAATCCATTTCTCAATATTCCTGCGATAAATATCCTCATTATTCCTATCTTACCGGCTTCTTTTATTCCATATACATAAAGGACTATCACTGTTACTATATTTGCCAGACCCAGTTTTATTCCTGGTAAAAATAGAGGAATAAATATAAAACTTTCTGCTATTTGTAATATTATGCTTAAACTGAGAAACATCGATATTAAAAGTGCTTTCCTAAGTTCCTGATCCGATTCAACTGCGGTATTCTTTCTCAATATTCCGTCATACTTTAATATTTCATCACAATTTTCCTTTTTACCTGTCATTTTCAAATTAATGAACCTCCGCATCGATATCCTTCTTATTGATATTTTCCACATCTTCTATCAATATTACAACTTTATTAGGCTGACATATTATAGGTCTTGTACTTTCATTTGTAAATCCTGCCATAGAACAGTAATTATAAGGGGATTTCTCCTTTGTTACTGCTATTTTTTTCTCCCTGACTTCTATTACCATATCATCGAGTAGCAATGGATACTGTTTCTTCTTTAGTGTTATCGTCTGGTTTTTATTTAGAGCTATGGCCATTATTTCTTTGTTGTTATATTTTACAATTGCCCTGTTTCCAGTTTTTTTTACAAAGAAAATACCGAAAAAAATTAGAAAAAATGATAAAAAAACTATAAACAATATATACAATATATCAAATTTATTTAATATTTTCTTTTCTGATGTATCCTTAAAAATTCTATCTGAAATTGTATTTGACATAATTTTCTCCACTTATAAGCCCTTCAGAAGATACTACATCTCCATTTTTCATAGCCCATATAACATCTATCTTTTCTTTTTTACCCATTTTCTCTATAAGTGCTTTTCCTTCTTCATAAGAAAACAGAAACAATGTAGTAGACATAAAATCCGCCAGTCCAGAATCTTCTGTTATTACACTTACTGAAGCAAAACTATCTTCCGGCTCTAAAGTTTCAAGATTAATTACATGCCCGTAAACTTTATTATCCATTACAAAATATCTCTGGTAATTTCCTGTCGTCACTATTGACATATTTTCTACAGCAATTTTTGCAAGATAGTCATTTTTACCATTATTATAAGGATTACTCTTATCTATATTATTATCATTATATAATGGTAAAGCTATTCCAATACAGAACTGATCTTTACATCTTTTTAAATCTGTTAATTCACTTTCCTTTTTTGGAATTTTTCTTTTCCCGACTACTTTTACATTTCCACCTGCAGATATTATGAATGACGTCATTCCTGCCTTTTCCATTTTTTTTGTAACCTGCTCCACAGCATAACCTTTTGCAACTGCTCCGACATTTAGTTTAGTACATTTTTCCTTAATAAATACTGTTGAATTCTGTTCATCTATTACAATATTTTCAGTTTTTGCACATTTTTGCATTTTTTCCAGTTCTGACTGCTCAGGAAGTTTTCCTTCTGTCTTTGCCTTATCCCATAAATCGATGACATTTCCTGCCGCTATATTTACTTTATCACTTATTTCCTTATTTCTTTCCAGTGTATCCTTCAGTAAATTTATTATGTTTCTATCTACCTTTACAGGCTTTATTCCGGCATTTTCATTAATAGTACTTATATTATTTATTCCCTTAAAATCTTCATAAGAAGTATACAGTTTATGAAGTTTTTCCATTTCTTCCTGATAAAACTTGACTTTTTTCTTAAATTCCTGCTCACTTTTATCATATCCTGATATTACATGAACCGTATCAAACAGTCCATCCACAGTTTCAGTATATATTTTTTCCTTATTATTAAAACAAGAGAAAATTAGGACTGATATTAAAAATATAAGTCCTATTTTCCCGAATTTTTTATTAATATTATTCATGTTAACTTTTTTATTAAAATTCATTTTATCTCCGTACTTATGCTTCCACTTTTATAACTGATCCGTCCGCTCCAGGTGTTGTTTCTAGATATTCTTTTATTTTTTCCCTTGCAGCAGGTTTCATAGGTTTACACTGTTTTAAAGATTTAATTTCTCCACTTAGTACACCGTCTGCAAATCCGCTACAACCTGGGTAACCACATGCACCGCAGTTAAAATTAGGTAACATTTCATTTACTTTTGTCAATCTTTCATCCACTTTTACTTGTAAATATTTATCCGCTATTCCCAACAGAAGTCCTAAAACTGCCCCTATTAGTCCTAACGCTACTAAAGCTGATATCTGCATTATTTTTTCTCCCTTCCGGCAGAAGGATGATGTCCACAGGAAATCATTTTACATCCTCTGCACCCTGCATTCTTAATAATATCTTCGCATCCTTTTGGTTTAGGTGTTTTCTTATTTAAAAGATAAGTTGTTATGAACATTGCCACTAAAAACAATACCCATAGTATTGGTGCTAAAGCCATTTTATACCACCCCTGCAAATCCAAGCATAATCATTGCCATCAATGCTGCAACTATCAACGAAATTGCATTCCCTTTAAAATTCTCAGGAGTCTTTGATAACTCAAGTCTTTCTCTTATTGTAGCAAATATTAACATTACAAGCATAAATCCAACAGGAACTGCAATTGAGTTAACTAACATTTGTGCAAAAGTATAACCTTCTCTTATATTTAAAAGAGCTGTTCCCAATACCGCACAGTTTGTAGTAATTAGTGGAAGATAAACTCCCAACGCTTTATACAGTGTAGGTGAAAACTTTTTAATTACCATTTCCACAAACTGTACAAGTGAAGCTATGACAAGTATGAATGTTATCAAATCAAGATATTCCATGTTATAAGGAACTAAAACTGTATAATATAGTCCATAAGTTATTACTGATGATGAAAAAATTACAAATATTACGGCAAGTCCCATACCAAAAGATGATTTTACACTTTTAGAAACTCCTAGGAAAGGACATACCCCAAGATACTTTGTCAAAATTATATTATTTATTAAAACTGCTGATATAAATAACGTTACCAGTTCCATTATGCCACCTTACCTTCCTTGGCAGCCGCTTTTTCAGCTGCTTTTTTCTTTGCTTCATTCTTTATTTTTTCTTCAGCCTTTTTTTCCTGATGGCTTTTATATATATTAAATAATCCCGCCAATATTCCAAAGCTTAAGAATGCCCCCGCTCCTGAAGTAAAGAATGAGGCTGCATAATCTTTGAATACAGGAATGTCAAATATTACTTTTTCACTGTCAAAAAGACTTTTCAACTTTAATCCACCTGTTCCAAGAATTTCCCTGAATGCCGCCATTAATATTAGACTCAGTCCAAACCCTATACTTACTCCAATTGCATCCATAAACGAATCCATTACTGTATTTTTACTTGCAAATGCTTCTGCTCTTCCTAAAACTATACAGTTTACGACTATCAGTGCAAGGAATACTCCTAATGATTCATAAACTGGAAGTGCATATGCGTTAAGAAGCATTTCACAAAATTTTACTGCTGTTGCTATTACTACTATATATACCGGTATTCTTATCTGATCCGGAACTATTTTTCTTATTGCCGCTATTATTGTATTTGTCATCATAAGTACAACCGCAAATGCAATCGACATCCCTACAGCATTTGTAAGGGAATTTGTTGTAGCCAGTGTCGGACATGTACCTAAGAACATTACAAAAACAGGATTTTCTTTTAATATTCCTGATTTAATTATTTCTGACTTTTTCATTTCTGCCTCCTATTTCTTATAATTTTTCTCAAAATCTTCCACTGCCGCATCAAATCCTTTTTTCAGACCCTTTGTTGTTATTGTGGCACCACTGATTCCGTCTATTTCATCTGTAACAGGTTTATCTTTAAACTGCCCTTTAAACTTAGGCTCATCCATTTTAGTCCCAAATCCAGGAGTTTCATTATGCTCAAGTGAATCAAAAGCTATGTATTTCCCATCGCTACTCATAGCCACAAGAAACTTAATTTTTCCTCCATAACCTTTTGTAACTACATTATATACATATCCTGTTACTTTACCATCTTCTTCTGCCTTGAAAACCTTTTCTATTGCTGGATTTTCGTGAGAAGTTCCTTCTTCTGTAAATTTTGTTTTATCATTGAACATTGCCTGCAGTTTTTTATTCTGCTTTGCAATACTTGCATTTTTTATTGTTTCTGAAGTCAGCGAATTTGTCATTGACAGAATAAAAGCCGAGATAATACTTATTACCGCCAAAAAGAAACTTAAATATAATGATTTTTTCATGTTTTACGCCCCCTTCCATACTAATGCTATGAGTAAAGAACATACAAGCATTGCTGCTATAACCATTATCAGTTTTCTGCTTTCATCTTTATTTGTAGGTTTTACAGTGTATTTATCAATCATAGGAGTAAGCATATTCATTATCAGTATAGAATAAAGAACTCCTTCAGGCATATTTGATCTGAATCTTAAAAGCATTGTGAAGAATGCCGCTCCTACTGCAAATAATATTTTTCCAAATGGATCTACAGGTGAAGTTACAGGATCTGTAAGCATGAAGATTCCTCCAAATACAAGTCCTCCAATTCCTATATGAACCAGTGCAAAGTGTAATGGAGATAATCCATGTGTCATTCCTGCAATAAACGCTATTACAAAAGATGTCCCTATATAGAATACAGGAAGTCTCCAGTCAAGAACTTTCTTCATAGCAAGGAATACTCCTGCAATAATGATTACAACTGCAAAAGTTTCTCCAATTGACCCTTTATAAAATCCTAAATATAAGTTTGCAAGAGATATGTTTGAGTCTCCCATCCAGCTTCCCATTGACATAATAGTTGTAGGAGTCGCTGAAGCTACACCATCTACAGCTTTTCCAGGAAGTACTGCTGTAAGTTTATCTCCATAAGACATCATTACAAATACCCTTCCTATCAGTGCAGGGTTAAATATATTCTGTCCAAATCCTCCAAATAGTAATTTCCCTATTAATATTGAGAAAATACTACCGAAAACTACAACATAATACGGTGTTCCTATTGGCAGTATTAATGCAAATAATATTGCTGTAACATATGGAAAAGAATTATTAACTGCCTTTTTTATATCTTTTTCCTTAAGCAGATAGAAATATCCGGCTTCACATAAATAAGCCGCAACTACTGATGCGATTATCATTAACAAAGCTTTAATACCGTAATCTGCTCCCAAAGTAAAATAATACCCAACAGAAAACAAACTTACTACTACCAGAGTTGCTGTAAGATATAACATTACCTGCTGAGTAGTCAGCTGATTTCTATATGTAGGTGTTGTTCTTTTAAAAATTATCTTCATACTTATTTCCCCGCCTTTCGTGCATTACTTACTCTTGTTTTAGCTTTTCCGACCCAGTCAGTAACTTCTATTTTAGAAGGACAGATATATGTACACAATCCACATGTGATACATCTGTCAGCACAGGCTGCTATTACACCCTCTGTATTTTTCTGTTTTTCAAGATTCATAATTTGTACAGGCTGTATTTTTGCCGGACAATGTTCGATACAAAGTCCACATCTCAAACAAGGAAGTTCCTCTTCAACTACTTTAGGTAGTACAGTTATCGAGTTGCTGTAAGTAGTCACTACAAAAGTATCATTTGCAATGGATTTACCCATCATAGGCCCTCCACCTAATACAAACATTTCATTTACATTTTCAGCATATCCACCGATTTTTTCTATTATATAGTCTACTGATGTCCCTATTGGAACATACACATTTTCAGGACTTTTTACTCCTTCTCCTGATATTGTAACTATTCTGTGAGTTATAGGTTTTTTATCTCTCAGTGCTTCTGAAAGATAGATTGCTGTAGTAGCATTATTTACTATTATTCCGATTTCTCCTGGGAATCTATCATATTCTTTCTTAAAAAGCTCCCTTATAAGAACTCTTTCCCATCCCATTGGATAAGCATCAGGTACTGTAACCACTTCTATATTCTGATATCCTTCTGTTGCTTCCTGAAGTTTCTTTGCAAGTTTGTCATTTACAACTTTTATTGCAATTACTCCTTTTTTAGCATGACCTGCCTTCATTAGGAAATGAGTACCATCTATAAGTTCTTTTGCATGTTTTTCCATTACTTTATAATCTGAAGTAAGATAAGGTTCACATTCAACTGCATTTATAAGTACAGTGTCTATGTCTTTTGCATTTTCATACTTAATATATGTAGGAAATCCTGAACCTCCTAATCCAAGTACTCCAATTTCCTTTATTGCAGCAACTAGTTCTTCTGCTGAAAGTTCATCCGGATTTTCATAAGAAAATGGTACAACTTCCTCATCTTTAAAATCATTTTCAATTATAAGATGGTTTTGTACCTTACCCGATATATGCATTCTCTTTTCTATTCCCTTTACTGTTCCTGAAACAGGACTGTAAATAGGTACATACATATCTGTTCTTGTTGCAAGCTTTGTTCCTTTACAAACATGATCTCCTTCCTGCACATGAACATCAAATGCAGTTGAAGCTCCAATGATCAGAGGTATGTAAATCATTTCAGGCTCAGGTATAGTGACAATTTCCTTATTCTTTGTCAATCCCTTCTTTCCATTGAGCCTGATTTTACCAATTCCACTTATCAAGTTCATAATTCTCTCTCCTTTAAAACAATGTAACAAATTCTATTTTGAATTTTTTTTCATTATTAAAATTATACCACAAAAATTTAAAAATAAAACAGGAAAATGTAAAATATAACGAAAAAAATCACAACACCTATATAAATAGTATCTTTTACACTCCATTTTAATTTATTATACTCAACTATTTCTCCATTTATAACAAAATTTTTTACCGCCATTATTTCAGCAGTTCTGTTTACTTTTTCTATAGTAAGCCTAAACAATGGGATTACAATAAGAAAAAATTCCTTAAAATTCCTCACTGAAATTTTTGAAAAATTTCCCCTACTCTTCTGAATTTTTATTATCTTTTTCAATTCTTCATGTACAATAGGCAAAAAATAAATAGAAAAAGTATAAATTAAACTTATTTCTGTATTTTTTCCTTTTTTTCCTGTCAGATAGTTAAATCCCTTCATTATTTCATTTACACTTGTTGTTGATGTGAAAATTTCAACTATTAATGTGAGAAGAAATATTTGACAAATTACATTCAGTGAAATCAGAACAGGAGTATCATAAATTTTTAAAATTTTTAAATCTAGTAAAAGTAATCCGCTTTTCATAAAAAAAATATTAAAAATCATAAGAATAATTCCCATACTTAAATATATTTTTATTTTTTTTATAATTCCTGTAAAACTTATTTTTGATATAATCATTTCCACAAAAAAGAATACAGAAATCAAAAAATATCCTTTAAATGAAGCTTCAAATGAAAAAAAAGAACCTGACAGTACTGAAATTATCAGCATTAAAGCTCCTACTATCTTACTCCTCGGATCCAGTTTATGTAAAAAAGAATCTGAAGGATTATAAATTCCCTGTGTAAATGATATATTACCCATTTTCTCTCCAATTCAGTATTATTTTTAATAAATCTTTTTTATCCCTACCCTTTAAACTACAACTTTAAAATATAGTCTGAATACTGTTTTACTATATTTTCATCATGGGTTACAAGAATTACGGTTGTTCCATTTTTTTTCATTTTTTCCACTATTTTCATAAATTTTATTGTCATAATATAATCAAGTGCTCCTGTTGGTTCATCCAATAGAAGTATTTCAGGCTCTAGACATACTGCAAGCGCTAATCCCAGCATCTTTTTCTCTCCTCCCGAAAGTACAAATGGCGACTTCATAAGAAACTTTTCATTATATCCAAATATTTCAGCTATTTCATTTATTCTATCTCTTAATTCCTTTGATTTTCTATTTTTTATTTTATATTTTTTTGTTATGTTATATTCCAGTTCTTCCAAAACTGTTGCTGAAAAAAACTGTTCCCCGGTATTCTGAAATACTATTCCTATTCTTTTTCTTATTTCATACAGTTCTCTTTCTGAAATATTTTTATACAGAAGTAATTTTTCATCTTCCTTTTCTTTATTTTCATTCCTGAAACTATACCCAATTTCTCCTGAAAAATTTTCTCCCAGAAATACCAATCCTGATATTATCTCTATTAACGTTGTTTTTCCAGTTCCTGATTTTCCTGTAATTGCAGTTATACTATCTTTTGGAATATCAATCGAAAGACTGTCTATTATTTTTCTTTCCTTTTCATAATAATAACTTATATCCTTAATTTTTATTTTAATCTCTTCTTCCTTCAAAGAAATTTTTGACAAATCAGCAGAATATACAGAATTTATTTCATATTCTGTTTCCTTACTCTTTTTCTCTTCCAGTATCTCATTAACTTCTTCTGATTTTCCTATTACTATTTTTCCTTCTTCAGTTATAAAAATAATATTGTCACTTCTTCTTATTTCTTCTGGATTGTGAGTTACCGAAACTACTGTTTTTCCATCTTCCAGAAACTTTTCTATAATCCCATTCATTTTCTCCTTGGTTACCTTATCCCACATTTCTGTAACTTCATCAAGCAGTATAATATCAGGCTCTGTTATAACTGCTCCTGCAAGAGCCACCTTCTGTTTTTCCCCACCTGAAAGATTTACAGTTTTTTTATCTATTATATTCTCAAGCTTAAATAATTTTACGTATTTAGCCATATTCTCCTTCATTTTCTCCAAAGGAATCCTATTATTTTCCATACCAAAAATTAAACTCTCAGCTACCGTTTCCCCGATTATATGTTCATTTGACTCCTGAAAAACAATTCCTGTCTTTTTCCTGATTTTATAAAGCTCATCCCTTTTATAAACAAGTTCCTCATTATCTATAAAAATCTGTCCTCCACTTATTTTTTCAAGCCCTACAATCAGTTTTAGAATTGTTGATTTCCCACTTCCATTTTTCCCAATAATAACGTTATATTTATTTTTTTTCAGGGAAAAAGATATATTTTCCAGTATCATACTATTATTTTTTAAATAACTTACATTTTTGAACTCAATAATTCCGGAAATTACACTCACTCTCCCTTCCTGTATTCTTTATCAACATCCTATTTTTTCCCATAACAGCTTACTATTTCCATTATTAGAAGCTCAACTCCTGTATCCATTCCCATTTTTCCTATCTTTATATCCTTCTCAATTTCCCAGCATCGAAAAACAAGCTTTTTTAAATTTCTGTTGGAATACTTTCTTAATTTTTCTATTTTCTTAAATACAGAATAGTAATTAGGAATTCTTCCATTAGATTTAAAAACTTCCTTTATTTCTTCATACTGGGCTTTAAAAGCATTATACTGGCCTGAAATACTTTTTCCTGATTCTTTCAAACTACTAAGCTTATACATTATTTCAAGTTCATTATAAAGCTGATAAAGTATCCCCATATATTCCTTTGTTGTTTCAAGATAATCAATAACTTCCTGAGCTTTTCCTGAAAATATATTTTCTGTCATTTCATATATTCTGTATTCCTTTTGAATAGATACTATATTTCTAATTTTACCAATTTCAAATTTTTCTCCATTCAGGTAAACCTTTATTTTATCGACTTCATTTCGTACCTTAAAAGGATTTTTCCCTATCATTTCCAATAGCATATCTGCTTCAGATGGTGTAATTTCAAGTTTTTCCTGAATATATTTTTTTATATCCTTGTCATCTTCCTTTAAAAACAGAAAAACTTCCAGTTTCTTTTCCTTTTTTAATGATTCCAGCTTTTTATTTAATTTAGCGGGAATTTTCCCATCTTCCCTTGCATAATCAATTACTACTTCCTTTTTATTTAAATCAAGTTCTGTTATATAGGAAAGTATTTTCTCTAAATCCTTCAGTTTTTCCGCTCTTTTTAACACAACAAGCTCTTCTGTTGAAAAGATTGAATTGAAGCTTATTTTTTCAAGGAATTTTTCTTCCTCTTTTATGTCTGCATCAAAAAAACTCTCTATAATTCCAGGATTTTCCTCCCTTATTTTCTTTAATGTATCAAAGTATTTAAATTCCCTATTTTGCAATCCACCGATAAAATATATCATATTTCTCCTTTTTTATCGTTTTTTATTTTTTATAGTAACAGTATACTCTCTTTAGCCATTTATTTCAATTTGATTTTTTATTTTTTTTGTGATAAAATTTAAAAAATAAATCATATAGAATAGGAGGTTATAAAATATGAACTCAAATATCAAAGAACAAAGATCTATCGCAGGTTTAAGAGCTAACGCAGCTGCATTTTTAATTAATCTTTCTTATTTCCTGCCAGGAATAAATCTTATAGTACCAATAGTAGCATTAATTTTAGAAGGTGAAAATGATTTTGTAAGAAATTACGCAAAACAGACTTTGGCACTTAGTGTAGTTACTGTTATTGCATTTGCATTAAACATTGTAGTTGTTTTAGGGACTTTTGTATTTTTAATTTTTACAGCTATATTGTCAATTTTCCAAATAATTGCAGCAATATCTGCTCTTGTAGAAAAAGAATTTAAAATACCTTATCTTGAAAAAGTTGTAAATTTATTATTCATAGACTAAAAAAGTTATTAACTGTAACATTATAAAATAAAATATGAATATAAATAAAAAACACAGTCTGAATTTGAGTCAGTACTGTGTTTTTTTAATCTATCTCTAAAAAGTTATTATCTTTCATTTTAAAGTACTCATTAATTTACTCTTTTTCTTCATTATAGGAAAAAGCCAGTATAAAAAGAAGAACTGTCTGTATCCAGAAAATAGTGAAATCTGCTGAATTATGTACTACTGTTCCTATAAGCAGAGCTATTTTCAATGTATTCCTTTTATTTCCCTTCATTACTTCATATAAATATTTCAAAAATACTCCTGATAATGCAGCTGTTCCTAATAATCCATAACTTAAAAGTGATTCCATAAGAACATTATGCGAATGAGGATATACATAATTAGTATATTTGTAGTAATAAAAATTCCCATGTCCATATAATAGATTTGTCTTTTTAAAAATTCCGAGGGCTATTTTAATTATGTCCTTTCTTAACTTAAAATATTCCCCCAAACTGTCAAGTCTTAAAAATGGCACCCTTCCAAAATATACTCCTGCAATATATCCTATAAATAAACAAATACATCCAATAAAATATTTCTTTTTCAGATAAAAATAAAATAATACAATTATTCCTGCCACTACTGCCGCTAAAGCCGTTCTTGAGCCTGATAAAAGCAATGTTACTATATTTAAAATAAATATGGCAAAGTTTACTTTTGATTTTTTTTCAAAAAAGAAGTACAGATTTATTATTGCCGCAAGCATCATTATGCTTCCAAGATAGTTAGGATTCAGATAGGCAAAATATCCTGCCCTGCTTTTTGTCACAAAATATTCCACTATACTTATAAAAAACGCCACTACTGAAAATTTTGCAATAAGTTCCAAATTATTTTTTTTAAAGTTATCATCGATTATAAGGGTATAATACCTTCCAACCATAAGGCAAAGTAAAATTGGAACTGCCATCAGTCCATAATAATTTTTGTATATTATTGACATTATTATTGAAAATCCTAAAACTGCTTCCACAATCATTAAAGATTTGTTTTTTAAAATTTTCTTATATTCTCCAGACACAAAAATCTCTGTCAGTATCGAAAGAGATACCAGCACTAATAAAGCATAATGAATAAAAATTGATGCTCCAAGCAGTACATACAGCTTTTCCACATATCCCTTATTTTTTATAGTTTCCAATTCAGACAACCTCTTTCCACGTATTAGAATACTCCTCTTTCAAATGAATAAGGATTATAATTTCCTTTTTTTGTTTTCAGACTTCCTATAATTTTCTTTACCTCCTGAGGTGTTTCAAATGTAAAATCCATTCTCAGTTCATCAAAATTGAATTCCCTGATTAAATCCAGCTTTGGAATAAGGTTCATAGGTTTATCAAGGTAAAGTTCAATATTATCCAAATCATTTTTCAGTACTTTATATCTATCGTAATGCTCTCCCTTCAGTTCCTTGTACTCTTTATCAAATATTTTATGCTCGATATACATTCCCTTAAGATATCCGTATATTACCATTCCTTTTTTTATTTTATCAGACTTTATATTTTTAAGCTGCTTATAATTCAGTTCAGGTGATAAAAATACAGTTTCAAGGTTATCAAATTCTGAAAATAAATCTAACGTATAGTTATTATATACATTGAGATTCCAGTCAAGCGACTGTCCCTTTAATCCTTTTTTTTCCCCCATCACAGCCTGATACAAATTTGACGCAAGATTTGTATCTAATTTTATTTTATCAGTTTTATCAAGATTTTTTTCCTTTGCCACATCATATTGCTTATAATAAATTTTAGTTATACCTGCTTCACGGCAAGCCTTTTCCTGTTCCTTATTTGAAACAAGTGCCGAAAATAGAGGTTCTTTTTCTATTTTTTCATTATTAAATAAATATTCTTTTTTAGGACTTCCTGCTCTTTTATATGATTTCAGAAGTTCTATTTTAAGCTGCTTTATACATTCCCTCTTTAGATTTTTCAGTTCACTGAAAGGAATAAAAGAAGTTCCGTCATAATCTATTTTTACATTTCCCAGTTCAAATGTTGTTTCTCCTAATTCTCCCAGTTTTTCCGCAATCTGTTCCTTTGTAATTTCTTTTCTGGCATCTTCAGTTATCACATTTCCCTTTTTTATTGCTGATATTCTTTCTCCCTTTAAATTATTTAAAGAAAACTTCAGTACCATTTCTTTTCCCTTTTCTGCATATAATTCTGCATCAACAGATGAAAATCTTTTAGAAACTTTTAAATTATGAATTATTCTGTCATTTATTTCCTTGGAATAATTTTTATAAATATATTTTGTCCCTTCAGGTAATTTTCCAATTGAAACAATATCGTTTCTTTCAGCCTTCTGAACTTTTTCCCCTCTTATTGTTATTCTGCTTACATATTCTCCTGAAATTTTTTCAAAATCTTCATCTACAAACTGAACTCCATCACCTAAAATAAGTTCATCATCTATTTTAAAATTATTGCTATTTTCAATTCTTGCCCCTAGAAAATATCCGAAATTTGAAGAATACTTAAAATTCATAAGTTTATTATCCAAGTAAAAATATCCTTTTGAATATCCCCTGTTAAATAGTTTGTAACTTTCAGTCGGTCTAGGTTTTCCCTTCAGTATGTTGTCATAATAGCTTACTGTTTCGTAAACATACTCATTTGACTTTTTTCTTCCTTCAACTTTTATTGCATCAATTCCTATTTCTTTTAACTTGTTAATTTCTTCTGTCTGAAGCAGCTGATCATTTGGGCTTAAAAAGTATGCCTTATTTCCTTCTTCATCCTGAAATTTTTTTCTGCATGAATATGCACAAAGGCCACGATTTCCACTTCTTCCTCCTATAAAGCTGCTTATATAGCAGTTTCCCGAATAGGCAATACATAATGATCCTGAAACAAATATTTCAAGCTCTATATTAGTTTTCTCCCTTATACTTTTTATTTCTTCAAATGACAGTTCCCTTGCAAGTACCACCCTGCTAAGTCCCAGTTCTTTCAGTTTATTTGCTTCCACATGGTTTGCCACCGTCATTTGTGTACTTCCGTGTATTGTCAGTTCAGGAAAATTTTCCTTAAGAAATTTTACAAATCCTAAATCCTGTACTATTACAGCATCTATTCCATGTTCATATATTCTACTTATATTATAATATGCCGAATCAATTTCAACATCTTTCATTATTGTATTTAAAGTCAGTAAAGTCTTAACACCTCTTAAATGTGCATAATCTATTCCATCAAGTATTTCCTTTATGTTAAGATTCTGGTTATTTCTTCTTGCTCCAAAACCTTTAAGACCAAAATATACTTCATTTGCTCCTGCCTTTATTGCCGCCTCTAATTTTTCATAATTCCCTGCCGGTGCGACTATATTCATTTTTTCTCCTATCTGTGAGACTGTCTCAAAAAATTTAAATTTAATGTAGAAGAGTTTGTCTCAAAAAAATCTTAAAAATTAATATGAAAACTATATTTTGAATTATTTAAAATTTTACAATGTAAAACAGGAAATGAATTTAGGAAAAGT
>CALEXX010000033.1 GCA_937925095.1 uncultured Leptotrichia sp.
GGGATAAAAAAATTCGACAACCTTAAAAAGCTTATTCAGCTTAGAATCTCTTAAGGTTATCGAACTTTTTTCACCCATACTCTCGGCAAAGAGCCATTAATTTTTTAACTATTCCAATTTTCTAATTTATAAATTTTTTTATCGTTTTTATTCTCAAATTTGTTTGTATCATAATCTTTTTTATCTAACTCTATCTTTTTAAAAATATCTAAAGCTACATCTCTTTCAAATATCTCTTCAATTTCATAATTTCTTTCTATAATTTCTATTTTTTCAGCGATTTTTTTTATGAAAAAATCATATTCCTGAACAACTTCTTTTTTTAAATATTGAAAAAATTTATTCCATAATTCTCTTCCTATTTCACAAGGAATTCTACCGTTAAAAAATATTATATTAATTTTATTTGTAACTATTAATTGTAATAATTCTTCAAAAATTTTTCTCCTTTTTTCTGTATTTTTATATATTTCTAAATCATAAATTCTTAAAAGACCTTCTACATCTTCCCTCTTATCTTCATTTATCCAATCAATAAATTCTCTCAATGCAATCTCATAAGATTTATTCAATTGATCTCTTTTTAAAACTTCCAAAATAACTTCATCCCATAATTCAGAATTTTGATGATGATATCCCATCCAATATAAAGGTTGTGAGTAACCGCAATATATATTTAAACATTCTTCTAAAATATTCTCTTCTATTAACTTATCTACAATTTCAGGTATATTCTGATTTATTTCTATTTCTAATACTTCTTTTTGTATTTCATTTGGAATATTATCTATATTTAATGAAATTGCTTTTATCCATTTCACATCATTCCTATCGCTTTTTAATAAATTTAATATCATATTTTTTTCATCATCATATAAATCATTCCATCTATTAACAGCTACCCAAATACTTACAGTTAGTATAAATGTGGACTTTGTTTTTAAAATTTTTTGAAATAGCTCTTTTCTACACTCGTCCTTCTTTTCTATTCCTTCTAATAAATAAATCATAATCCAAAAATGATGTTTATATGGTTCTGCAAATTTCTTTGATTCCTCTAAAAAATCATAAAACTCTTCAGTATTGGGGATTTCAAACTGCTCTAACCAACCAAGCCATTTTTCTGCAAATTCAATAACTTTCTTTTTTTCTGTTACATAATCTAATGAAAAAATTGCATCCTTTGTTAAAGTAATATTATTCATAGTTGCATATTCAAAAGAACAATTGTCAAAATAAAATTCTAAAATTCCAAACCATCTTTCCCACATTTTTTTCTTTAAATCTTCTTCTGTTTCTAAAATTTTTAACGAATAATCTGATAAAAAATAACGTATTTTTAACATTAAAACTATGTTTGATAAATTTTTTAAAATTAAACTTCTAATTTTACCTTTAAATTCAAGAGTATATTTATCCCAAATTACAACTGCATTTATAAGTATACTAAAAATATAATCAGGATGTTCATAATTAACTAAATATTTATCAATTTCATTTAAATTATAAGCATATCTTTCAAAAATTTTCCCAATTGCAATACTACGAATAAAAATTTCGTCATATTCTAGACCTTTTTCTAAAATTTCTAAACTTACTTGCGGTTCATTTATCAAACCAAATATTTCTTCAGAAGAAAGATCATCATTTAAATTTTTACTATTAATATTATTTGATTGGGAAATATTCCAATTAAAATACTTTTCAAATTTTTCAAATTCTTCTCTTGTATTTAAATCATAATACGCTATCCCTTTATTCCATCTAATTTGTCTATTAACAGAAATCTTATATAAAAAATCATACTGCTCTTTTTTTGATAATTTTGACAAAATTTCAAAATTATTACTAAAAAAAGTTACCACTTCTGCCTTTACACTTGGAAAAATATTATCTAATCCATTTAAAATAATACTTTTTAACTCCTCATCTAAAGTTTTTTTATATAATTTTTCAATAAAATCTAATGTACAAAGATTCATATCTGAAAACGGAAAATATAAAAGCTTTTCTATTTTAACTATTAATAATTCCTTTTTTTCTCTCGTTTCCCTATATTCTTCTTCAAGTAACATATAACTTGCATAATGATATATTGGGTGTGCAAAAGTTATTTCACCATTGTAATCTTCTTTTATTAATCCTCTTTTTTTTAAATAATCAAACTCTTTTTGATATTCACTATTCCATTCATCATTAATATTACTTTCTAAATTTAGAAATTTTTTTAATTTTTTTTCATAATTTTCAATATCATTTTTAGTGTTCAAAACATTTTTTAATCTTTTTTTTGAAATAGATTTATTAGTATTACAAATCATTCCTAATTTAATAAAAAATTCTATTGCTAAATCTCCTCTTTCTCTTATTATTCCTGCAATTGTTTCAGAATCAATCATTGCCATTTTAACAATTTCTTCTAGAGATTTTTCTTTTAATTCTTCTTTTTCTATACTATTAAAAATATTTGTAATATGTCCAAATTGCAAATTTTTTTCCTTTTTATTAAGTTCTCTTGAAATTTTATTATACATTTCTTCCATTTCTATTGAATTATTAGTGTGTAATTTCCATAATTGCTTTACTTCATCGCTATTTTTATTTGTCAAATCAATCCATTTATATTTATTAATTTTACAATCTTCTATTTTATTTTTTTTCATTGTTTCAAATAAAATATCTTTACGAGTTGTAACTATTAACTTTCTGTTATTCTTTTTACTAACTTCATTTACTAATTCTCGAAATTTTGATAAAATATTATTCTTATTTGTAGAAACTTCTACATTACCGAATGGATCTTCTAATATTAGTAACTTATTTTGTATTTTTCTGTCATTAATACCAAAAGAAAAAATTTTTTCTATATTTGAATCAATTATTGTTTCATAATTTTTATCTCGATATTCTTGAGCAATCTCTTTTGCTAACTCAGTTTTCCCACAATATGTAACACCAGTTAAAAGTAGAATTTTATTTTCCTCTAATATATCTATACATCTACTCTCTTCTTTTCGCTTTATATGTTCTGGATTTGAAATTTTATTCTCTCTATATTTATCAATTATTGCAATTATTTCATCTGTAATTGAATTATCATTCCCAAAATTTTCAAACATTAACTTCTTCATTTCACCTACAGCTAAATCTATGCTATTTTTAGATATATAAAAATTTTTTTGAAAAAGTTTAGTTATTTCATCTTTTAATCGCTCTTCATCAAAATTTTCTTGTATTTCGACCCTACTTAGTGCTTCTTTTAAATCATTGTCTTCTAAATTTTCAATATATCCTTTTTGAAATTTTTCTCTTTCTTCCTTTAATTTTACTCCATCTGCTTTCACTTTTTTTAGTTTTTCTTTAATTTTTGTTAGATCTTTTTTTGTTAAATTTTTTTTACCTTTATCAGTAAAAATATAAGTATCATCTTTACATCTTCCCGAAGTCATAAAAATTATTTTTCTATTTTTATCTTCAACTAATTTTTTTAATAAGTGAATATCCAATTTATTGCCTTCAAAATTACTTAACCATTTACAAAATTCTTCTATAGTTATTTGTTTTCCAATTTTATTTTTAAACTGTAAATCTATTATGTGTTTCTTGTCTAAAATAACCTGAGCATCTTCTTCATTTTGTTTTTCTATATATATTTCCAAATTTTTTTTACTAATATATTTTAATATACAATATATTGTTGCTATTTCTTGATACTTAAATCCTTCTAATAAAGGTTTTATTTTGTTTCCCATACTTTTCACCTTCTTTATTTAAATTGTGTTCAATATTAAATTTATTAACTACCTTTTATCGCTCAATATCTTTTTCAAAAATCTCTTCCTATATTTTTAGTCCTGTCCGCTTTGTGTTTCTTAAATTTATACTTAGGAAATTCTTTTGAAATTTCACAAAGTATTCTGCCCCTTCTAACCTTTGCCACAAGTGAAGCAGTAGAAATGGTTAACGATTTTCTGTCTCCTTTAACAATGAACATCCGCTCTTCTTGATATTCTTTGATTAAATAGTTGCCATCAACTAAAACTATATAAAAAGCTTATTTTGTAACTGTTTGAAGAATTGTACATCTCATTGTAAGAAATGTTTTATAAAAATAATTACTCTTATCAAATTCTTAACTTTTCTGATTTATATACTAATGTTATTATATTCTAAATAAAAAACAATAGCAATAAAAAAATTCATAACATGCTTTAAATTCAGTTTTGGCATTTTTTTATAGAAAAAAATTAAAAAGTTTGGTAAAATATAAGTTGATAAAGTTTTTAGGGAGAAATTTAATACATGGGAAATATTGATAAAAAATTATAAGAAAAAATAGCATAAATACAGAAAAACTGAAAGCAGTTCTGCTTACAAGGAAATTATCATATGATTTAATTTTGGCCATCTGGGTAGGTATAATTGGAATAGGTGGAATCATTGTGTATTTTTTAAGCCTTTCTGATAAAAATTCTGAACAGACACCTATTCCTGTAGTTGCTTTACCGGTTTTTATATTATGCACTATAATTTTTATTTTTAATTTAGTAGTTTTTATAGAAAAACCGACTGTTTATCTTTATGAAGACGGTTTTATGACAAGCAGGGAAAAAGAAAAAGCAGGAAATACTTGAACTTATAACTGGAATTGTCTCAATGATTCCACTTATAGGAGTGGTTTTTGAAAAAATTATGTCAGAGAATTCTGAAAAAATATACACTACTTTAAAAAAATGTGAAATACTTTTGGCAAAAGATTATATAAAAATAGAAGATAAGATTTACAGTTGTTCAGAAAACAGAATTTTTATAAATAAATATAGAAATCTTATAATTTCTGACTTAAATGACAGAATAGTCGAACAGATATTTCTTAATTCAATTACAAGACCTGATTTATTAGCTGCATTGGTAAATCACTTCTATGTCGAAGAAAAGTAAAAAAAATACAAGAAAATAGGTAGGATAAAAATGGGAAAACTTATAATTATTGAGGGTACTGATGGTAGTGGAAAACAGACACAGACAGGACTTTTATATGAAAAATTGCGTGAAATAAAAGGCAGGGAAAAAGTAAAGAAGATATCTTTTCCAAATTATGAAAGTAAAGCTTCTGAACCGGTAAAAATGTATCTTGCAGGAGAGTTTGGAGAAAAGGCAGACAGTGTAAATGCCTATGCGGCTTCAGTTCTATTTTCGGTAGACAGATTTGCTTCATTTAAGACAGAATGGGAAGAGTTCTATAGTAATGGAGGTATTGTACTGAGTGACAGATACACTATTTCCAATATGATTCATCAGGCATCTAAAATTAAGGATAGGGAAGAAAGGGAAAAATACCTGGACTGGCTTGTGGATCTGGAATGGAATAAAATAGGAATTCCGGAGCCTGATTTAGTATTTTTTCTGGATATACCTTTTGATGTCAGTCAGAAACTTATGCAAAACAGGAAAAATAAAATAACAGGTGATAAAGTAAAAGATATACATGAGCAGGATGCTGAATATTTAAGAAATGCCTATAATATAGCAAAAGAACTGGCTATGAAGTATAAATGGAATGTTGTAGACTGTGTAGAAAATGATAGCCTGAGAAGTATTGAAGAAATAAACGGCAGAATGATGGAAATTATTCTGGAGGAAGGGATATAATATGATAAGTGTTTTA
The DNA here is from genome assembly GCA_937925095.1 of uncultured Leptotrichia sp. Classification (GTDB taxonomy): domain Bacteria; phylum Fusobacteriota; class Fusobacteriia; order Fusobacteriales; family Leptotrichiaceae; genus Leptotrichia_A. The sequence continues at coordinate 5,669 of CALEXX010000033.1, forward strand.
AAGGGAATGAAGGATAGACATTCTGATGATGTGAGAAAATATGATTTTATAGTTGATACAGCGAAAAAAGTGTTTTCAAAATATGGATTTGAGAGAATAATAACTCCAATTCTTGAGGAAACTGAGCTTTTCAGAAGAAGTGTCGGGGATGAAACAGATGTGGTATCAAAGGAAATGTATGAATTTAAGGATAAGGGTAACAGAAGTGTTTCAATGCGTCCAGAGGGGACAGCGGGAGTTGTAAGAGCCTATCTTGAGGCTGGTCTGCACAAATCAGATCCAATTGTAAAATGGTTCTATAACGGTCCTATGTATAGATACGAAGCACCTCAGAAGGGAAGATACAGGGAATTTCATCAAGTTGGAGCAGAAATATTTGGAATAAGAAGTCCTTATCTTGATGCAGAAATAATAAGAATGGGATGTGAATTTCTGGAAAAACTGGGAATAACAGGACTGACAGTTGAAATAAACAGTCTTGGAAATATAGAATCCAGAAAAAAATATATTGAAGATTTGAAGGCTTTCATGGCTGGAAGGCTTGATAAACTGAGTGAAGATTCAAAGAAAAGATACGAGAAAAACCCTTTAAGAGCATTAGATTCCAAGGATAAGGGAGATCAGGAACAGTTTAAGGATGCACCAAAATTGTATGATTATCTGGATGAGGAAAGTAAGAAGTATTTTGAGGATACAAAAAAATATCTTGAACTGCTGAATATAAAATATGTTGAAAATCCTAAACTTGTAAGAGGGCTGGATTACTATTCAGATACTGTATTTGAAATAAAATCTGACAAACTTGGAGCACAGGCGACAGTCCTTGCAGGTGGAAGATATGACAGGCTTCTTGAAATCCTTGATAATGTGAAAATACCTGCAATAGGATTTGCGGCAGGAATGGAAAGAATAGCAATGCTTATGGATGAAAATCTTATTGGAAATAAGGAAAATGGAGTATATGTAGTATATTTTGATGATACGAAGGAATATTTTATAAAAACTCTGGAAGAATTAAGAAAAAATGACATTAAGGCAAGTTTTGACTATAATCCGAAAAGCTTTGGAGCACAGATGAAAAAAGCAAATAAAATCAATGCGGAATATGTGCTGATTTTAGGGGAAGATGAGCAGAAAGAAAATGTTGTCACATTGAAAAAATTCAGTACAGGGGAGCAGGAAAAGTATTCTCTTGATGAAGTGATAGAGATAGTTAAAGGTTAAAATTACAGAAAAATAATAATTTTAATCTTTTTTGAAAAAATTCAATAAAATATTAAAACAATGGCTTAAAATTAAGATAGAGGTGAAGAAATGTATAGAAATTATAAACTAAATGAATTAAGAATTGAAAATGTCGGAGAAGAAGTAGTCCTGTCAGGATGGATTTCAAAGATAAGGGATAAAGGACATTTTGTATTTATTGATTTAAGAGATAGATACGGAGTTACACAGATATTTGTAAATGAAGAAGTTTCTGGAAAAGAAATGCTTGAAAAAGCAAAAAAATATAAGAATGAATGGGTAATAAAAGTAAAAGGAACTGTTGTAGAAAGAAGCAGTAAGAACCCTAACATTCCTACAGGAGATATCGAAGTACAGCCTAAAGAAATAGAAATTCTGAGTCAGGCAAAGCAGCTTCCGTTTGAAATAGACGAAACAGGAAACCTGAATGAAAATATAAGACTTACTTATAGATACCTTGATATAAGAAGACCAAAAATGCTGAATAATATAATAAAGAGAAATGACATGCTTTTCTCAATAAGAAAATTTATGAATGAAAACGGATTTCTTGATGTAGACACTCCAATACTGGCAAAGGCTACACCTGAAGGAGCAAGAGACTTTGTAGTTCCAAGCAGAACAAACAAAGGGGATTTTTATGCATTGCCTCAGTCACCTCAGCTGTTCAAGCAGATTCTTATGGTTGCGGGAATTGATAAATATTATCAGCTTGCAAAATGTTTCAGGGATGAGGATTTGAGGGCAGACAGACAGCCTGAATTTACTCAGCTTGATGTGGAAATGTCTTTTGTGGAGCAGGAAGATGTAATAACTGCAATGGAAGAGCTGGCAAAAAGAGTATTCAAGGATGTAACAGGTCATGAGATAACAGAAAAATTTGAAAGAATGTCCTATGATGATGCAATGAATAACTATGGTTCTGACAAACCTGATCTGAGATTTGATATGAAACTTATTGATTTGTCTGAAGAAACAGCAAATGCAGGTTTTTCAGTATTTGAAAATGCAGTAAAAGACGGTGGAAAAGTAAAAGCTATAGTGGCACCTGAAGGAGAAAAATTTTCAAGAAAACATATAAAGGATTTGGAAGATTATGTGAAAACATACTTCAAGGCAAAAGGTCTGGCTTATATAAAAATAGATGAAAAGGGAGAAATAAACTCACCAATAGCTAAATTTTTCAGTGAAGATAAAATGAAAGAGATTATTGAAAAGCTTGGTATAAAAAATAATGAAATTGCACTGATTCTGGCAGACAGCTATAAAATTGTACATGACGGGCTGGGAGCATTGAGATTGAAACTTGGAGAAGATCTTGGTCTGATAGATAAAGATGCATTTAAATTTTTATGGGTAGTGGATTTCCCAATGTTTGAATGGAGTGAAGAAGAAAACAGATATAAAGCACAGCACCATCCATTTACTTCCATAAAGGCTGAAGATAGAAAATATCTGGATACAGATGAACTGGAAAAAATAAAGACAGATTCTTATGATATGGTATTAAATGGTTATGAAATCGGTGGAGGAAGTATAAGAATCCACGATGAAAAATTACAGGAAAAGGTATTTGAAAAACTGGGGCTTGGTAAAGAGGAACAGTTGGAAAAATTTGGATTCTTCCTTGAAGTGCTGAAATATGGAGTTCCACCTCATGGAGGACTTGCATTTGGTATAGACAGATGGCTTATGGCAATGCTGAAGGAATCTTCTATTAAGGAAGTAATACCGTTCCCTAAAACAAATAAAGGACAGGATCTTATGACAGGGGCACCTGCAGGAGTTGAAGAAAAAGTACTTGAAGAAGACTTGAGACTGAAATTATTGGAAATAGAAAAATAAAATTTATGGTTAGACATGACTAACTTAGAAATATAGGAGGAAATATGATAATTCTTTTTGGAAGCAAAACAATATATAAAAATATGGGAACAGTTGGTTCTTATTATTGTGAGAGATGCCATAACACTTCTGACTGGCAATTTATGCAGCATAGAACATGGTTCACACTGTTTTTTATACCTGTATTTCCTATAAGTGGAAAACATGAATATTTACAATGTCCTATTTGCAGTCAGGCATATAAGGTTCCTGAAGGGAAATAGCCTGCTGACACTTTTTAAAATATAAAAAAGAGGAGCAAAAATGGATAATATTGATATAGCAAGGCGAATAGTGGAGCTTTCAGGCGGAAAGAGAAATATAGTGTCAAATTCCGTCTATAAGACAGAACTTATTATAAAACTGAAAAAGCTTAATAAAGTTGAAATAACTAATTTTATGGAAATAGGGGAAGCTCTTGGGGTTTCTGCTGAAGAAGGGAATGTAATTAAGATACTTTTCAGGGCGGACAGAGTAAATCTTATAGGAGAAGAGCTTTCTAAAATAACAAGAACAAGATTGAACGAAGTAACAGAAGAGGAAAGGGAAAGAAGCAGGGAACAGAAGGAATCGCAGGAAATACAGAAAATAAGCTCTGAAATTTCCCAGAAAATTGAAAAAATTGAAAAGGAAAAAATTAAGGAGGAAAAGAGGAGGGAACTGGAAGAACTTAAGAAAATAAGTCCATTTTCCAGATTTCTGAGAAAAATTCTGAATGTATTCCTTCCTCTGCTTCCTGTACTTGTTGCGGCAGGATTTATACAGGGAGTTACAAATATAGCTGATGTTCTGCCTGAGGGAAAAATCTTCATAGGAACATGGTGGTATCAGGTTTTAAAGACAATAGGCTGGATGGCATATGCATATCTTCCAGTTTTCGTATGTATGAATGCCACAAAGGAATTTAAAGGAAATAAGATTTTAGGAGGAGTTATAGGACTGCTGTTTGTCGGTAATTCAGCTATGCCTTTACTGGGAATGGTTAACAGATTACCGGTAATACTTCCCTTCAGCAATAAGCCTTATTTCCCTGAGATAGGTGGTTTACTGATTGCTTTAGTTGCGGGAATAACGGCAGCTTTTGTAGAAAGAGGGCTACGAAGAATAATACCTGGAATATTGAAGGATTTTTTTGTTCCTTTGCTGACATTAATTATTTCAGCATTTGTGGTTATTTTTATTACACAGCCATTTGGTGGACTGTTAATAAAACAGATATATGGAAGTCTAAATGTCTTGTTTGAACAGAAGGAAATTTTGGGAGGACTTGTGCTGTCTGTTTTGTATTTTCCTTTATCGCTGGTTGGTTTGCAGGGAGCACTTATCTCAATAAATAGCATTTTAAATGATCCTGAAGGGCCTACAAGAGGGCTGAATTATATTTTACCGATTCTTATGATGGCATCAGGAGGACAGATAGGTGCGGCATTTGCAATATTTATTAAAACAAAAAATAGAAAAATGAAAAAAGTAATAAGAAGTGTTCTTCCAGTGAGTATACTTGGAGTGACAGAACCTCTTATATATACAGTGACATTGCCTTTGATACGGCCATTTATTACAGCATGTATAGGGGCAGGAGCTGGAGGAGCTCTGGTTGCATTTTTTAATCTGAGTACAGAAAAGACAAGTATACTGGGATTCTTTGGATTTTTAACAGTTGCAAAAGGAACTCACTTCTTTTTTATCGCCGCAATGATGGGGGCATATTTGGGAGGATTTATACTGACCTACTTTTTTGGAATAAATGAAAAAAGAATAAATGAAGTGTATGGAAAGTAGAAAAACAATGACGGGGGGAGTATTCCCCCTATTGTTTTATTTCTTATTACCCCCACTCTTGACAAAGAGCCGTAAAATATAAAACAAATATAACTGTATTAATCCAATATAAAGATACTTTTGATGATGTGGGTAATGTACTAGCTTCTGGTTCACAAAAATTTCAAAGAAGAGAATTGATTGTTGGAATTGAAACGCGAAAAAAAGAAATCGAGATAAATAAAACTTTAAATTCATTATTAGAGATAGAAAATGAAATAAAAAGATCATTACAAAAAAAATAATATATGAATTAAATTTTTAAAGGATGTCCTATTATGTTAAAAAAAATAATAAAAACCCTAGAAATAATATTTTCTATAGAAAAAGAAAGCTTTCTTGATACATTCTTAAAAATAATAAAAATATTTTTTCTATTAGTCATTTTAAAGTTGCTAATAAATAATTTTTATGTACCTAAAGAATTTTACTGGGATAGATTTGATTTTAAGTTAAAAAAAAGAGAATACTTTTTAGAATGGGAAGATGGATGTAAAATAATAGAAATAGGTAAAAGAGGTAAATATTATTATGGTAGAGTTATTTCAGGTGGAATAACATTATATAAGCCTGGAGAATATGATTACTCAAAATGTGAAGATGAATATTTTTTAATAGATGATAGTAATGGTTTGGATAGAAATATCTATTATAAGAACAAAGAAGATATTTTAAAAGTTATAAAAAAATACAAACCTAAAGAACCATATAAATTTTTTATGTTTTCAATATTAAGATAGTTGTTTATTTTCATCTGAAACGATACATCATAATGGAAGTTTCAGCAATGTGGATGAAGTATATAACAACACAGGAACAATGATAATAAGAGGCTTCAACCAGGAAGGTGGAAAAGTAACAGGAAACATTGGAAGATTTGAAGCCACTTTATTACAGAATACGAGTATAACAACAGGAAGCATAAGCACAGACAAGTTTGCAGATGTCGTAATGGATGAAGAAAGTGGAGAAACTGGCTGTTACATTAAAAAAGTCTGAGATAGAAAATGGCTCTATTTTTGTAGAATTCGATATAAATATGGATTCTGTTAAATTAGGTGGTAATGAAAAATGGGGAATAATTTCTGGACCAGGCTCCCCATTAGATAAGCTTAATCGAAAAAAGGGGTTAGAAGGAATTAAAGAAATGCCAGAAGTATATAATATTGAAATAAAAGGAGAAAAATAAAATGCGAAAGATTGCAAATTTAAAAGAAAATATTATGGAAATATTAAAAAATAAAAGAGAAAAATTGAGATTAAACAGTATAGTGATAGATGTAGTTGAAGACAATGAAGAAGAATACTATATAATTTTAGAAAAAGAGAAATACTGGGCGTCTATTGTAATAGCTAACCCGTATTGTGCACCATATAAAAATGTTTCATTTGAAATATATAGAGTAAGTGATGCAAAAATAATTTCTTTCTATTACGATAATGAAAATACAACTTTTCAAGAAAATATAGAAAAAATAGATGAAATTATGAATTATTTTCTAAATATAAGTTAGAAATATCATGATTTTTTGTGCATCAAAAATATCAAATAATGGAATTAAATTAGATGTACCTAAAGATTTAAAACCTCAAATTACTGATATAGCAAAAAAAAGGTTGATTTTCAAGGATTTAAAACAGAAGATGTTGTAAATGAAATATTAAAAAGAGATCCGAATATTGAAATAATAGGAGTGTACTGCACCTCCAATCTTGTGTCCAAGATTTTGGGTACAGTACAAAAACGGGAGGAGTAGAAATTAAAAATTATCATTTTGATGTACAAGAATAAACTTATTATTAAGGAGAATATAAAAATGGGAATTAAGAAAATAAAAGATAATTATTTTGAGAAATTAAAAATGAATAAATATGATTTGTTAGTAAATGTAATTAATGAAATAGGTAATTTTCCATATATAATGTCAGATATATATTTTAATAATGAAAAAGTAAGAAGTGGAGAATATCAAGGATTAGGTATAAATATCGGGTGGAATGATGAAGATGAGACAGCATTGTATATTTTTGAATATGAAAATGAAATAGAAGATATAGAAAGGGTATATTATACTTATGAAGAGATGTTATGTTATCTTTTAATGTATCACTTGCAACATATGAATGAATATTCTGATATGATAGCTTTTGTAGAGCAGGAATTTTTAAATTATGTCAATCATATAGATGAATCAAAAAAATATAAAATAAATATGGATTTAAATAGTATATTTGAAAGAGACAGATTAAGAAATTTTTTAATTAATTATGTCAAAAAAGAAAATCAATACAATATCGGAGCTATAAATTTTCATAAAAAAAAGATAGGATATTCAGATATAAATATACTAAAGAGATTTCTATCATATTTATTAGGGAAAGATGTATTAAAAGAGTTTTTATCTAATCCACAAAAAAAATTTGGAATAAATCTAAAAAATTATTTTATTGATGATGGATATAATGAAATTTATAAGTTAACTATAGATAAATTGAGTATAAATATTGAATATTACTGTAGAGGTATGGGGTCTAATGGAAAATTGTTAGTTGGAGAACGTGGAATATTTTATGGAGATAGAAAAAGTTCTGATAAGTATATCAGTGATTTTATAACAAAAAAAGAAGCAGAAAGGTTAATTCAAAAAAAAGATAAAAGAGAAAAAGAAAATATAGAAATAATTTCTAAAAAAGATTTTTTAAAAGAACTTGAAATTATTGTTAATGCTTATGAAGATATTTATAATGATAATGAAGTTCAGAAAATGTTTGAAACCTTTAAAGAAAATTTTTAAATAAAAATAAATTCTTACAAAAAAGGATAGATGGCATTCTCAGATGAAAAGTGGAAAAGGGCAAGTTCATGATTTAATAGAGGTCGATGATGAATAAATTATGGACTGATGATGGCTGGGCAGATTATTTATATTGGCAATCTCAAGATAAAAAAACTTTAAAAAGGATTAATGAACTCATAAAAGATATTGAAAGAAATGGAGTATTGAATGGAATAGGCAAACCTGAAGCTTTGAAATATAGAAAAGGATTTAGCCGAAGAATTGACGAAACTAACAGGCTTGTCTATGCCATTGATGAAAATGGAGTTTTATGGATAATTTCTTGCAGAGGACATTATTAAAATTGTTTTTTGTTGATTAAAAAGAGTGGATAATACCACTCTTTTATTTTAAGTATTTTAATAAATACTTTAGTTTCATGAATATTGCTTTATTAACACAATTAAAAATTAAATAATTTAATTTACTGATTTTCAAATCCACCTGTATAAAGCTGATAATAAGTTCCTTTTTGTGCAATCAGTTCATCGTGATTTCCACGTTCGATAATTTTTCCTTGATCAAGTACCATTATCACATCGGAATTTTTGATAGTTGAAAGCCTGTGGGCGATTACAAAAACTGTTCTTCCCACCATTAACTTGTCCATTCCTTCCTGTACAATTTTTTCTGTTCTTGTATCAATGCTTGAAGTTGCTTCATCCAGAATTAAGACTGGTGGATCGGCGATTGCTGCTCTTGCTATTGACAATAATTGCCGCTGTCCTTGTGAAAGGCTAGAACCATCACCGCTTAAGTAAGTGTCGTAGCTTTGTGGCAAGTGTTTTATAAAATGGTCAGCGTTGGCAAGTTTTGCGGCTGCATGTACTTCTTCATCTGTAGCATCAAGTCTTCCGTATCTGATGTTGTCGGCAACTGTTCCAGAAAATAAGTGTGTGTCCTGTAGTACAATTCCAAGAGATTCTCTTAAATCCTGTTTTTTTATTTTTTCAATGTTAATTCCATCATATCGGATTTTTCCAGAGTTAATATCGTAAAATCTGTTAATTAAGTTTGTAATTGTAGTTTTTCCAGCTCCTGTTGCACCAACAAATGCGATTTTTTCTCCTGGCTTTGCATAAAGATTGATATTATGAAGTATTGTCTTTTCATCATTGTATCCAAATGTTACATCTTCAAAAACAACATCTCCCATTAGTCTTTCATAAGAAATCGTTCCGTCAGAATGTGGATATTTCCAAGCCCATGCACCTGTGTGCTTCTCAGTTTCTGTAATATTTCCATTTTCATCAATATTTGCGTTTACAAGAGTTACATAGCCCTCATCTTGTTCAGGTGTCTGATCTAGCAGGTTAAATACCCTTTGAGCTCCAGCCGATGCCAATATTACTGATGTTAATTGCTGTGCAATTTGTGAAACAGGCTGGTTTATTACTTTTATAAACTGCAAGAACGATACAAGTCCTCCGATTGTAAAGCCTGCAATATTATTAAACACAATTATTGAGCCAAGAACTGCTGTAAGTACAAAGTTTATATTTCCAAGATTTCCAACAGCAGGGCCTAGAATGTTTGCAAATTTCATCGCATTGTTCGCCCTGTTAAATAATGCCGTATTCAGCTTATTAAAACGTTCATCAGCCTTTTTCTCATACGAGAATACTTTTACAACTTTCAGTCCTTCTATCATTTCTTCTACATATCCATTTACAATACCAATATTTTTTTGCTGTGCAGTATAGTTTTTTGAACTTTTTGAAGAAATAGTTTTTGTTGTAACAATCATAATAATAATCATTATTACTACGAAAAGTGCTAGTGGAATATTTAATATAAACATTGAAATAAGGACACTTATAATTGTAATAATTGAAGATATTACCTGTGACAAGCTTTCAACCATCATATTTCGTAAAGCGTCAATATCGCTTGAATAAACACTCATTATATCTCCATGTGCATTTGTATCAAAATATTTTATAGGAAGCGATTCCATATGTATAAATACATCATCTCTTAATCTTTTCAATGTTCCCTGTGCAACGTAAATCATAAATATTTCATAAATATATGTACAAATTACAGCTCCGCCATATACGACTGCCATTTTTAAAATTAGGCTCACAAGCTCATTGATAAAGTTAGGATTATTTTTTCCAATGTTAGGAATAATTATTCCATCAATCAATTCTTTTGAATACATTGTCCCAATAACCATTCCAAATGAACTCAAACAAATAAATACAATAACAAATAGCGTCTGTATTTTATAATGCTTAAACATGTATCCTAATAATCGGATTAATCCTTTTAGCTGATTTCGTGATTGCGAATTTTCAGTTTTTTTATTTTTACTCATTACTTATCACTCCCTTCTGTCTGGGATTCATAAACTTCACGGTATACCTTGCTTGTTTTAAGCAATTCATCGTGTGTTCCTGCCGCTGTGATAATTCCATCTTCCAAAACTAATATTTTATCAGAATCTTTTATTGATGATACTCTTTGACCAATAATAATTTTTGTAATGTGTGGCAATTCATTTTTGAAGGCTTCCCTTATTAATTTATCCGTCTTTGTGTCAACTGCACTTGTAGAATCATCTAAAATCAATATTTTCGGAGATTTCAGCAAGGCTCTGGCTATACACAGCCTTTGTCTTTGCCCTCCAGACACATTCGCTCCGCCACGTTCAATACGAGTATCATATTTTTTAGGAAATTTCTGAATAAACTCATCAGCTTGTGCCAATTTGCAGGCATGTTCCATTTCCTCATCAGTTGCATTTTCATTTCCCCAACGTAAATTATCCTTTATAGTTCCTGAAAACAGCACATTTTTTTGAAGAACCATCGCCACATTATCCCGAAGCGTCTTTATATCATAATCCTTTACGTTCACTCCGCCAACTAAAAGTTCCCCATCTAGAACATCATACAATCTTGGAATCAACTGAACAAGAGCCGATTTCGCACTTCCAGTTCCCCCAATAATTCCAATAGTTTCTCCAGACTTTATTTCCAGATTGATTTTTGTCAAATTCAGCACATCAGGATTGTTGCTGTAACTGAAATCTACATTTTTAAACACGATTGAACCATCTTTTACCTCTGTTATCCCATTTTCAGGATTTTTAATGCTTGGCTCCTCATCTAGCACCATAACAATTCTATCTCCAGACGCTCTTGAAAACACAATATTTACAAGCATCATTGCAAGCATAAGAAGGCTCATAAGAATATTAGTTGTATAAGCAAAAAGACTTGTAAGCTGCCCAGTCGTCAGCTCATTTACAACAATCATCTTTGCTCCAAACCATGAAAGCAGTAAAATACATCCAAATACCGTTATCTGCATTACAGGAGACACAAATATTATAATTTTTTCCCCTTTTAAAAGCATATTTTTCAAACTTTCAGTAGCCTTCTTAAATTTATTAGTTTCATATTTCTCACGGATATACGCTTTTACAACCCGAATACCGTTTATATTCTCCTGAAGGCTAGAATTTATATCATCATATTTTCTAATTGCAGCTGTAAAAATTGGATGCACCTTAAAAATAATGAAGGCTAGAAAACTTCCTAAAAATAAAACTGCAACAATAAATATCATCGACAATTTTGGACTTATCATAAATGACATAAATATCGCAACACACATCATAAGTGGAGCCCTTACAAATCCTCTGATTAACATCTGAAATGAATTCTGAATGTTATTAACATCTGTTGTAAATCTTGTAATAAGTCCAGCTGTAGAAAATTTATCAA
>CALEXX010000034.1 GCA_937925095.1 uncultured Leptotrichia sp.
TTTCTAATCAGATTTTTGCTTCAAAATACACGTTGTATATTCCTAATAAGGAAGTTCTTGAAAATGAAGTGGAAAAAGTTTTGAGGGAGTATGATAAGAAAATAAAATTAATAAAAAAGAGGTAATTTTATGGAAAAAGTTTACTTCATAGGAGCAGGTCCCGGAGATCCGGAACTGATAACTATAAAGGGGCAGAGAATAGTGAAAGAGGCAGATGTAATTATTTACGCAGGTTCATTAGTTCCAAAAGAAGTTATAAATTGTCATAAAGATGGAGCGGAAATTTATAATTCTGCTTCCATGTCATTGGATGAAGTCATAGATGTTACAGTAAAAGCGGTAAAGGCTGGAAAGAAAGTCGCCAGAGTCCATACGGGAGACCCTGCAATTTATGGGGCACACAGGGAACAGATGGACATGCTTGATGAATATGGGATAGAATATGAAGTTATTCCGGGAGTGAGTTCATTTTTAGCGGCCGCGGCTGCAATAAAAAAGGAATTTACATTGCCTAATGTTTCACAGACTGTCATCTGTACAAGAATAGAAGGAAAGACTGCTGTTCCTGAAAAGGAAAAGCTGGAAAGTCTGGCTGAACATAGGGCCTCCATGGCAATATTTTTATCAGTTCAGATGATAGATAAAGTTGTAAAAACATTGTCAACTTCCTATCCATTGACAACACCTGTGGCAGTTGTCCAGAAGGCAAGCTGGCCAGACCAGAAAATAGTTTTTGGAACGCTTGAAACAATAGAAGAGAAAGTAAAAGAAGCTGGAATAAACAAAACTGCCCAGATACTCGTTGGTGATTTTTTAGGAAATGAATATGAAAAATCAAAATTGTATGATAAATATTTTACCCATGAGTATAGAGAGGGAATAAAAAAATAGAAAAAATAAAATCGACTATATTGATTTTAGGATACCATTAAAGAGGTTAAAAAGAATTAGGAGATTTATAAGTAAAAAAAAGGAGAATGATATGAAAAAAATTTGTATGTATTTAATGAACGGAATGGCAGATCATGAACATGGTTATTTATTAACAGCACTATCGTCACAAATAAAACCTAAATATGAATTTTGTACAGTTGCCTTATCAAAAGAACCTATTATCACAATGGGAGGATTAAAAATTACTCCAAATTATGCATTAAATGAAATAAATAAAGAGGATATTATATCTTTAATATTAATAGGAGCAGATATGCAATTATGGCTAAATAGTGAGCAAGAACCTATTTTAAATTTAGCTATAGAGTTGTTGAAAAGAAATATTTTAGTTGCTGGTATATGTGGAGCAACATTAGGATTGGCTAGCAAAGGACTTTTAGATGAGAGAGTTCATACAAGTAATATAGAATTTTTATTAACAAATTTTGTTAAAGATTATAAAGGAATAAAAAACTATAAAAATGACGTTGTGGCTGTTTATGACAAAAATTTAATTACTGCAAGTTCAGCTGGTTCTTTATTATGGGCTAAATATATTTTAGAAAATTTAGAGATTTTTTCTAAATCTGCAATAGAAAGTTGGTACAAATATTATGATTTAGGAATTTCTGAATATTATATTGAATTTATGCAAAAAATCGAAAAAGAAAAGGAATTATAAATAATCAAATTATTAAAAAGAAAATTAATAAAATTACATCGCATTTTTATGATGTAAATCAGACGTAAAAATTTACGTCGCATTTACGACTGAATTTAAGAAGGACAAACTGAACAGATTATTAAAAAGTTTAATTCAGAAAAACTATATTGCTGTTACAGGAAAAGGTAGAGGGACTAGGTATTTTAAGAGATAAAAGCTATGCTGGCGGTCGGATAGAAGGCCCAGATAGAAAGGAAAATTGATGAAATTGGCATTTTGGACTGTAACCAGAGGTGCGGGAAATATTGCGAGAGAATATAAGGAACAGTTACAGGGAAATTTAAAGGATTATGATATAGATGTTTTTACATTGAAAAAATATGATGTAGAAAATACAATTCAGATTGAGGATTTCACTTCAAATATAAACGAAAAGTTTTCCCAGTATGACGGGAATATTTTCATAATGGCAAGTGGAATTGTAATTAGAAAGATAGCTGGGCTGATAGGAACAAAGGATAAGGATCCTGCGGTACTCTTAATAGACGAGGGAAAACATTTTGTAATTTCCCTTTTATCAGGGCATTTAGGCGGAGCAAATGAGCTGACGTATTTACTTGCGGGAACTTTAAATCTTATTCCTGTTATTACAACAAGTTCTGATGTTACAGGGAAAATAGCAGTGGATACCATATCCCAGAAATTAAATGCAGAACTTGAAGATTTAAAATCAGCAAAGGATGTAACTTCCCTTATAGTTAACGGACAGAAGGTAAATATACTTTTACCTAAAAATGTTAAAATGAATGACAAAAATTCAGCAGATGGCTTTATTTTGGTTTCAAATAGGAAAAATATTGAATATACCAGAATTTATCCTAAAAACTTAATTTTGGGTATCGGCTGTAAGAAGGATACAAAAGCGGAGGACATATTATCTGCTATTGAAGATTGTTTAGACAAAAATAATTTAGATATAAAATCAGTTAGGAAAATTGCAACTGTTGATGTAAAGGAAAATGAAAAGGGATTAATTGAGGCCGCTAAATCTTTAAATTTAGATTTGGAAATAATTTCAAGAGAAGAAATTAAAAAGATTCAGGATCAGTTTGAAGGTTCGGATTTTGTAGAAAAAAACATTGGAGTGAGGGCAGTATCAGAACCTGTCGCATTGCTGGCTTCATCACAGGAAGGGCATTTTATTGAGATGAAGGCAAGATACAACGGAATAACGATTTCAATTTATGAAGAGGAGCTAAAAATATATGAGTAATGGAAAAATTTATGTGGTGGGAATAGGGCCTGGAAAAAAGGAAAATATGACATTCAGGGCATATGAAGCAATGGAAAAGAGTGATATAATAGTAGGATATAAGACTTATGTGGATTTGGTGAAGGAATATTATCCGGGAAAAGAGATGAAAAGCTCCGCAATGACAAAGGAAGTGGACAGATGTACGGAAGTGCTTGAACTGGCAAGACAGGGGAAAACAGTCAGTCTTATAAGTAGCGGTGATGTGGGAGTTTATGGTATGGCAGGAATTATGCTGGAAATTGCCGATGAAGACATGGAAGTTGAGGTAATACCTGGAATAACTGCCACTAATGCTGCTGCAGCTATTGCTGGTGCACCGATAATGCACGATTATGCTACAATAAGTTTAAGTGATTTGCTGACTGACTGGGAGCTGATAAAGAAAAGGCTTGAACTTGCTGCACAGGGGGATTTTGTTGTAAGTATTTATAATCCAAAAAGCAGGGGAAGGGTTACACAGATAGAAGAAGCAAGGGAAATAATGATGAAATATAAGCCTAAGTCAACTCCAGTGGCAATAGTAAGAAATGCAGGAAGGGAAGATGAAAGATATATTCTGACTACACTGGAAGAAATGCTCAATCACGAGATAGACATGCTTACAATAGTGTTAATTGGGAACTCAAATACATTTGTAAAGAATGGGAAGATAATAACTCCTAGAGGATATGAGGGGAAATATGATTATTAAAATATATTTTAATTTAAAGTGAGCTATTTCATAAATATGAGATAGTTTCTTTTCTATTTTGGCTCTTTGTCAAGTGTGGGGGTGGAAAAAGTTCGATAATCTTAAGAGATTCTAAGCTGAATAAGCTTTTTAAGGTTGTCGAATTTTTTTATCCC
>CALEXX010000035.1 GCA_937925095.1 uncultured Leptotrichia sp.
AAGACTTATGACCTGCTATCACTATCATATGCAGCTTTGGTAACAAGTGGTACAGCTACTTTGGAAACGGCACTACTGAATGTGCCAGAGGTGGTGTGCTACAAAGGGAATAGAATTTCATACGAAATAGCAAAACGCGTTATTAAGCTGAAATATATATCGTTAGTAAACTTGATAATGGACAAGCCTGTGGTTACAGAGCTTATACAAGGAGATTTGACGACTGAAAATTTGAAAAAGGAATTGCACAAGCTCACAACCTATGTGCATAGATATGAAGTTTTTAAAAACTATGTATTGTTGCGGGAAAAATTGGGAGGCAAAGGAGCGAGTGAAAAAACAGCGGCTTTAATTATAGGAGAATGAAGAGAGATATTTATTGGCAACGGATGAACCTTAATCTATCGGATAGGCTTATACTGCTAATAAGTGGGGTATTTTTATTAGGGAAAGTGTTTGTAGCTACGGAGCTCATTGAGGTAGAGACACTGAATCGTTGGCTTTGCTTGTCTGAAGATTTTTCTTTATTTGTGAAACGACCATTTACCATACTCACCTATGCCTTTTATCACGTGAGTTTTGAGCATTTTTTAGGCAATATGCTTTTTTTATTTTTTATAGGGCGTATATGGTTTCATTTTTTTGGATGGAAGCGTTTTTGGGAGGTGTTTTTGGTGGGTATAATTACAGGAGGTGTGTTGTTTTTGGGAAAGGGATATTTCTTCTGGGAGGCTACCGAGCACACGATGTTATTGGGGACATCGGGGGGCATAATGAGTTTGCTGGCTTATATGGCAATAAAAACGCCACGACATAAGGTAAATTTATTCACGCTGAGCATACCATTAATTTACTTGTTTGTAGGGGTAATGGTGCTGGATATGTTTAATTTTACAGAAAACCCAGGTGGTAAAATAGCTCATTTGGGAGGAGCTATTGGTGGGCTTATTTATGCTTTATTAAGTAGGTATAATGTTGCCTTGCGAAAAATATTTTTAAATGGATTAAAAAAAATAATTTAAAATTAAGCTAGAAATTTCACAAAATTTTTAGTATAATATAAAATATAAAAGACAAAGGAGTCGTATTATAAATGAAAAAAATAATTATATTAGGAATTATACTTTTCAATATAATGGGATTTGCTTCTTTTTCAGTAGAAGGAGGTTCTTTTTACTGTCTGAAAATCAAAGATGTTGCAGAAAATGAAAAAAATGAATATCTATCCTATAAGTTTAAGGCTGAATTATGTCGAATATCTTTAATTGATGAAAAAGGAAATAAAGCAGAAGAAAAAGTCTTAAAGAATGTTACGATTTATCACAATGATTTTATTTCAGGAATTGAAGAAGTGGATTTTAACGAAAAAATAATTTATGGGGGTCCGGTTAGACTTCTTAAATATGACTCTGAAAAAAATGAGGTTGAAATATTTTTTCATAATCCAAAATCACACACACGTACAAAACAAGGAATAAATTTTAGTTTTATGGAAACAATAGATCAGTTTTTTGATAATAAGGATTATGAAAATTTATTGTATTATTTTGATTATAAGGCTTTTTTATTTGATTACAATGATATTTACGAAGAGTAAATTTTATAAAAATAAAAGGTTAAATAAAAACTATATTGTAAGTTATACAATATTTAGTCTTACAAACGTTTTTAAAAATATATAAAGGGAACTTGACTAAGTTGAAAATATGGAGTATAATCATTTTAGATGGCAAAATATTACAATGATAACTAAATTATGGATGAAGAGTATAGGAGAGACTCTTATAGAGCACCGAAGGTACAAGTTAATAATTTGCAATTATTAATGAAATTCTCAGGTAAAAGGACTATATTTGGACAAACTCTGAAAAATTTGACAGGGAAATGCTAAAGGCATTTTCTTTTTAGTTTATAGAGGCAAATGCATTTTCGATATATTTAAGGGAGGGCGAAGTGAAATTATTAACTAACAATCCTGCATTTTTAGACTATGATAAGAAGAACATGGAAGTAGACTACAGGGAAACGGATTATCTGGGAATATTAAAAATAGCACGTGACTATGTACATGAAAATTACAGGATACTTACACATCCTCTTTATGGGAGCGTAAAACCAAACGAAACTGTTTATAGATCTGTAGTTTTAGTTGAAGGGGATTCGACTGATACAGATTCGGTTGTTTTACTGGCTTCAGCTATAGAAACTTTTGAAAAATTCAAGGGAAACAGAAAAACACCGGCTTGGATAGACAGGGTCAAAGAGGATTTCAGTGTTATAGACTATGACCTTATAACAAATGCGATTGAAAGAATTATAAAATAGTATACTAAAAAAATTAAGGAGGATAATATCATGGCAGAGCATTTTGACTTAATCATTATAGGCTCAGGACCAGGAGGACTGGCGGCAGCACTATATGCGTCAAGAGGAAGAATGAAGACATTAGTTCTTGAAAAAGGACAGAACGGAGGGCAGGCAGCAATTACCCACTTGATAGAAAATTATCCAGGGTCAATTGAAGATCCAACAGGTCCTAAATTAACTCACAGAATGTTAGAACAGGCGAAAAACTTTGGAGCAGAAGTGAGAAAAGAAGAAGTAGTGGATGTAGACTTTACAGGAAAAGAAAAAATAGTTAAATGTAAAGATGCAGAATATACTGCAAAAGCTGTAGTTATTGCTACAGGAGCAACTCCAAGAAAATTAGATGCACCAGGAATCAGAGAACTTTCAGGAAAAGGAATTTCATACTGCGCAACATGTGATGCAGACTTCTTCAGAGATCTTGAAGTGTATGTAGTAGGTGGAGGAAACAGTGCAGTTGAAGAAGCTATCTTCCTTACTAAATTTGCAAGACAGGTTCACATTGTTCACATGTTAGATCATTTCCAATGTGAAAGTATTACTTTAGAAAAAGCTAAAGCAGTACCTAACCTTGATATCAGAATAAGAACTGTAGTTCAAGAAGTAAAAGGTGACGGAATACTTGAATCAATAGTATTTAAAAATCTTGATACAGATGAAGTATACGAAGTTGAAGCTGATGAAGAAGACGGAACAATGGGATTATTCATATTCATAGGATATCAACCACAAACTGAACTATTCAAAGGAAAAGTTGATATAGATCAGTACGGATACATTGTAGCTGGAGAAAGCACTGAAACAAGTGTACCAGGAGTATTCGTAGCAGGAGACTGCAGAGTTAAGGAAGTTCGTCAAGTTGTTACAGCTGCGGCAGATGGTGCAGTAGCGGCAATTATGGCTGAAAAATATATAAGTAAAGAATTTGAATAGTGATTTATAAAAATCATAATTAAATTGGTTAAATAATAATTTTATATATATTATTTAAAAAAGAAAATAGAAAGGTGTGAGTAAAATGTTAGAATTAACAAAAGACAACTTTGAAGCTGAAGTGTTACAAGCTGAAGGATATGTATTTGTAGATTTCTGGAGTCAAGGATGTGAACCTTGTAAGGCATTAATGCCAGAAGTTCATAAACTTGCTGAAAAATACGAAGGTAAAATGAAATTTGCTGCATTAGATACTACATCAGCAAGACGTTTAGCTATTAAACAAAGAGTTTTAGGATTACCTACATTAGCTGTCTACAAAGATGGTGAAAAAATTGATGAAGTAACAAAAGATGATGCGACTATTGAAAATGTAGAAGCATTAATCAAAAAATATATCTAATAGTAAAGGAGGAGTCATTATGCGTCTTGAGTTAGGCAAGATTTTCATAAAGGACATTCAATTTGCTTCAGAATCTAAAATCGAAAATAACGTATTGTACGTTAATAAGGATGAATTAAGAAAGGCAATATGGGACGACGAAGCAATAGTATCAGTAGAGTTTGACATAGCAAAGCCAGGAGAGAGCGTTCGTATTACACCAGTAAAAGATGTAATCGAGCCTCGTGTAAAGGTTGAAGGAAGAGGAGGAATTTTCCCAGGAGTATTATCAAAGGTTGACACTGTAGGAGAAGGAAAGACTATAGCTTTAAAAGGTATGGCAGTAGTAACTACAGGAAAAATCGTTGGATTCCAGGAAGGTATCGTAGATATGACTGGACCAGGTGCTGAGTACACGCCATTCTCAAAACTGAACAACTTGGTAATTATTGCTGAACCTGCTGAAGGAATCAAACAGCATGAGCATGAAAAAGCAGTACGTTACATTGGATTCAAAGCTGCTAAATATTTAGGAGAATTGGCAAGAAACTTACAGCCTGAAGAAACAAAAGTATACGAAACAAAACCATTACTTGAACAAATAGCACAATATCCTGATTTACCAAAAGTAGGATATGTATACATGCTACAAACTCAAGGATTGTTACACGATACTTATGTATACGGAGTAGATGCAAAACAAATAGTTCCTACAATTCTTTATCCAACAGAAATAATGGATGGAGCAATCGTAAGTGGAAACTGCGTGTCTGCATGTGATAAAAACCCTACTTATGTACACTTAAATAACGGCGTAATAGAAGAACTTTATGAAAAACATGGAAAGGAAATCAACTTCCTTGGTGTTATCATAACTAATGAAAACGTATACCTAGCTGATAAAGAAAGATCATCTAACTGGACAGCTAAGTTCACTAAGTATTTAGGACTTGATGCAGCTATCGTTTCTCAGGAAGGATTTGGAAACCCAGATACTGACTTGATAATGAACTGTAAGAAAATTGAAACTGAAGGTGTAAAAACTGTTATTGTTACTGATGAATATGCAGGACAAAACGGAGCGAGCCAAAGCTTGGCCGATGCAGATCCAAAAGCTAATGCAGTTGTAACTGGAGGAAACGCAAACCAATTAATCGTATTACCTAAATTAGACAAAATAATTGGACACATTGATGTAGTTAACGTAATTGCAGGAGGAAACCACGATTCATTAAAAGAAGATGGAACAATCGAAGTTGAAATTCAAGCAATTACTGGTGCAACAAATGAAACAGGATTTGGATATTTAACAGCTAAGACTTACTAGAATTAAACAAACAGCCAAATAAAATTTAGAAAAATAATAAAATCAAAAAAATTTAAGTTAATTATCAAATGAAAAAGAAATTGGAGGAAAGATAATGAGTAGTTTAAAAAATAAAAAAGTTATCATTATCGGAGATAGAGACGGTATACCTGGTCTAGCTATCGAAGAATGTGTAAAAACTATAGAAGGAGTAGAGATAGTATTTTCATCTACTGAATGCTTTGTCTGAACGGCTGCGGGTGCGATGGACTTAGAAAACCAAAAACGTGTTAAGGAAGCTGCCGAAAAATTCGGTAACGAAAACGTTGCGGTTCTATTAGGTGCGTCAGAAGCCGAAGCTGCTGGTCTAGCAGCTGAAACAGTAACTGTAGGAGATCCAACTTTTGCAGGGCCGTTGGCAGGAGTAGAATTACATCTTGCAGTTTACCACATAGTAGAAGAAGAAGTAAAATCACAAATTGATCCAGCTGTTTACGAAGAACAAGTTGGAATGATGGAAATGGTATTGGATGTCGACGCAATTTCAGAAGAAATGAAAGACGTACGTGGTGAATAATCCAACAACACAATGAGGAGGTAAAAAATGTCAAAGATTAGAGTAGTACATTACATTAACCAGTTCTTTGCTGGGGTTGGAGGAGAAGAACAAGCTCACATAGAGCCTGAATTGCGTAAAGAATTACCCCCAATATCACAGCAATTACAAGCAAAACTGGGTGAAGAATTTGAAATAGTAGCTACAGTAGTATGTGGAGACAGCTATTTCAACGAAAATTTAGAAAAAGCGCAAGCAACTTTATTAGAAATGATTAAAGGGGAAAACCCACAATTATTCATTGCAGGACCAGCATTTAACGCAGGACGTTATGGGGTTGCTGCAGGAACAATTACAAAATTAATTCAGGATGAATTACATATACCTGCTGTAACAGCAATGTATATTGAAAACCCTGGAGTAGATATGTACAGAAAAGATGTATATATCGTAGAAGCAACTGATAGTGCTGCAGGAATGAGAAAGGTTTTACCTAAATTAGCAAAATTAGCAGCAAAATTAGCAAAAGGTGAAGAAATACTTTCACCAGCTGAAGACGGATACATAGCTAAAGGAGTAAGGGTTAACTACTTCCACGAAGATAGAGGATCAAAACGTGCGGTAGATATGCTGATTAAAAAAATCAAAGGTGAAGCTTTTGAAACAGAATATCCAATGCCAGATTTTGACCGTGTTGAACCAGCTGCGGCTATTAAAGATCTATCTAAAGCAAAAATTGCTCTAGTTACATCTGGAGGAATCGTTCCAAAAGGAAACCCTGATCACATTGAATCATCTTCAGCTTCAAAATATGGAACATACAGCATAGCAGGTGTTGAAGACTTAACAGCTGAAACATATGAAACAGCTCATGGAGGATACGATCCTGTATACGCAAATGAAGATGCTGACCGTGTGTTACCTGTGGATGTATTAAGAGAATTTGAAAAAGCAGGAAAAATTGGAAAATTGTACGAAGAATTTTCTACTACTGTAGGAAATGGTACAGCAGTAGCAAGTGCAAAAGCATTTGCAGAAGAAATTGGAAAAAAATTAGTGGCTGATGGGGTAGATGCAGTTATCCTTACATCTACTTGAGGAACTTGTACTCGTTGCGGTGCAACGATGGTAAAAGGAATAGAAAAATACGGTATACCTGTAGTACATATGTGTACAGTAGTACCTATATCACTAACAGTTGGAGCAAACAGAATCGTTCCAACTATAGCGATACCTCACCCATTAGGGAATCCAAAATTAGATAGTATAGAAGAAGAAAGAAAAATAAGAAGAAAATTAGTTGAAAAAGCGTTAAATGCTTTAACAACTGAAGTAGACGGTCAAACAGTATTTGAATAATTAACTTAAAAGTAATTCAGAAAGGAGACGGAGCCAGTCTTAATTGGAAAACAGTCCTTTTAAGACGGCTCCAAAAAAAGATATGAATTATCCAGTATTTAGAGGAGCAGGTTATGTTCTTGTTCATACACCTGACATGATTGAACATGGATCAACATGTACAATAGAAAGAGAAACTAACCCTGACTCAGAATTTCTAAAAGAAATAAAAAACCATATAAGAAGTTACGAAGAAGTTGTAGATTACCTTCCAAACCAAGTTTATATAGGAAGAAAAACTCCTGAAGAGTTAAATGCATTCCCTATGCCTTGGTATGATATTAAAGATCAGAAAGGTGATCGTCACGGAAAATTTGGACAAATAGTTCCTCAGGACGAATTCATTGCAATGCTAAAAATAGTAGATGCATTTGATTTGGTACACTTATCAGAAGAATTCATATCTGCAGTACGTCCAAAAATAGAAGAAAATTTCAAAGAATTAGAACCTTTCTTTGGACAACTTAAAAGCGATGATATCAGTGTAATAGACCCTAAAGACTATACATTGACTCACGAAGGAAAAGTTGTAGGATATGTAAAAAGAGCACATGATGTGGACCCAAACTTAAATTCACATGTAATGGCTGAAAACCTTGTAGTTAAAGCATCAGGAGTAATTTCGGCAATTGAAATGTTAAGAGATTCAAAAATTGATCCTTCTGAAATTGATTATGTAATAGAATGTTCTGAAGAAGCGTGTGGAGATATAAACCAACGTGGTGGAGGAAACTTTGCAAAATCAATAGCTGAAATAGCAGGATTAGTAAACGCAACAGGATCAGATTTACGTGGATTCTGTGCGGCACCTACACATGCATTAATAAGTGCAGCTTCATATGTAAAAGCAGGAATTTATAAAAATGTAATGGTAGTTGCAGGAGGAGCAACAGCAAAATTAGGTATGAACGCGAAAGATCACGTTAAAAAAGGAATTCCAGTATTGGAAGATGTTTTAGGTGGATTTGCGGTACTTATTTCTGAAAACGATGGAGTAAACCCAATAATAAGAACTGACTTAATTGGAAAACACAATGTTGGAACAGGTTCTTCACCTCAAGCTGTTATCTCAGCACTTGTAACGCCTGGATTAGAAAAAGCAAACTTAAAAATAACTGATGTAGATGTATTCTCAGTTGAAATGCAAAACCCTGACATAACAAAAGCGGCGGGAGCAGGAAATGTACCTGAAGCAAACTATAAAATGATAGGTGCATTGGCTGTAATGCGTGGAGACATTGAGAAAAAAGATCTTAAATCATTCATAGAAACAAAAGGATTGCCAGGATGGGCTCCAACACAAGGGCATATTCCATCAGGAGTACCTTATGTAGGATTCTTACGTGATGATCTGACTACAGGAAATAAAAATAGAGCAATGATAGTAGGAAAAGGAAGCTTATTCTTAGGAAGAATGACTAACTTATTTGATGGTGTTTCATTTATTGCTGAAAGAAATACTGGAGAAAAATCTGAAGAAGGAGCAGTTTCTAAAGAGGAAATAAGAAAAATAATAGCAGAATCAATTAAAAAACTTGCTCAAAATATCGCAGATACAGAAGAGTAGGGAGGTGTATGCTATAATGAGTAAAAAAATAATTTCTCAAGTACTGCTTGAAGTGGCTGAAGCTATTGAAACAGGAAATTTCGGGAAAAAAGTAAAAGTAGGAGTAACAACATTAGGAAGTGAACATGGATCTGAAAATATTATAAAAGGTGCACAATTGGCTAAAAATAATTTGTTTGACATAGTTCTTATAGGAAAAGGTCACGAAGATTTTGAAAGCTACGAAGTTGAAACTGAAGAAGAAGTGCATAAAAAAATGGAAGAACTGCTTGACAGTGGTGAAATAGCTTCTTGCGTTACAATGCACTATAATTTCCCAATAGGAGTTTCGACAGTAGGTAGAGTAATAACTCCTGGAAGAGGAAATGAAATGTTTATAGCAACAACTACCGGAACATCTGCTACTGACAGAGTAGAAGCAATGGTAAGAAATGCGATATATGGTATAGCTACAGCTAAATCAGTAGGAATTAAAAAACCTACAGTCGGTATAATAAATATAGAAGGTGCAAGACAAACTGAAAAGTTACTGTCTGAACTTCAAAAAAATGGATATGACTTTGAATTCACAGAATCTCAAAGAGCTGATGGTGGTGCAGTAATGAGAGGAAATGACTTGTTGATGGGTACGCCTGATGTCATGGTAACAGATTCATTAACAGGAAATTTATTTATGAAAATATTCTCTTCATATACTACAGGTGGAGATTACGAAGCCGAAGGATACGGATACGGTCCTGGAGTAGGAGATAATTATGACAGAAGAGTATTGATACTTTCAAGAGCATCAGGATCACCTGTTGTTGCTAAAGCATTAAAATATGCTTATGAAGTAGCTACAGGAGAAGTTAATGAAGTAGCTCGGGATGAATATAAAAAAGCACAAGCGGCAGGATTGGATAAAATCTTTGCTGAATTGAAAAATAAAAAACAGGATAGCAAACCTTCAGAAGAAATAAAGGCTCCTGAAAAAGAAGTTGTAACATCTCAAATAGCTGGTGTAGATATTATGGATCTTGAAGATGCGACTAAAGTTCTTTGGAAACATGGTATATATGCTGAAAATGGAATGGGATGTACAGGACCAATTATTCTTGTAAATAAGGTTAATAAAGATAAAGCAAAAGAAATTTTAAGAGCAGAAGGATTGTTATCATAATTTGTTCTAATAAATAATTATTCCAGAAATAAAGCCTATAATTTTATGCGGAATATTTATAGGCTTCATTTTCTTAAAAAAAATTATGATATATGAGTATTATTCTAGCAACTATTTGTTAAAAAAATAACAAACATACGTTATTTAAGTGCAGACATATAGTGGTTATAAATTAATAGCTAGTTATAAGTGGTTATTTGAAGTTAAAAAGAAAAAATTTACTGCCATAATTTTAATATAACACTTTATTTCTGTACATCAAAAATAATCACACAAGGAGTGAGAACTATGGGTTTAGTAGATATTATAAATAATTTAAATAATTTCCTTACAAGTAATATCCTTATGTGGGGATTACTTGGAGCCGGAGCGTACTTAAGTATTATTTTAGGATTTCCCCAGATAATTAAGTTCCCAAGAGCATTTGGAATGGTATTTGGAGATTTATTTAAGAAAAAAGATTCTGAGGAAGGATCAATGTCATCATTTCAGGCACTTGCAACAGCAGTTGCAGCACAAGTTGGTACTGGTAACGTGGCAGGGGTTGCAACAGCAATTACTGCAGGAGGACCAGGAGCTGTATTCTGGATGTGGGTTTCCGCATTTTTAGGTATGGGAACAATTTTCACAGAAGCATGTCTCGCACAAAAATATAGAAGAAGAGTAAATGGAGAATTGGTAGGAGGACCTGCTTACTATATTTCTGAAGGTTTGAAAAAAACAGGTGGACTTGCTAAAGGATTAGCAGGATTCTTTGCAGTTACTATTATCCTTGCATTAGGATTTATGGGAAATGCCGTTCAATCAAACTCAATTGCTGCAGGAATTAAAGGTATAAGTGGTTTAGAAGGTATCAACCCTGGTATAGTTGGTGTTGTTGTTGCGATATTGGCAGCTTTGATATTCATGGGTGGAATGGGAAGAATAGCAAAATTTGCTGAATTTGTAGTTCCAATTATGGCGGCAGTTTATATAGCAGGTAGTTTAGTTATACTAGCTATATTCCATAAAGAAGTAATTCCTACAATTGTATGGATATTCAAAAGTGCATTTACAGGTAATGCAGTAGCAGGAGGTATAGCAGGATCTGTAGTTAAAGTGGCAGTGCAAAAAGGGGTTGCAAGAGGACTATTCTCAAATGAAGCAGGAATGGGTTCAACTCCACACGCACACGCAGTTGCACACGTAAAACACCCGGCAGAACAAGGATTAACAGCAATAGTTGGAGTATTTATAGACACTATGTTAGTATGTACTGCAACAGCATTAGCTATTTTAGTAACTGGTGCATATAATATTCAAGGTGCAAATGGTAAATATCTTGTAGGAGCTCAGCTTACACAAGGTGCATTTAAACTTTCTTTTGGTGAATTTGGAGCAATATTGCTGGCTGTGTGTCTTGCATTCTTTGCTTTCACTACTATAATAGGATGGTACTACTTTGGAGAATCAAATATTAAATATTTATTTGGAACAAAAGCCTTACTACCTTACAGAATAATAGTAATTATCTGTATAATAGTAGGATCATTACAGGAAGTTGAAATAGTATGGTCATTAGCAGATATCTTTAACAGTTTAATGGTTATACCGAACTTGATTGCCATTGTATGGTTATCATTTGAAGTTAAAAATATTCTTCAGGATTACAATAAGAAATTTGCAGAAGGTAATGTTAATTACGACTATAACGAAGAATAAAATAGTGTTATTATAACACGGAAAATATTAAATGAATAAAAAATAATAAATACAGTGCTGTTTCAGATTTCAGATCTTATATTCAGCACTGTATTTAAAATAATGGAGAAATTTCTTATAATTAAAAGGAGGAGAAAGATGAACAGCTTAATAAGTGCAGATAATACATGGGCTTTATGGTGTATTCTGGCAGTTTGTGCTGCAACAGCAATATATCTGGAACAAAAATATGAATGGGCAAGTAAAGTTACAGGATGTATTTTAGCATTGACATTTGTAATGGTTTTATCAAATTTCAATATAATACCGACAGAAGCACCTGTTTATGATCATGTGTGGGGATATATAGTTCCACTTGCTATTCCTATGCTACTGTTTAATGCAGATATTAAAAGGATAGGAAAGGAATCAGGACGTATGGTTCTTATATTCCTTTTAAGTAGTTTTGGAACAGTTGCAGGAGGATTTATTGCCTACTATATGATGAAGGATGTTATCCCTCAGTTAAATGACATAGTACCAATGTTTACAGGAACATACACAGGAGGAGCTGTAAATTTCGTTGCAATGTCTACTTTATATAAAGTACCAGGAAAAACAGTATCTGTAGCACTAGTTGCAGATAATTTATTAATGGCACTTTATTTTTTTGTATTAATAGTTTTACCCACATTAAGTATAATAAAGAGAAAATTTACTCATCCATATATAGATAAACTGGAAAATTTAACAGAAGAAGACAAAAGTAAAAATGAAACATTGGTTTCCAAATATTGGGGAGCCAAAGAAATTTCACTGAAAGATATAGCAATGACAGTAGCTTTATCATTAGTTATTGTAACTATTTCTGATACATTATCTAAATTGTTATCATCCACATTTTCAGGAAAAGGAATAGTAGATGCTATTTTAGGGGGATTGTTAGGAAATAAATATTTGTTAATGACAACATTGACAATAATAATAGCTTCACTGTTCCCAAAACAAATAAGCTCAATAAGAGGAAGTCAGGAAATAGGAACATTCCTTATTTATCTGTTCTTTGCAGTAATAGGAGCACCTGCTTCAATCACTTTAATTCTTAAGGAATCTCCATTGCTGTTTGTATTTGCCTTTATCATAATTCTTGTTAACCTGATATTCTCACTAGTACTTGGAAAACTGTTTAAATTCAGCATTGAAGAAATTATTGTTGCGTCAAATGCCAATGTAGGAGGGCCAACTTCAGCAGCTGCAATGGCAGTTTCAAAAGGTTGGACAGAACTTATAGTACCTGCACTTTTAATAGGAACTTTAGGATATGTCATCGGTAACTATTATGGTATCTTTACAGGATGGATGTTACACTAGACATTACACTAGGAGGTATTTTAAATGTTAGAAAATTTTGAACCAAAAGATGTATTTTACTGGTTTGAGGAATTATCTAAAATTCCCCGTTGTTCAAGACAGGAAAAGAAAGTAAGTGATTTTCTGGTAGATTTTGCTAAAAAAAGAAATTTTGAAGTTTACCAGGATCATGAAAATAACGTAATTATAAAGAAACCTGCAACTCCAGGATATGAATCAAAGCCTACAATTATTATGCAGGGACACATGGATATGGTTTGTGAGAAAGTAAAGGATTCAAGCCATAATTTCTGTGAAGATCCTTTAAAACTGCAGGTAAAAGACGGATGGATAAGTGCAGAAGGAACTACTCTTGGAGGAGATGACGGAATAGCTGTAGCTTATGCTCTGGCTTTTCTTGACGGGAACTATCCACACCCTAATCTTGAGGTGCTAATTACAACTCAGGAAGAACTTGGAATGGAAGGTGCTCTTGCAGTGACAGGAGAACATTTAACTGGAAAATATCTTTTTAACATAGATGGAGAAGTTGAAAATGAACTTCTTGTAGGATGTGCCGGAGGAGTAACGATTACTTCAGTAAAGGAACTTAAAACTGTAGAGCCTACTTTGAAGGATGCATATAAGATTGAAATTGAGGAACTGACAGGAGGGCATTCCGGACAGGAAATACATAAATCACGTGCAAATTCAATAAAAATTGCTGCACAGTTACTGGATAAAATTTCAGGGAAAGTGGAACTTATCTCACTGACTGGAGGATCAAAACATAATGCTGTTCCTACAACAGCAATTATTGAACTATATGCAGATAATGAAGCTGTTGAAGAACTGAAAAAGAAGGCTGAAGAACTTAAGAAAAACTATAAGATTTCCGATCCTGATATGAAGATTTTGTTCACTTCAATCGATTCAGGAGAAAAAGTATGGACATGTGAAACTTTGAAGGCAGTTGTTGAAACATTGATAGCTGTGCCTGATGGAGTATGCTACATGGATCCTGTACTGGATGGATTAGTTGAAACAAGTCTTTCTAACGGAGTGCTAGAACAGAAGGATGGTAAATTATATCTGACAACATTGTTACGTTCTTCAAATAAGGCAAGGGAAATTGAAGTTAAAAGACGTTTTGAGCTGATTGTAACTTCAAATGGATTTGAAATGTCAGATAATGGAGGATATCCTGGCTGGCAATATGATCCTGATTCTGCATTGCGTGTGAAGGCAATAGAAGTTTACAAAAAACAGTTTGGGAAAGAGCCAAGTGTAAAAACAATGCACTGTGGACTGGAATGCGGTATATTGAAAATACCTTTACCAAATACAGATATGATTACATTCGGTCCGGATATGCAGGCAATTCATACTGTAAATGAGCGTCTGAATATAGAATCTGTAGGAAGAATATGGGAATTTTTGAAAACGTTGGTGATTTCACTTGATTAAATTAATATCTGTAAATAATGACAGATTGAAAGAGAAAGTGCTGAATATTTATATTGATAATGATTATTACTTTAATAAAATATTGAATATTCCTCAAAGTATAACCAATGTTGAACAGGATATTACAAACATTCCTGATGGAGCTCAAAAAAATCAGAAAAATTATAAACTAGTCTCTTTTAATAATGAAATTTTAGGTGCAGTTGATTATATAACTGGCTATCCTGAAAAAAATACTGTTTTTATAGGTCTTTTTATAATTAAAAATAATAAGCATAGACAAGGTTTTGGCAGAAAAATATTTAATTACTTAGAAAACTTGTTTAAAAGTGAGGGATTTTTAAAAATAAGACTGGGAGTAATTACTGATAATGAAATAGGATTTTCTTTTTGGAAAAAACAAAATTTTAAAGAAATTGAAAGAAAAGTTTTGAAGTTTGGAAATTCTGAAAAAGAAGTCATAGTTATGGAAAAGAAAATATAATAAAAGAATAGGGAAAGAAATATAAAACTTCTTTCCCTAAAATACTTATAAATTAGAGAAATTTTATTATAAAAAATTTGAAGAAGAATGACTTTGTTTTGAGGAGAAGCTTATGAGAATAGAAACTCAAAGATGCCTTATTAGAAATTTCAATGAAAGTGATGTTTACACATTGTACTGTATTCTAAGCAGTCCAAAAGTAATGGAATATATTGAACCGCCATTTACAGAGGAGAAGACAAAAATTTTTATAGAAAATAATGGATTGATTCCTTCACCCCTAGTATATGCATTGGAATACAAAAATAATAATAAATTAATTGGTCATGTTATTTTTCACGAATATGATAGTAAAAGATATGAAATTGGGTGGATAATAAGTGAAGAATATTGGAATCAGGGGATAGCTGATGAAATTACTAAATCACTTATAAATTTTGCAAGAAAGAAATTGATTCATTCACTAATTATTGAATGTGATCCAAGACAAAATAAGACAATTAAACTAGCACTCCGAAATGGTTTTAAATTGATAAGTGACAAGGGGCTTAATGTTTATGAGCTGATTTTGTGACAAGATATGAAAATAAGAACTTATTATGGGGAAGTACAAGCAGATAGCTGATACTTCCCTTTTTTCAATTCCACTCTTGACAAAGAACCATTTGATTTATATCATTTTTACATACAAATCAAAGGAAGAGGAATCATAAAAGTGAGTTTTAAAAAACATTTTATAAGACTTTTTTGAATGATTTGTGCTATAATTATAAAAAATAGAAATTCCTAAAAATAGGAGGTGTTTAAAATTGAGTAATTACAATCCACCTTTTCAGATAACAGAAAAAATGACAATATTAATAGGAGAAATAAGTGAAGAAATAGGGAGAATATCCATTCTTCATGGAAAAAGTGAAAAACTTCGTTTAAGAAGGGAAAATAGAATAAAAACAATTCATTCCTCACTGGCTATTGAACATAATTCCCTGTCATTGGAGCAGGTTACAGCTATATTGGCTGGGAAAAGAGTTTTAGGAAATCCTAACGAGATAAGGGAAGTAAAAAATGCTTATGAAGCATATGAATTATTAACTAAGTTAAATCCCTTCTCAGTAAAGGATTTATTAAATGCTCATAAATTAATGATGGATGAACTTATTAAAGAAAACGGAA
This sequence comes from uncultured Leptotrichia sp., assembly GCA_937925095.1. Lineage (GTDB taxonomy): Bacteria > Fusobacteriota > Fusobacteriia > Fusobacteriales > Leptotrichiaceae > Leptotrichia_A. The sequence goes on from CALEXX010000035.1 coordinate 15,823, forward strand.
AATTCAGAACTAGAGGAGTTGGAGTTTTTGCCGGAAAAAAAGTTGTACATGTTGCCCCTCCGGCAGATTTAGTTCCCAAACATATGGATAATCTGATTTTGTGGTATAAAGAATCAGCTGTGCATCCATTAATTAAAAGTGCAGTTTTTCACTATGAATTTGAGTTTATTCATCCCTTTGCAGATGGAAATGGACGTATGGGAAGAATGTGGCATACTTTATTACTTGGAAAATGGAAAAAAATATTTTTCTGGCTTCCTATAGAAGAACTGATAAAAGAAAAACAGGAAGAATATTACAGCACTTTGGCAATAGCTGATAAACAAGGAAATAGTACAGTTTTTGTAGAATTTATGCTTGAAATTATTAGGGAAAGCTTAATGGAACTTAGAAACTCAGAAGACACTACCGATCAGGATAGCGACCAAGTTACCGACCAGGATAGCGATCAAGATAAAAAATCGGTAGAGAAGTTACTTCATGTATTGGGAGATGATGTTTTATCAGCAAAAGAGATTATGGAAAGATTGGATTTAGTACATAAACCTACCTTCAGAAAGAATTATCTGAATCCTGCACTTGAGCTGAAGCTGATTGAAAGAACAATTCCTGATAAACCGAGCAGTAAAAACCAGAAATATAGAAAACGTTAAAAAATAAATATGACCAGAAGCCTTATAAAACAAGGTAAAAAAAGAGGTCATATTTTTTTTGGAATAAAAAATTAAAAAAAGACTACTCTAAAATGTTGCATTATTTAAGATTATGAGGTAAAATAAACATAAATGTATTAAAGATATAGAACTGAGAAAAGGAGGAAGAACTGACATGAACAATTATAATTTCAAGATATCACAAATTAAGAAATTACTAAATAGTATAGATTTATGCTCTTGACCATTGAAGCTGTTAAAAGAGCAGGTTGTTCTTTATGCTGAAAAATGTGATAGGAAATTTATATTGTTTGTTGTTTCTTTCTGTTTTTTATATAAGTAAATAAAGTCTAGAAGGCGAAAGGCCTTCGATTAAAACATGTAAATTCTTATCTGACCAGCTGTTTAAGAGAGCTATTTTTTCTTATGAAGATAAATCTAATCAATGTATTTTAATTTAAATTTAAATCTGATATTTTGAATATTTGTTCTGTTATTTTTCCGGAATTCTATTTTTGTAGTGCTTTAATATATAAAAATTACGAATTTTTAGGAGGAATAGTTATGTCAAACTATTACAATGAAGCAAGTGAATTTGCAAAAAAACACATTTTACCTTACAGTAAGGAAATTGATGAAAAAGAGGAATTTCCTGTAAAGTCATTTGAGAAAATGGGAAAAGCAGGATATTTTAAAGTGATGATACCTAAAGAATATGGAGGACAAGGTGGAACACTGGAAGATCATGCGGCAATTTGTCGTGCTTTCTCAAAAGAATGTGCTACTGCAGCTCTTTGCTATATGATGCATAATGTGGCAGTTATGACTATTTTAGTAAATGGAAGCGAAGAATTAAAAAGCAGAATATTTAAAGATGTTGTAGAAAACAATAAATTTTTAGCACTGGCATACAGTGAACTTGGAACAGGAACACATTTTTATATTTCAGATATAAAAACAGAAGTTAGTGAAAACACAGTAAAATTCAATGGTCTGAAAAGCATGGTAACTTCAGCAACTCACGCTTCTTATTATCTAGTTCTTGCACCATCTCAAAAAGAAGGAGCTGTTGATAACTGGGTATTCCCATTGGAATCAGAAGGATTAAATTTCAAAACTAATACATGGCATGGACTTGGAATGCGTGGGAATGTTTCATGTCAAATGGAACTTAACGATGTAGTGCTTGATAAAAGTTACCGTATAGGTGAAGAAGGAACAGGAGTAGATCAGGTATTTAATGTTGTTGCACCTTACTTTGTAACAGGACTTGCCGCTGTTTATACAGGTGTATGTCAGGCTATACTGACAGAAGCTGTAGAACATTCAACAAATAGAAAATATCCTACTGGTAAATCATTAAGCGAAATAGAAACAGTTCAAATACATCTGGCAAAAATCTACGCTCAGACAAATGCCGCTATCTTATCAACAGAAGAAGCTGCAAGAGCTGCAGTAGAAGGTAAAGAAGATGCATTGGCAAAAATACTTGCTGCAAGAATATTTGCAAGTGAAGCTGCGATTGAACTTGCACGTATTGGAATGAGAATAGGTGGAGGAAAAGCCTATAACAAAGCAGGAAATATGGAAAGACTGCTTCGTGATTCATATGCAGGACAAATAATGGCTCCAAGTGTTGACGTTCTTACAATCTGGCTTGGAAGAGCAATAACAGGACAACCTCTTGTATAGGTTAAAATATTTTGGAAGGAATGATAAAAAATGAGTAATGTAAAAATAGGAGCAGTAATTTATGCTCCAAAAGTAACAGTAATATGGGGAATAATTGCAGACTTTTTTAAGGAAGAAGGATTTCCTGTTGAACCGGTTTTCTATAAAGATTACGTAAGTCAAATAGATGGATTAATGAACGGGGAAATTGATATTGCATGGAATTCTCCATTGGCATGGGTAGATGCCTATATTAGAACTAAAGGAAAAGCTCTTGATGGATCAATGCGTGATACTGACAGGGATAGACAGACTTATCTTGTAGTAAGAAAAGATAGCGGAATAGAAAGTATAGAAGATTTAAAAGGAAAAACAATAGGTTTTGGTGCTATAGATTCACCACAGGCCCGTTTGATTCCTATATATAATCTTCATCAAAAAGGTCTTGAATATGGTAAAGATTATGAAGAAAAAAGATTTGACCTGGAAGTAGGACTCCAGGGAGACCATATAGGTGGGGAACTTGATTCAGCAAAGGCAATGCTTTCAGGAGAAGTTGCGGCTACATGGATGCTTGACTTTAACTATGATGCATGGATAAAAGACGGTACACTTGATGAAAATCAGGTAAAAATATTATATAAGACACCAAATTTTGACCACTGCATATTTTCAGGAAGACCTGACATGGATAAGGAGAAATTTAATCAATTCTTTGAAGTTCTTCATAAAATGGATTATAACAATCCTAAACATAAAGAAATGATGGATATGGAAGGGCTTAAAGAATGGGTTCCGGGAAGAACGGAAGGATTTAACCAGCTTCTGAATGCAAATAGATATTTAAATTATTTTAAAGAAGATTAGAGGTAAAATATGGAAAAATACTTACCTTTTACAACTTCTCTTCTAGGTAGTATGCCTAGAAGCAAGAAAATAATGCAGTACAGAAGAAAAGTCCAGTCAGGTGAAATCTCATCAGATGAACTTGACAGCCTGGTGGCAGAAGAAACATTAAAAATTGTTGAAATGCAGAAACACTGTAATGTTGATATTATCACCAATGGAGAATTAAGCAGGGATAACTATGTTTCATTTGTATCGGATAAGCTGAAAGGTGTTACAATGATGAACATGGGAGATATGCTCGAATATATTGAGGATAAGAAGGCATTTGAGCAGATTCTGGAAATACTGGATGTTCCGGCTGTAAGTATAAAAAATGCAATCTGTACAGGGAAAGTGGAATATGATAAGGAACTTGTAGCAGATGAAATGGCTGAATTGAAGAAAATGACAGACAGTCCTGTTAAAGCTACTTTGCCCGGACCTTATCTAATGACAAGGTCTATGTGGCTTCCTGCCCTTTCAAAGAAATATTATAAAAATAAGGAAGAACTGGGGCAGGATATAATAAAAGTTCTGAAACAGGAAATAGACAGGCTGGCAATTATAAAAACAGATGTAGTACAGTTTGATGAACCTGTACTTACAGAAGTTGTATTTTCAGAAGGACATACACGTTCCTTCATGTGTGCTGCCCTTTCTGAAAAGAAGGATCCAAAAGAAGAACTGAAATTTGCCACAGGATTAATAAAAGAAATTGTAGAGTATGCTAAAGGAAAAAATATTGCTGTTTCCCTTCATGTGTGCCGTGGAAACTGGAGTAAAAATGAAAGTACGCTGTTAAGCGGGCCTTATACTCCTCTATTACCACTTTTTGAAGAAGTGAAGCCTGATATACTGACTCTTGAATTTTCAACTCCACGTGCAGGAGAGCTGAGTTCTCTGCTGGAGAGTGAAATTATAAGAAAAAACTGTATTTTAGGCCTGGGTGTTATCAATCCCAGAACAGACAATATTGAAACTTCTGAAGAAATAGTTGAAAGAGCAGAGGAAGCATTAAAATGGCTTCCTAAGGAAAAAGTGTGGTTAAATCCTGACTGCGGATTTGCTACATTTGCAAACAGACCTGTAAATACAATGGAAATAATAGAGAAAAAACTCATTCAGCTTGACAAGGCAAAAAAATATCTGAGGGAAAAATATGAGTAATCTTTATGAATCAAGAAATTATGATGTGTCTTACAGGGCAATATTGACAAATAAGAAAACTGTAAAAGTTTTTACTGAAAAGGATTTTATAGAAGTTACAAGCGAAGTGGAATTTGATTCAGAGAAAAGCCAGTACAGTTCCCTAAATTATTTTGCAAGCTCCATAGTGGGCGGGATAATTCACAGTCTTAAGAATACAGGTAAAAGAAGTGGAATTTTCTTAGGTGAAATAGAAGGAAAAATAAAAATTAAACTGAAAAATCCCCTCACTTTATTAGGGGTGAAGGGTTATGAAGAAGAACCTGTAATATCAGAATGTTCCATTATAATGTATATTTATTCGGAACTTGACGATGAAGAAATTATAAAGTTTTGTAAAAAGGCTTTAAAGTATTGTTATATCTATAACACAGTAAAAAAATCTATAAATATGGAAATTAAATTTCTACCTATTATTTAAATTTGATATTGATTTTCTATAATTTATGTAGTACAATTATTATATTGGAATGGGAGTGGATGAGTTCTGGTGTTCTCTCCGGTCTTCAAAACCGGCGTGAGGGGTTAGGAGCCTCTCAGGTGGGTTCGATTCCCACACATTCCCGCCAGTATGATAAGAATAAATTATAAAATAGGCAGTATCACTTAGTAGAAATTTAATTGTTCCATAGGTGATATTTTTTATTATATTCATATAATAAAAAATAATACTGCATTTTTTTATGTTATTTTGGTTTTTTAATATAGAATGATATAATAAAAATAAAAAAAGTTAAAGGAGAGATAAATGGACGAGAAAAAATTAAGTATGATAGTTTGTGGAGGCTGAAACTCAAAAATAGGGCCGGGAGCTCTATCAGGTCTATTGGATGATTTACCTAAAAAGAAGGATGAAAACCTTATAGTAGGTTACGAGTCATCTGATGATGCGGCGGTTTATAAAATATCTGAAGATAAGGCGATTATTCAGACATTGGATTTCTTCACAACTATGATAAATGACCCATATTTATATGGACAGATAGCTGCGACAAATGCACTGAGTGATGTTTATGCAATGGGAGGTAAGGTAATAACAGCTTTAAATATAGTTGCCTTCCCTGAGAAAATGGATATGGAAATATTGAAGCAGATATTAAAAGGTGGTGCTGAAAAAGTTCACGAAGCAGGAGGAGTTCTTGCCGGAGGACATTCAATACACGATTCTACGCCGAAATACGGACTATCAGTTACAGGAGTTGTACACCCTGATAAAATACTGGTAAACAACAACTGTAAAGAAGGAGATGTGCTCATAGTGACAAAACCTTTAGGTGTAAGTATTATAAATTCTGCACATATGATAAAAGAATGTTCGGAAGAAGCTTTTGCCACGTGTGTCAGACAAATGACAACATTAAACAAATATGCGGCTGAAGTTATGGAAGAGTATCCTGTAAACAGCTGTACAGATATAACAGGTTTTGGATTTTTAGGCCATCTTGTGGAAATGCTGGATGGAAAATATTCAGCTGAAATTTTCTCTGAAAATATTCCTGTACTTCCTGAAGCATACCACTGTGCAAGCGAGTTTATAATTACAGCAGGAGGACAGTTAAACAGAAACTATCTTAAGGATAAGGTAGAATTTAAGGTTAATGATTTTCCAATGGAGGAAATAATGTTTGATCCTCAGACATCGGGAGGACTTCTTATAAGTCTGCCTGAAAAATATGGGGAAGAACTGCTGGAAAAGTTAAATAAACTGGAAATAAAAAGTGCAATAGTGGGAAAAGTTGTAAAAAGACAGGAAAAGGATATAGTAATTTTATAATTTGAAAAGATAACATATATATTAAAAAATTAAAATGAAATTTGTAGCGAAGGGAATGATAGAAATGAAAAAACATGAATTTAACGCTAAAGGAATGGCTTGTCCATTACCAGTAGTTCAGACAAAAAAATTATTAGCAGAATATGATGTGGTAGAAACAACGGTAGATAACTTTATAGCAACTGAAAACCTTACAAAACTTGCTGAACAGCTTAATTATAATATTGACGTGAAAAAAGTAAGTGATGAAGAATATGTAGTTACAGTGTCAAATCCTACTGCAGGTAAGGAAGAGAAAAAAGCAAAATTTATAGATACCTCTGAAGACAGATGTGTACTTCCTGTGATTCAGGCAAAACGTGCACTGGAAAAAGACAGTATTGTAGAACTGCTTGTAAATGATGAAGAAAACGTAAAAAAAATTCATGACTTTGCTGCTGGAAATAACTGTAAATTTGTAAGTGAAGTTACTGAAAGCGGAGTATATAAGGTAATTCTGGAAAAAGAAGCTACAAAAGAAAAAGAACAGTTCTTACAAATTAAGGATGACAGTTATGTAGTAGTTATAAATAAACAGATAATGGGGCATGGAAGTGAAGAACTTGGGAAAAAACTGATGAAGGCATTTCTGTACACTCTGACAGAGCAGGAAGTGCTTCCTAAAAAAATATTATTTTACAATGGAGGAGCCTTACTGGTAGACAAAAATCGTAGCCATGTACTGAAAGAACTGAAAGAACTTGAAGATAACGGCGTAGAAATTATGTGCTGCGGAGCATGTATAGATTACTACAAAGTTGATCTTGCAATAGGAAATTCATCAAACATGTATTTCATAGTTGAAGATATGCGTACAGCAAACAGAGTAGTCAGACCGTAGGTGTTATTATATGACTAAAATAATAGATGAAGGAATAGTGGTGTTTCATAACACTCACGATGCAATAAAAGCAGATAACATATGTGATACTGAAAAGATTGATGCGGGACTGGTTCCGGTTCATCCTTCAATTTCTCTTGGATGCGGTTTCATGCTGAAAATTTCATGGAATAATTTCAGTCATCTGATAGAGCTGCTGGAAAAGGAAAATGTGAGATACAAGGCATTATATTATTCAAGGAAAACAGGTATAAAAAGAGAAGTGGAACTGCTTTACGAGGACAATGACATTCCAGAAATAAATAATGAAAGAGAGATATTTAATGAGTAATGTAATAATAGGAACTGCAGGGCATATCGATCATGGAAAGACAACACTGATAAAGGCTCTAAGCGGTATAGAAACAGATACAATGACGGAAGAGAAGGAGAGGGGAATATCTATAAACCTTGGATTTGCCTACTTTGACTTGCCAAGTGGGAAAAGATGCGGGGTTGTGGATGTTCCCGGACACGAAAAATTTATAAAAAATATGCTTGTAGGGGCTGTCGGGATAAACCTTGTGCTACTTCTGGTAGATGCAAGGGAAGGGATAATGCCACAGACAAAGGAGCATGCCGACATACTGTCATTATTAGGAGTGGAAAATTTCATAATAGTAATGACAAAAATAGACCTTGCAGATGAGGATTACAGAACTCTTGTAAGGGAAGATATAGAAAGTTTCATAAAAGGAACTCCGCTTGAAGGAAGTCCTATTGTGGAAGTGGATTCTGTTTCACGTAAGGGGATAGATGAACTTTTACATGTAATCGACAAAAAGACAGATGACATAGCGGAACTAAAAAATTCTGGAAATGTACGTCTTAATATAGACAGGGCATTTCAGGTAAAAGGTTTTGGAACGGTAATAACTGGAACTTTAACTGAAGGAAAGATTTCTGTAGGAGATGAACTGGAAGTTTATCCTCACGATATAAAGACAAAGGTAAGAAATATTCAGGTTCATAAGAAAGATGTAAAAACAGCCTATGCAGGACAGAGAACAGCCATAAATCTTACTAATATAAAAGTTGAAGATATAGGAAGGGGATGCTCGCTCGCAACTCCTGGGACATTAACAAAAACATATATGCTGGATACGGAAGTTCAGATGATAAAAAATTCCGGAATAAACCTTGAACTTTGGGACAGGATAAGGGTTTATACTGGAACTTCTGAAGTAATGGCGAGATTTGTTCCGCTTGGAGGAGATGTTCTTGAAGAAGGAAGCAAAGGGTTTGCACAGCTCCGTCTTGAGGAAGAAATAGCTGTAAAAAATTATGATAAATTTATTATAAGAACTTATTCTCCTATGATAACAATAGGTGGAGGAATAATACTGGACTGCAATCCTAAAAAACATAACAGGTTCAATGAGGAAATCTTAAATAAACTTAAGATACAGTCTAAAGGAAGCAGCAAGGATCTTATAGCAAACTATATTCTACTTAACCAGCAGTATTTAGTTACGGCAGATAAGATTGCAAAGGCACTTGAAAAATCTTCTGAAGAAGTATTGAAGGATCTGGATGAACTTCTGGAGGAAAAGACTGTATATATAACAAAGGAAGAATACATACATTCTAAAAAATACGAAGATTTAAGTGAAAGAATTGCAACTGTTATTTCAGATTATCATAATAAATTTAAGCTGAAAAAGGGAATGTCAAAGGCTGAACTTATTTCAAAGTTTAAAATGAACCAGAAGGAATTTGCAGCCATAGTTGAACTTCTTTCTGCAAATAAAGTTTTAAAAATAGAAGGAAATTTTGTTTCGATTTTTGATTTTTCTGTAAAATATGATGATAAGCAGATGCAGGAAAAGAAACGTATTGAGAAAACTCTTTTGGAAAGTGCATTTACACCTCCAGCAATAAAGGAACTTACAAAAGGTAGCAAAGTAGCCAATGAAGTTCTTGACTCACTGTTAGGAGATACTGTAATCAGACTGAATGAGGATATTGTTATCCATGTCCGTACATTTGATGAGGCAAAAAATAAAGTTCTGAAACATTTTGAAGGAAATAAGAAATTATTGCTTTCAGAATTTAGGGATATGACAGGTTCAACTAGAAAGTATGCCCTGCCAATATTGGAATACATGGATAAGGCCGGTGTAACAAAGAGAGTCGAAGATTACAGAGTAAAGGGAAATGAGGTGTAAAACATGAAGCATTTATTATCAAAAATTCCGGCAATTAATAAAATACTTATGACGGAAGAAGTAAAACAGCTACTGGAGGAATATCCTGAAGTTTTTGTAAAGGATATTGTAAAAAAGGAAACAGAAAATATAAAAAGTGAAATATTGAATAGTAGTCTTAATGAAGTACCTTCAATGGAAGAAATTATAGAAAAGATTAATTATTCAGTTAAGAAAAATTATAAATACTCGCTAAGAAGAGTTATAAACGCAACAGGAACAATACTTCATACTAATCTTGGAAGAAGTATCCTCAGTGAAAGCATAAAGGAAAACCTTATAGACGTTGCATTCAACTATTCCAATCTGGAGTTCAACCTTGCTGAAAAACAGAGGGGAAGCAGATATGTACATCTGATAGATATTATTAAACGTCTTACAGGAGCAGAAGATGTTCTTGTTGTGAATAATAATGCCGCTGCTGTAATGCTTACTTTGAGTACGCTGGCAAAGGATAAGGAAATCATAGTGTCCCGTGGAGAGCTTGTGGAAATTGGAGGAGCATTCAGAATTCCTGAAATAATTAAGCTGAGCGGAGGAACTATTCAGGAAGTGGGAACAACAAACAAGACTCACCTGAAGGACTATGTAAATGCAATTAATGAAAATACAGGAATACTGCTGAAAGTTCATACGAGTAACTATAAGATAGTAGGATTTACAAAGGAAGTGACCTATAAGGAACTTGCAGATTTAGCCCATGAAAAAGGCCTTGTAGCTGTAAATGATTTAGGAAGTGGTCAGTTTGTGGACTTTACTTCTTACGGTCTTACATATGAGCCTACAGTAAAGGAAGTACTGGACAGTGGAATAGATGTAGTTACATTTAGTGGAGACAAGCTTCTGGGAGGGCCTCAGGCAGGAATAATTGTAGGAAAGAAAAAATATATAGAAGCCATGAAGAAAAATCAGCTTACCCGTGCACTGCGTGTGGATAAAATGACGATAGCGGCACTGGAGGCAACATTTAGGCTTTATCTTGATGAAGAAAAGGCATTGAAGGAAATTCCTACATTAAACATGATTTCCATGTCAATGGAAGAACTGAAGGAAAAGGCTGAAAAATTTGCTGAAAAGGTTAAGGAAACAGCTTTTACATCTGAAATAATGGAAGATAAGGCGGAAATTGGCGGAGGAAGTTACCCCGGTGTATATCTTGACAGTGTATCAGTAAAACTGACACATAATACAAGAACTGCAACAGAAATAGAAGCAATTTTACTTGAAGCTGATATTCCAATTATTACAAGAATTAAAGAAAATAGCATTATTTTTGATATGAGAACATTAAGGGAACAGGAATTTAACTTAGTAGTGGAAAGTCTCAAGAAAATTAGAAGTTAATATGGAAAATTGTATTTATTAATTATTTAAAATTTCACAATATAAAACAGGAAATGAATTTAGAAAAAGTCATCAGCCTGGAAACTTTAGGCGGATTTTGACTTTTTCTTAGTGAATGACTATTTTATATAAGTGAAATTTTAGTAAATGTATAAATACAATTTCCTGATATTTATTTATATTTTCTGGAAACAATTCCTAATATTCGTGAAAATAGTAGCAATTACTTTATTTAAAATGTGGAAATTTTAAAATAAATCTAAAGTAATATCAAAGGAGGAAAATCAAATGTTAAGATTACCTGAAAATTTTGAAAGCTATTCTGAAGCAAGACAGGCAGGATTCCTTAAAATGAAGGAACTGAAAGAAAAAGGAGGGAAAATAGTAGGAACTTACTGCACATTCGTACCTACTGAACTGATTATGGCGGCAGGGGCTGCTCCTGTATCTCTTTGTGCAACAAGTGAAGAGCCAATAAGTGCAGCAGAAACACATCTTCCGAGAAACTTATGTCCACTTATAAAGGCAAGTTATGGATTTGCTCTTACGGATACATGCCCTTACTTTTATTTTTCAGACTTCATAGTGGGGGAAACAACTTGTGATGGAAAAAGAAAAATGTTTGAATTGATGAATGATATTAAGGATACTTATGTAATGCAGCTTCCATCTTCAAGAGACGAGGCAGCTTTAAATTCATGGGAATATGAAATGAAAAGATTTCAGGAAAAACTGGAAGATTTTTATAATGTAAAAATAACAGAAGAAGATATTAAAAAATCTATTGAACTTAAAAATAAGGAAAGGGAAGCAGTACTTAAATTTCTTGAACTTGGAAGATTAAATCCTTCTCCAATATCAGGCTATGAATTGAGTACAAAACTGGATGCACTGAGCTTTATGCCAAATATGGAAGAAAGAATAGCTTTAATTGAAAAAAGAACGGAAGAAGTCCTAAAAGACTGGGAAGAAAATTACAAGGGGAAACCATCAAGAAAACCTAGAATACTTGTTACAGGATGTCCTAACGGAGGAGTAAGGGATAAAACTATAAAGATAATAGAAGAACTTGGGGCAGATGCAGTAGTATTTGATACATGTAATGCCACAAGGGAAAAAATAGATAAAGTTAAGACAGATTTACCTGTATATAGAGCACTGGCAGAAAAATATCTGAATATAAACTGCTCTGTTATGAGTCCAAATACAAAAAGATTGGATTACATAAGAGATATGATAGATGAATATGAAGTGGATGGAGTGCTGGAAATTATACTGCAGGCTTGTCATACATTTGCAATTGAAGCCCATAATGTAAAAAAAGCTGTAATTGAAAAAGGAAAGTCCTACATTAATATAGAAACTGATTATTCAATGGCTGATATGGGGCAGATTACTACAAGGCTTGAAGCGTTCCTTGAAACAATAGATAAATAAAAGAAAATAAGATAATGAAATATATAATGGGGAGAGCATTAAGATGGATTATGATTATTATGTTGGCATTGATATAGGTTCTACCGGGTCAAAAGTTGCAGTTGTTGATGGAAAGTCACTTGTTCATTATTTTAATTTTCCGACAGGATGGAACAGTAAGGAAACTGCGAATGAAATATATAGAAGACTTAAGGAAAAATCATTTACTGAAAATATGAGATGTGTGGCAACCGGGTACGGTAGAATCTGTGTAGATTATGCTGATAAAGTTGTTACAGAGATAACTTGTCATGGAAGAGGAGCCTATGCCTTGTTTGAAAAGGACTGCACAGTTATAGATGTGGGTGGTCAGGATACAAAGATAATAACTCTGGAAAATGGTCAGGTCATAGATTTTCTAATGAATGATAAGTGTGCGGCAGGGACAGGGAAATTCATAGAAATTATGGCAAACAGGCTTGGAGCAACTTTTGATGAACTGTATGACATTGCCAAGAAGGGAAATCCCCTTTCCATAAGCTCAATGTGTACAGTTTTTGCTGAATCTGAAGTTATAAGTCATATTGGTGCAGGAGAAAAAAGAGAAGATATAGCTTCAGGAGTAATATCTTCAGTTGCTGAAAGGGTGGCAAATCTTTGTAAAAGACATGGTGTAGGAAATGAAGTTTTTCTTACAGGTGGACTTAGTGGAATGCCTTATTTTATAGAGGTTCTGTCAAAAAAATTGAACAGGGATATAAAAACTCATCCGCTGTCAAGATATGCAGGAGCAATAGGAGCCGCACTGACAGGGATTTCAAAACAGAAAATTATTCTTGAACCCTAAAATTAAGAAATAAAAGAATAAGACGGTTTTTAAAACTGGATAAGTAGAACTATACAAACATAGTTAAATAATAAATTTATATATATTATTTAAAAAATTAAATTAAGAATGGAGAGATTAGATGAAGAAATTTTTGGAAAAATACCCTCTTCCTATATCAGGATTGGCATTGGGTATAGCAACTTTAGGAAATTTACTGAACAACTACGGGGCAGGTTATAAGGTGGTATCTGGATGGGTAGCACTTATAATGATGGTAATCCTAACAGTTAAAATTCTTTCGAATATTGAAGGATTTGAAAAGGCTATGGAAAATCCTGTTATTTCAGGAAGTTTTGCAACATTTTCAATGGCAATAATTGTTTTGTCGGCATACATTACACCTAAATCACCATTTAAGCCTGTGGCTAATATTGCGTGGTATGTTGGAATTGCAATTCATGTACTGCTTATTATATGGTTTACATTGAAATTTGCAGTAAAGAAAAATATAGCGACTGTATTTACTACATGGTTTATCGTATATGTTGGAATAGTAACTGCGACAGTAACAGCACCGGCCTACAAAATGCCTCAGATAGGTCAGGCGGCCTTCTGGTTTGGTTTTGTAACTTATATGATTTTACTGCCGATTGTTTTTTACAGGGTAATAAAGGTTAAAAATATTCCTGAGCCTGCACAACCTACATTTGCAGTATTTGCTGCACCTGCGGCACTGTTACTTGCAGGATATATGGCTAAAACTTTCCCTGAAAAAAATCTTATGATAGTTTATTTCTTATTATTTTTAACAATCTTATTATATGTAATGGTTTTAGTTTCATTACCTAAATTGTTAAAATTACCATTTTATCCAAGTTATTCAGCATTTACATTCCCTACTGCAATAAGTGCTCTTGGATTAAAACTGACAACAAAATTCCTTAAGGAATCAGGAACAAATGTTGCAATGCTTGCTAAATTAGTAAGTGTAGCGGAAATAGTTGCAACTGTAATAATAATATACGTTGTGATAAGACATATTATGTTTATGCTTTCAGAAAAAAAATAGAAAAATGAAATAAAAAAAGAGCTGCATTAGGTGGAAATACAAGAATATTATATTATAGAAGTTCCTTTTTATTGAAAAAAGTGCTTGATGTGGCTCAGACTTCTACACAAGAGTAATATAAAAAATTAGAGATTTTAGTATTAAATCCAGAAAAGAAGAATATTGGATATGAAAAAATATAACATGGTAAATTATTGCATCATAACTTGTATATGCAATAAATAAGAAGGATAAACGAAGAGATTAGGGACTTATATAAATGTGCTAAATAATAATGTTATACATATTATTTAAGAAAAAATACACAGGAGGAAAAAAATGAAAGATTATTACAGATGGGCAAAGGAATTTTCAGATAAACACATAGCGCCTCATGCTGATGAAATAGACAGAGAAGGAAAATTCCCAAAGGAAATTTTTGACAAAATTGCAGAGGAAGGATTTTTTAAAATTCTTGTTCCAAAAGAATTTGGTGGGGAAGGAGCAGGAATAAAAGAACATGCCCAAGTGACACAGGCATTTGCTGAAGGGACTGCAACAGCAGGACTTTGTTATACAATGAGTAATGTTGCATTGAAATTTACGTTAACTTTCGGACGTGATGAAATAAAGCAGCAGGTTGTAAAGGACATAATGGAAAATAACAAGTTTATGTCACTTGCAAGAAGTGAATTTGGTACAGGAGTACACGTATTCAACTCTCAGATGCAGGTTGAAAATCATGAAGATTACAGTATTATGAATGGGTCAAAAAGTATGATTACTTCTGCTAATCATGCTTCATATTATTTGATTTCAGTTCCGGCTGATGAAAAAAGAGGGCCTGTAAACTGGCTTGTACCTTATGGAATTGAAGGGCTTGAATTTAGCGAAAGTGACTGGAATGGACTGGGAATGAGGGGAAATAACTCATGTCCTATGCACATGAAAGATATGAAACTGGATAATAAGTATGCTATTTACATAGATAGACAGAAGGCTAACCAGAAATATCCTGTAAATATAGACGTTATATTCTTTATGGCAGGACTGGCGGCAGTTTATACAGGATTAGGAAAAACTATATATGAAGCTGCAAAAGCTCATGCTTTAAACAGAAAATATCCTGGAGATAAGACATTGGCAAACATTGAAACTGTACTGCTTCATATATCACACCTGTTTAATAACGCATTTGTAGCGGAAAGTGCTCTTAATGCGGCAACAGAAGCTATGGCAAACGAAGAACCTGACGCATTTGAAAAAATAATGACTGCAAGGGTAACGGCTTCATTAAACTGTGTTGAGTCAGCTAACCTTGGAATGAGAATAGGTGGAGGAGCTGCATATAACAGCAAAGGACCTTTATCAAGACTGATGCGTGATGCACTGGCTGCACCTGTAATGTTCCCAAGCGTGGATGTACTACGTAACTGGGTTGGAAAAATTATTACTGGTCAAAACTTGATGTAATATTGTAATAACATTTAACCATAAAATAAAATAGAAAGGCATGAAATACTGTTTAGGTCTATGACCTTTGAGACAGTTCGGTACTGTGTTTCAAATTTTGCATATAAAATTTGGGATACAGTACATTCATGTCTTTTTATTTTGTTTCTGCAGTTATTAAAAATGAATATTTGAGAAGAACTGTATCCAGTTTATGGCACATGGAAAAATAAGATAATTGAAATAAAATGTTGGGATTAAAAAGTGTATAATCACACAAATAATATGAAAATACGATATTGAAGGGAAGGTAAGAAAAGTATGAAAGCAGGAAAAACAAAATGGCTTCTGCTTATGTTGTGGGTGTCAGTTTTAGTGACAGCGACAGAAAATGATGTAAATAAATTTGAAAAACCGGCACAACCGCCAATGGAGATGAAAAAGGAAATGAAAATTGAACCAAGTAATAAAACATCAGAAGGATATAACCTGAAATTTGATGTAAATGAAAATTATACTATAAAAACAGCAGAAGTAAATGGAAAAACTATAACTTACAGGGCATATGAAAATATAGTCTATGTAAAAAATCCTGTGGATATAAATTATCAGACTATAAATATTTATATTCCTACAGAGTATTTTAATGGTCAGAGTATTGGAAAATACAATGAAAAAACAGCACCTATATTTTTCCCAAACAGTGTAGGTGGATATATGCCTGGAGCGGCTGGAAAGCCTGAAGTTGATAAAAGATCAGGGAAGGAAAATGCATCGCTTGTAGCATTATCAAGAGGATATATAGTTGCCGCACCTGGAGCAAGAGGAAGAACTCTTAAGGATGACCAGGGAAATTATACAGGAAAGGCACCTGCTGCAATTGTTGATTTAAAGGCTGCTGTACGTTATCTGCATTATAATGATAAAAATATGCCTGGAAATGCAAAAATGATTATATCGAATGGAACTAGTGCAGGTGGAGCGTTGTCTGCATTGTTAGGAGCAACTGGAAATAGCAAAGATTATGAGCCTTATCTGAAGGCACTTGGAGCTGCAGATGCAAAGGATGATATTTTTGCAGTATCGGCATACTGTCCGATTACAAACCTTGATTATGCCAACGAAGCTTATGAATGGATGTTCAACGATGTGAAAACTTATAAAAAGATTGAAATATCAATGCTTGATTACAATGTAGAAAGAAAGTATACAGAAGGAGCACTTACTGAAGATGAAGTATCACGTTCAAATGATTTAAAGAAAATGTTCTCTTCATATGTAAACAGTTTGAAACTGAAGGATAAAAATGGAAAACTTCTTACGTTGGATAAAGATGGAAACGGAAGTTTCAAGGAAGAAATAAAAAGATATTATATTGATTCAGCAAATAAAGCACTGGCTAATGGAACAGATTTATCTTCATTTGAATTCCTCACAATTCAAGATGGAAAAGTTACAGATTTAGACTATGACAAGTATATAGCTTACATGGGAAGACAGAAAACACCGGGAGCATTTGATAATGTTGATTTATCTACAGGAGAAAATAACCTTTTTGGAGATAAAACTACTGATAATAAGCATTTTACAAAATATATGAAGGAACACAGCACAGTAAACGGTCAGATGGCTGATAAAAATATAGTGAAATTAATGAATCCTATGAACTATATTGGTACAAAAGGAGTAACTTTACCTAAATACTGGAGAATAAGACATGGAGCAGTGGATAAGGATACTTCTCTTGCAATACCTGCTATACTGGCACTGAAACTTGAAAATACAGGTAAAAAGGTGGACTTTGCTTCACCATGGGGAACTCCTCATTCAGGAGATTATGACCTTGATGAACTGTTTACATGGATAGACAGTATTGTTAAATAGCAATATAGGAAAAAGATAAAAATATATTCTGATAAGTAAAAAAGCATAGCTGAAAAATAAATTGATGAAAATTAAAAAGTTTTAAAGCTATGCTTTTTTAGTAAATTTTTTTATAATTTACCTAAAAAATCTTATTTTAAAAAAATTTAATAATTCTTGTAAGTATCTAAAATACTTATTTATATAACATTTGAATAAAAAAAATAAAAAAAAATAAAAAAAATAGTTGAAATAAATCGAAAAATATAGTATACTAATTAAGTCATGAGAAATGGTCGCATAGCTCAGTTGGGAGAGCACCTGCCTTACAAGCAGGGGGTCATTGG
>CALEXX010000036.1 GCA_937925095.1 uncultured Leptotrichia sp.
CGAGTCCAACCGGGGACGCCATTTTTTTTTATATGAATTTTTTTATTATGTCACAATTATAAATTACTAGATTATAAAAGCAGGCAGCATTTAATTATTGAATTTTGAGTTCATGATTATATGTTGCTTTTTTATTTTTAATGATAGTAAGAAGTATTATATATTTGACATAAATTACTATATTTGTTATCATTTATTAGAGATTTATAACGAAAGGAAGATGTATGATTATAAAAATTGATGGAAGTGTTGATCACGACACACTTAAAGAAATAATTGCCAGACTTGAAACTGAAAATAAAGTTAGTGTAAAACCAATAATAGGGGAAGATTATACAATTTTAGGACTTGTTGGAGATATAAGTACAATAGATATAAAACATATACAGTCATTGGACTATGTATTAGATGTTCAGAGAATACAGGAGCCATATAAGAGGGCAAGTAGAAAATTTAAACCGGAAGATACAATTATAAAAATAGGAAATGTAGAAATAGGTGGAAATAATTTGGTCATGATGGCAGGTCCTTGTTCTGTTGAGAATGAAAAGCAAATTATTGATACAGCAAAAGCGGTAAAAGCAGCAGGGGCTACAATGTTAAGAGGGGGAGTAGTTAAACCGAGAACATCACCTTATGCATTCCAGGGATTGGGAATGGAAGGAATAGAGCTTATGAAAAAAGCTAAAGAAGAAACAGGATTACCAATAGTTTGTGAAGTTATGTCAATTGCACAGTTACATGAATTTGGACCACATTTGGATATGATCCAATTGGGTGCAAGAAATATGCAGAATTTTGATTTATTGAAGGAAGTTGGAAAAACTAATATTCCAGTACTTTTAAAAAGAGGATTAAGTGCAACAATTGAAGAGTGGCTGATGTCAGCTGAGTATATTTTGGCAGGTGGAAATGAAAATGTTGTTCTTTGTGAAAGAGGAATTAGAACTTATGAAACTGCTTATAGAAATGTACTGGATTTAAATGCTGTACCTATGATTAAGAAATTGACTCATTTACCAATAATTGTAGATTCTGCACACGCAACAGGGAAGCACTGGATGGTAAAACCGCTTGGAATGGCAGGAATAGCGGCAGGAGCAGATGGACTTATGGTGGAAGTGCATCCGGAGCCAGATAAAGCATTGTCAGATGGACCACAATCATTAAAATTTGAAGTGTTTGAAGATTTGATGCAAGATGTGGAAAAAATTGCAAATGTATTGGGAAAAACTTTTAAGATAAAATAGTTTTCTTTTTGAAAATATTATGGTTATGTATAATATTAAGAAGTAATATTAGAAAGTATTATTTAGAGTAAATATTGAAATGAGATAAGATTATGATTGAAAAAATAAAAGATTTAACAGTGGCAATAGTAGGACTTGGAGTAATCGGAGCAGCTTTTGCAGAGAGTTTTAGGGAGATTGGTATTAAAACAATTTATGGTATTGATATTGATGAGGAAACTTTGAAGAAGGCTGAAGAAAAAAATATTATAAATAAAGGATTTATTGAGACAAAGGAACCTTTGGAAAAATCTGATTTTGTAGTGATTACTCTCTATCCTAACTTAATGAAATCATTTTTTGTGAATAATATTGATAATTTTAAAGAAAATGCTATAATTACTGATGTTGTAGGAATTAAAGAGAAGATTATTAGGGATATTAATCCGATTATGGAGAAAATTAGAAGACAGAGTGGAAAGAATATAGATTTTATTTTTGGACATCCAATGGCAGGGCGCGAAAAACGTGGAATTGACTTTGCAGATAGCAAGGTTTTTAAGAATGCAAATTATATAATAATTAAGGATGAAAAAAATAAAAGGGAAAATTTAGAATTACTGTCAGAAATTGTAAAGCTGATGGGATTTAAGAAGGTCAGTTTTCTTACTGCGCAGGAGCATGATGAAATTATTGCATTTACGAGTCAGCTTACTCATGCAATTGCAGTTTCGCTTGTGAATAGTGACAGTGAAAAGTATGATACTAACCGTTTTATTGGAGATTCCTATCGTGATTTGACAAGAATTGCAAAGATAAATGAAGATTTGTGGGCAGAGCTGTTTATAGGAAATAAGAAAAATCTTTTGGAAATGATACAGCAGTTTGAAAAAGAACTTGATATAATCAAAGATGCCTTGAATAATAATGATTTGGGGACATTGAAGGAAAAATTCATAATGTCTACAAGACGTAGGGAAAAAATTGATTAAGAAGTATCTGATTACACTGTGGAATTAAACTTGAAAGATATAATTTAAAATAGCTTTTTATATAGTAAAATCATTTTAAATTCCTAAATTTGATGATTTTACTATATTTTAATATATATTGTTTTTTATTTGAAAAAATTGTATTATAATGATATGTAAAAAGGATGGATAAATTATGGAAAAATTATATGTTGGATTGGGGAAAAATTCTTATGATATTCTAATTGGAGAAAATTATTTTGAGAGATTTCCTGAATATATTGGAGAAGTTTATAATGGAAAGAAATTGTTTGTAATTACTGATTCTAATGTAGACAGGATTTATAAAAATGAGTATGAAAGAATGTTTAGAGGGTTTGATTATAAGATATTTGTACTGCAAGCTGGTGAAAAGCATAAACATATTGGGATAATGCCTGGAATTTATTCAGCTATGGTAAATGCAGGACTTACGAGAAAGGATATTGTTGTTGCATTTGGTGGCGGAGTTGTTGGAGATATTGCAGGATTTGCGGCTGCCAGTTATATGCGTGGAATTGGATTTATACAGATACCGACGACGATAGTTTCGCAAGTTGACAGCAGTGTTGGCGGAAAAGTCGGTGTTGACTTGCCTGAGGGAAAAAATCTTGTTGGGGCATTTCATCAGCCTAAACTTGTTTTAATCGATAATTATTTTTTGAATACATTGACAGACAGATATTTTTATGATGGATTTGCAGAAATTGTAAAATATGGATGTATTTATGATAAGAAATTTTTTGACAGACTTGTGGAAATAGTGGAAAAAGTTGGCGTTTCACAAGAAGATGAAAATTATGGACAGCAATTACGTAAGTATTTAATGAAGTATGTAAATGAGCTTGTTTACCGTTCATGTGAGATAAAAAAGGAAGTTGTGGAAAAGGATGAGAAGGAAAATAATTTGAGAATGATATTGAATTTTGGACATACTATTGGACATGCGATAGAGCAGTTTACAAATTATGAGAAATATTGCCATGGAGAAGCAGTTTCTGCTGGAATGGTGGACATTACAAAAATTGGGGAGAAAAAAGGTTTTACTAAAAAAGGTGAAACTATAAAAATTGAGAAACTATTGAGGGCATTGAATTTACCGACTGAAATTGAATATCCGGAAGATGAAATTTCTGAAATTATGAAAAGGGATAAGAAAAGTACAAGTGATGGAATTAATTTTGTAATTCTGAAGGAAATTGGGGAAGTTGAAATTAGAAAAATGGGAGAAAAGGAGATTTTTGAGTAAATTTTAGTTGTAAGAATGAAAGTAGTCAGAAAATGAAATCAAGAAGTTCAGATATTATATGAATTATTTGAAATAGTGAGGGAGTGAAAAAATATGTTACAGGAAAATCTTAAAAAAGTGGAAAAGGCGAACTGGTTAAAAATAATTTTTAATTCAGCAAGATTTTTAATTTCTTTGCTGGTATTAAATATAGGAGTAGTTTTATTATTTTCTGTTGAGATTAGCAGAAATTTTTATGTCTCTACCGTAGTGATTTTTATAGTTTTATTAATTATATTAGGAATAGTAGATTTCTTTGTGTTTTCATATTATAAAAAGAAATATCCAAATATTTATTTTTATGATGATGGTTTCAGTGTAGGAAAAAATGAAAAAAATTATTATAAAAATTTACAATATTTTCTTTCAAAGGAAGTATATATGGTAGGAAATACATTTACAGCCATTTTTTTCAAATCTAATGAAGGAAAATGGGAAAAGATTAATGCAGGTGGGTATAAGAAAGATTCTTTTGACTTATTTCAGGAAGATTTTGTGAAACAGAATTATCCGAGTGCATTAGAAAAAATTGAAAATGGAGGAAATGAGGAATTTCCATTTAGAAAATCACATAAATTAAGTTTCAGTCTTTTCTCAGACAAGAAGCAAATTGAAAATCTTGATAATTTAAAGAAAATAAAAGTTTCAAAAGAAAATATTATATTTGATGATGAAATATATAACTGGGAAGAATATATAATTGGTGTAACAGATGGAGTGATATTTGTAAAGGATTTAAATGATAATATTATTTTAGCTTTTGGAAATGAAATGGAGGTTTTCTGCGAAAATCTGCTAGTCTTTTTAATAGAAAAACTGAATAAAAATTAGATGAAAAGGAGTATAAATATGAAGAGATATTTAAACGGAATTTTATTTGCGGGGTTAAGCTCCATTATTGCAGCTATGATTTGCTTAGCTTTTTCGATGATTTTTTTAGGATATAAAATAATTACTGTAATAATATTTTTTATAGTTTTTTTTGGGTGGTTATTTGGAATCAAAATTAAGAAAACAGAGACAGAGAGTAAAAAAAATACTGAACCTATACGTCAAAGTAAATTTGGTGCAAATGCTAAAAATGAAAATATACTAAATCCAAAATATGAAGCTTTACCAATGAAAGATATTATAAAAGGAATCCCTGTAATTACAATTTTCTCTATGATAGCAGTATACTTTATCGATGTGATTTTACTGGCTTATTATTTGAAAAAAGAGCAGGGTGTTGAATTTTTAAATGGATTATCCTATTCATGGACGGAAGTTTTTAAAATAAGTAAAGAAATATATATAGACTGGGGTTGGATAATTATAGCTGCAGTTATATTTACTGTTCTTTTTATAAAAGGTGAGAAAAAGGAACAAATGAATAAGGAGAATTAACTAGAAAACGAGATTTTTGAGACAGTTTCTCGAAAATTTAGCAGATAGTGTCCGATGAATTAAAAAAGGGATTTATAAAAGGGGGAGAAATAATGAAAAAGAGAGAAATTGAAAATATGGAAATTGTAAAAAATGTAATTGATTTGTTGGAAAACGCAAGGAAAAAAGTTGTAATGACTGTTAATCAGACAATGGTTTTGACGTATTTTGAGATAGGAAGAATGATAGTTGAGGAAGAGCAGAAAGGTGAAAATAGGGCAGAATATGGAAAGAAAATTTTAAAAATATTATCTAAAAAGTTGACTGAAAAATACAAAAAAGGATTTTCATTAACAAATTTGAAGCAAATAAGGAGTTTTTATTTAGTTTATTCTGAAAAAGGTCAGACAGTGTCTGACCAATTCAAACTAAGCTGGTCGCATTACGTGAAATTAAGTAGAATTTCAAATCCTGATGAAAGGAAATTTTATGAAATTGAGGCTGTTAAAAATAATTGGAGTTTAAGAGAACTTGTTTAATTGACTTGAAAATTGGGAAATTAAAACATCAGGATATAGGGCAAATGCAGATGTATGTAAATTATTATGACAGAGAAATGAAATTAGATGATGAAAATAAAACAATTGGAATAGTACTGTGTCAGGAAAAAAATCAGTCTTTGGTGGAATACACACTACCAGAAGATAATGAGAGGATTTTTGCAAGTACATATAAGACAATTTTGCCAAGTAAAGAAGAATTAATTAAAATTCTCGAGGAAGACTAATATTTTTATGTAGGAAAATAATGAAATATAATTAGTAAAATTTTTGTAAAAAAATTATATATACTAAAAATAAAGAATAGGAGTGATGAAAATGAATTATACAGGAATATTAGAAAATAAAAAAAGAAAAAATTTAAAATTACAGAAAGAATTAGGAGATAAAGTAAAATAAAAATTTAAATATTTTGAAAATAGAAATTTCATACTGAAGTCTCCTATAAATTAAAGGAGAAAAATGAAAATAATTAGCAAATTTAAAGATTTTTACGATTACAAAGTAACAAAATATGGAGTAGATGAAAAATTAATTTACAATAGAAAAACTTGTTATGACTACTATAAGATGCGATTTCAGTACCTAAATCTACATAAAAATGTGCCTGAAAAAGTTTCAATAGAGGATTTTGATAATAATTTAAAAGAACATGTTAAATTCTTTGATAAAACTAATCACAACAAGATACTTATTGTTGGAGAAAAAATAGTACACCTATTTTTTACTGAAGATGACATATATACTCATTTTGATATCAAAAACCCTAAAGATATAGGTGGAGAAACTGTATATAAATACTGGGCTTATTATGATGATACAAAAGAAATTACTTTTAATGATGGGAAAAAAATTGAGATTCATATAACTTTTAATGAATTATGGGATGATTTTTTTAATTATGATAGAAAAAGATTTCTATCATATCTAAATATTTCAAAAGAGGAAGTTCTTTTTAATGAGCCAATGATTTTAGTAGAATATATTGGTGGTATTGATAGAAAAATTGCAAGATATGATAATTCAGTATATAAATTTACTTACAATCCAAATTTATCACAGATGGGAATATACTTTGATGAAGATTTTATCTGGCAAAGTCTAGTTGAATTTTTATCAAATAAAAGAAGTGAAAAAGAAATTTTCCCTGAAGTTTCAAATGAAAACAAAATACTGAGTAAAGGTTTTGATTTAAAGACTTCATTTAGACCTAATATGAAGAAGAAAAAATAGTGAAGGTGAAAAAATGAAAATTTATGTAAATATAAAGCAGATTGGGAAAAGGAAAAATAGAATCGATAAGAAGGAATATGAAATTAAAGGGGAAATAGAAACAGTAAAAGACCTTTTGATAGAATTTGTTACGATAAATGTAAAAGAATTTAATGAAGGACTTACAGAAAATGATGTAGTTCCGTATTTGACTGATGAAAAAATTAATGATTTATCAGATGCAGGAAAGATTTCATTTGGAGTGGACTACAATGGAAAAAAGCAGGATTTGGAAAAGGCTATTGAAAATGCACTGCAAAGTTATGAAGATGGAATTTACAGAGTTTTTGTAAATGATGAGGAACTGGATAAAATAAATGACAAGTTAGATTTACAGGAGAATGATGAGCTGACATTTGTCAGACTTACAATGTTGGCTGGAAGAATGTGGTAACTGATAAGTTTAAAAATAATTTATAAGGAGATAGAATTATGGTACTGGATTACAGAATTCCTGACGAATTGAAAAAGAGTTACAAAGAAAAATTGGAAAAGGAAAAGGAAAAATTAAATCCTGAAAGTCAAAAATTTATTGAAGATGTGCTGAAGGGAAATGTCAAAACTGGAAGATATGAGCACGAAAACTTTGTAATTCTAGAAATGAAAAAGAAAATTAAAAATATTGAAAATGTTTCTTTTGAAGAAATTTATCCTAAAGAAATTTATCCTGCTCTGGATTTAATGATAGGAAAAAAATTTAGGGAAGTATTTCTTGAAATTTGTCAAAAAATTGTAAAAATACCTTATACAAGATGGTATTACAGAAAAATGATACTGAGTTCAAATTATGCGGATCATTTGATAAACATGTGGAATATTCTGTCTAATCTGGTTACATTACATATTTTAGATCTGGATATTATGAAAATATTGAAAGGTGAATATGATAAGGAAAAATATCCAGGTATATACTCCTTTGCGTTACATTACCTATGGTGTGAAATTGATAGAGGAAATAAGGAAGTTATAGAATTTTTAAAAGACTTGATTTTGAGTGAAAATAATACATTTTTGCTGGATTATACGACTTTCAGGGCAATTTTTGCTTCAGATAACCGGGAACTTGTGGAACTTGTTGGGAAATTACTGCTGGCTGCAAAGCTTCAGGAAGGACTGAGACAGGCTATTTGTGAAACTATGGATGGCGGAACGGTGGAAAACTTTAACTATATGTTCAAAATTGTGTATGACAATGATTTATTAAGATTTTCATCGATAAAAAGGGCTTTGGCAACATGGACTGGAATTGGGGAAATGTATGCAGATAGAATCAGCAAAAAGGAAATTGAAATTATTAAGAAACTTGTGGAAAATCCAGAATATGCTGATGAACTTCTGAAAAGTGATGACAATGTGGAAGTACTGCTAGGACTTTGGCAGAAGGGAAGAGAAGATATTTCAGCAGCTATAAATTCAATTGAAGAAATTTTATCTAGTGGAAAACGTCACAGTATACTGCTTGCTTCATACTATATTCAGTTTATTCAAAATATAGGATTAGCCGGAAAAATTGCAAAAAAAGTTATTTATCAGTATCAAGATGATTTAGAAATTTTTGCATGCTATTCAGATAACTTTATGAAAACGGGAACTAGTTATGAAATTTATAATAGAATAGATAGTGGTCAATTTAAATTGACTGATTTCTTTGAGGATGAAAATGAGGCAAAAGAATTTTTTGGAATACTTGAGAAATTTCTTAAGGAAATGAAAAAAGTTAGAAAGGATTTTTCGCCTTGTATTTTCCCATGGTATTCAGTTTCACTGTATAAAGAGGCAATTGCTGATAAAATGGCAATAATTTCACTCTTTTTAAAAGGTGAATATGTTGAAAAGGTTTTTGAATATTCAAAAACTTTTAGTTACTATGTGAAAGAAGATGTTTTTAAGGTTGTATCTCAAAAACTTGAAAATGAAAATTATGAAAAATATGTGATTGCCGGATTGAAGGATGCGGGAATAACAGATAAGGCTTTTGAAACAGTTCAAAAAAATAATTTAGTTCCAAAATACCGTAAAGAAATAGAAGGAATGTTAAAGTTAAAAACATCAAATGTACGTAAAAATCTGATTAGTTTACTTTATATGCAGGAAGAAGCTGCATTTTATGAGACTGTTGAAAATCTTATAACAACAAAGGATGTAAATAAACGGTTAGCTGCATTTGACCTGCTTTTAAAGGCTAAAAATGAGAAAAAGTATGATTTGAAAACATTGAAGAAATATGTAAAACTTGTGAAAGAGCCTACTTCTAGTGAAATTGTACTAATTGATGAAGTTAATAAGGAAGAGAAAAAGGTTGCCAATGAAAAACTAGGATATGATATTAATTATGAGCCAAGCTTTGAAAATACAGAATTTTTAGAAGAAAGACCGGATATAAGCCAAGTGTTTACAAAATCAACAGATGAACTTCTGGAAATTATAAAAAAGCTGAATGACTTATATACAGAACACGAAAATTATGAGTATAAAACAGCTTATGGGACAACTACTCTGCTGTCTAATTCATTTTCTCCAATTTATCCTTTAAATGGCCAGTATGATTATAGAAATCAGAAATTGAGGGATTATCCGCTTGAGGAAGTTTGGAAGGAATTTTACAAAACGGAAATTAAAGATTTTGAAACGTTGTATCAGCTTTACTTTTTCTCAAAGACAAAGTTTTCAGATAAGGAATATTTGAATTATACAAAAGAAATGCTTGGATTTAATCCAAATGAGTTAATTGAAAAAATAGAAGCTGAGCAAAAGGAAACAGGTGGATTAAAATATTTTGATGTAAATAAAAGATATTCTTATTCAATTGGAAAAATCAGTCAAGTTATAAATATCCTTGTAAATGAATATGAAAATGAAGATAAGGAATATTCCTATAAGTTTGGAAAAATGATTTTCTCCTATGTTTACAATAATCTGAATGAAAGTGAACTTTTGAGAAAAGAATTAAGAAATTATATAAGAAATATAAATGATAAGGATGTATATTTGAGTATTTTTGAAAATAATACAATTTTCCTATCAGCTAAAAAAGGTATAAAAAATTATTCAGATGACAAGGAATTTATCGAACAGTTTATTTTGAAATATAAAATTTATAAAAAACTGTATAATTATGCAGAAAAGGAAGATGGTAAATTAAGAGGAGAACTGATTTCAATTGATGAATTTGCTCTTGCTGTAACAAAGGGAATTATTGAAAAAGATGAGTTTTACATTGAAATCCTCAATCGTGAAAATACAAAATCTAAAGTAAAAGCACTATGCGATATTATTTATGGTAATAAAACTTCCGATAAAAAAGAAAATAATCCAAAAGTTATAGAATTTTTGAAAAAAGAAGGACAAAAGGTAATTGACTATATTTTGGAAACAGAGTTTAAAAGAGGGGAAACTCCTGTAGAATATTCAAATACAATCCATCAGATTCCAGTTGTAAAAGGAATTGACAATCTCATTAAGATTTTAATGGCATTGGGAAATGAAAAGCTGGAAAGAGGAGGATATTATTCTGATTATTACAGTGAGGATTCTAAAAAATCAAATTTAAGTCATCTTTTGAAAAAAAGTCAGCCTGATAAGGATGATACGAGTAAGCTTTTTGCCAAGAAAATAAAAGGAAGTAAAATTAGTCAGCAACGGCTAATAGAAGTGGCAATGTATGCACCACGTTGGACTCCACTTATTCAGGAATATTTAGGCTGGGAAGGACTGGAAAGTGCATGTTATTATTTCCATGCACATATAAGTGACGTTTCTAAAAATATGGAAAGCTTATTTGCAAAATATACTCCGATTTCTGTTGAGGATCTGGCAATAGGAGCTTTTGATATAGACTGGTTTAAATCAGCCCATAAGGAACTGGGAGCAAAAAGATTTGAGATGCTTTATGAAGCTGCAAAATATGTGTCAGACGGGGCCAAACATTCAAGGGCAAGGATGTTTGCAGATGCAGCACAGGGAAAACTTAAATTAAAGGAAACTGAAGAAAAAATTCAGGATAAGAGAAATAAGGATCTGGTTGCCAGTTATTCACTAATTCCACTTAAAAAGGACAGGGATAAGGATTTACTTCAAAGATATAAATTTTTACAGAAATTCCTGAAGGAAAGTAAGCAGTTTGGGGCTCAGCGTAGGGCAAGTGAGGCAAAGGCATTTGAAATATCACTTGAAAATTTATCAAGAAATGCCGGATATTCTGATGTAATCCGTTTAGTCTGGAGTATGGAAACAGCTTTAATTAATGAAATGAAACAATATTTTGATCCGAAGGTAATTGAAGAAACTACGGTATTTATAAAAATTGATGAATTTGGGCAAACTAAAATAGTTTTTGAGAAAAATGGGAAAGTATTAAAAACAATGCCAGCTAAACTGAAGAAAAATAAATATATTGAGGAAATCAAGGAAGTAAATAAAAATCTGACAGAACAGTACAGACGTTCTAAAAAAATGCTGGAAGAGGCAATGGAAGACGGAACGGAATTTTATAATTATGAAATAAAAAATCTGATGGAAAATCCTGTAATTTCGCCGTTACTTGATACGCTTGTCTTTAAATCTGAAAATAATCTTGGTTATTACAGTAATGGCAGTCTTGTAACTGTGAATGGTGAAATTATTGAGCTTGAAGAAAATCAGATGTTAAAAATTGCTCATGCTCTTGATTTGTATAATAGTGGTAAATGGAGTGAGTATCAGCAGGATTTATTTGAAAAAGAAATAAAACAGCCTTTTAAACAGGTATTTAGGGAAATTTATGTGAAAACAGCTGATGAAAAAGGTAAGGACAATTCTTTAAGATATGCCGGACATCAGATTCAGCCACATAAGACAGTTGCTGTATTGAAAAATAGAAGATGGGTTGCCGATTATGAAGAAGGATTGCAAAAAATCTACTATAAGAACAATATTATAGCGAAAATTTATGCAATAGCAGACTGGTTTTCTCCTTCTGATATTGAAGCACCTACACTTGAATGGGTTTGTTTTTACGATAGAAAAACATTTAAACCGATTCTGATAGATGATATTCCTGATTTAATTTTTACAGAGGTAATGAGGGATGTGGATTTGGCTGTAAGTGTGGCTCATGTTGGTGGGGTTGACCCTGAAGCCAGCCATTCTACTGTTGAAATGAGAAAGGCAATCGTTGAATTTAACCTTAAACTGTTTAAACTTTCAAATATTACGTTTACAGAAAGACATGCTATAATAAAAGGAAAACGGGCAGAATATACAGTTCATCTGGGAAGTGGAGTTGTTCATCAGAAAGCTGGGGCTGAAATAAATGTGTTACCAGTACATTCACAGCATAGGGGAAGAATTTTCCTTCCGTTTGTTGATGAAGATCCAAAAACGGCTGAAATTATGAGTAAAATTATTTTATTTGCAGAAGATACTAAAATAAAAGATCCGTTTATTTTGGAGCAGATAAAGTAAAAAAATAAAGGTCTTGATTTAAAAACTTTATTTAGACCAAAAATGAAAAAGAAAAAGTAGACATGAATAGGAGAAAAGTAATTTATGAAAATAAAAATAAAACCAGGTAATTTAAACGGAACAATAGAAATTCCACCATCAAAAAGCTATTCCCACAGGGCAGTAATTGCAGCGGCATTGGCTGAAAGCGGGAAAAAGTCTAAAATTGATAATTTGAAGTTTTCTGTAGATATTACAACAACAACGGATATTATGGAAAATTGGGGAGCAGAAATAGAGCGTTTTGAAAGTGCTCTTGATATCGCAGGGAATGATGGAAAAGTAGCTCCAAAAGATAAATATGTGCAGTGCAATGAATCAGGTTCAACAATAAGATTTTTGATACCTGTTGGAATTACAAGAGAAAATGAACTGGTTTTTGATGGGAAAGGGAAACTTGTGGATAGACCGCTGGATTCGTATTATAGGATTTTTAAAGAACAGGGATTGAAATATGAAACGACAGGTGGGAAATTACCACTTACAGTAAATGGAAAGCTGAAGCCAGGGAATTATGAAATTGACGGGAATATAAGCTCGCAGTTTATTACTGGACTTTTGTATGCTCTGCCACTTCTGGAGGGGGATTCAAAGTTGATTATTAATAAAAATCTGGAGTCAAAGGGGTATGTTGATTTGACTTTGGAAATATTGAAACTGGCTGGGATTGAGATTGTGAATAATGATTATAAGAATTTTGATATAAGGGGAAATCAGACTTACAAGCCTTTTAACTATACTGTCGAAGGGGATTACTCACAAGTGGCATTCTGGATTGTTGCAGGAATAATTTCTGCAAACAGGGATAATGAAGTGAAATGCCTTCATGTAAATAAGAACTCGCTGCAGGGGGATAGGGAAATTATTGAGATTGTAACTAGAATGGGAGCAAATCTTGAGATTTTTGATGATTATGTGATTGTAAAGCCTTCTAAAACTAAAGGAACAGTAATTGATATTTCCCAATGTCCTGATATTGGGCCGATTCTGACAGTACTGGCTGCCTTGAGTGAAGGGGAAACTCGTATTATTAATGGAGAAAGATTGAGAATTAAGGAATCAGACAGAATAACTTCCATAAAGACTGAACTGAATAAACTTGGAGGAAATGTGGCTGAGGAAGGTGACAGCTTGATTATCCAAGGTGTAGATGGATTTACAGGGGGAGTTACAGTAAGTGCATGGAATGACCATAGGATTGCAATGTCTTTGGCAGTTGCTTCAACAAGATGTGAAAAGGAAATAATTTTAGAAGAAGCTGAAAGTGTCAGAAAATCTTATCCGCATTTCTGGGATGATTTTGTGAAAATGGGCGGAGAGATAGAAAAAGACTGTTAAAAAGATTTTTTAGATAGATAAAGTTTAGTTGTAATAGAAAAATAAGTTAAAAATGGTAAAATCTAAAATAAAAATTTTTTTTAAATGAGATAGAAAATTAATAGAAAATACGGATGTAAAATTTAATTAAATTTTGTTGAGACCGTTAGGAAAGGGAATTTATATGAGTAAATTATTTTTGACATCATATTTAGCAGGAACAAAAAATTTAGTGAAAGAATTTTTAAAAGATGTACCAGAAAAAGAAATTACGTTTGTTCCTACTGCTTCAAATACTGAAGATTATAAAGGATATGTAGACGAAGCTAAGCAGGTATTTTTGGAATTGGGATTTTCAATAAATATTTTAGATATTTCAAAAACAGAAAAACAAAAAATAGAAAATATATTGAAGGATACAAAAATTTTGTATGTATCAGGTGGAAATACATTTTATCTATTGCAGGAAGTAAAACGTAAAAAAATTTTAGATACTATTAAAGACAAAATTTCAAATGGAATGCTTTATATAGGAGAATCGGCTGGAGCGATTATTACTTCTAAAAATATAGAATATAATCAGATAATGGATAATAAGGAAATTGCTCCTGATTTAGATAATTATGAAGCAATGAATATTACAGATTTTTATATTTTGCCACATAATAATGAATTTCCATTTGTCGAAAGTACAAAAAAAACTATAAAAATTTATGAAAATAAATTAAATTTGCTTCCAATAAGCAATAATGAGGCAGTTTTTGTAAATGGAAAAGATTTTATTGTAAAAAATGATGATAAATAAAAATGTGGGAAAATAGAAAGGAAAAAAAATGGGAGCAAATTTTGGAAAAAATTATAAAATTTCATTGTTTGGGGAATCGCATGGAACAGCGTTAGGAGTAAATATTGACGGAATTCCGGCTGGAACAGAACTGAATTTGGAATTTATTACAGAAGAAATGAAAAGAAGAGCACCGGGAAGGTCAAAATTGACAACGCCTAGAGTTGAGAAGGATGAATTTGAAATTTTGAGTGGATTTTTTGAAGGAAAGACAACAGGAACTCCCCTAGCAATGATTGTGAGAAACAAAGATCAGAGATCTAAGGATTACAGTGAACTTAAAATAAAGCCAAGACCTGGTCATGCAGACTGGTCAGGAATGAACAGATATGATGGATTTAATGATATTCGTGGAAGTGGACATTTTTCAGGAAGAATAACAACTTCGATTGTATTTGCGGGTGCCATTGCAAAGCAGCTTTTGAAAAGTCAGGGAATTCTCGTTGGAGCACATATAAAGTCACTTTATGATATAGAAGAAAGGGATTTTGCAGAAGGTGATATTACTGAAGAAAATATTAATAAACTGCGAGGAATGATTTTACCTACTTTGGAAGACGGAATGGCACAAAAAATGGAAGAAGCCATAATGAAAGCCAGAGAAGAGGAAAACTCCCTGGGCGGAGTTGTGGAACTGATGATTACAGGATTAAAACCTGGAATTGGAGATCCGTTTTTTGAATCGATTGAAAGTGAAATTTCAAGAATGATATTTTCAATTCCATCTACTAAAGGTATTGAATTTGGAGCAGGATTTGGAATTACGAGAATGACGGGATATGAAGCAAATGACGAGATGTATTTTGATGAAAAGGGAAATGTCAAATCATATACGAATAATAATGGTGGAATTATTGGAGGAATTTCAACAGGAATGCCTATAAGCTTTAAAGTTGCAATAAAACCGACAGCTTCAATTTCAAAGGCTCAAAAAACAGTAAATCTGGAAACTAAAAAATCAGATATTCTGGAAGTGAAAGGCAGACATGATCCGGTAATTGTTCCAAGGGCAATAGTTGTATTAGAATGTGCAACTGCAATAGTGATTTTGGATAGATTAATGGAAAGTCAAAAAAATAGAGGTTTATAATTAAAATATTTTTTGGGAGGACACTATGGGGAAATACCAAAGTGAAGCGAAAAAGCTATTGGAACTTGTAGGCGGAAAAGGAAATATCGCCAGTGTTACTCACTGTGCTACAAGAATGAGATTTGCATTAGTTGATGAATCTAAGGCAAATGTGAAAGAAATTCAAGGATTGCCTACAGTAAAGGGAACATTTATAAATGCAGGACAATTTCAAGTAATTATGGGAAATGATGTTGGAGATTTTTACAAGGATTTTATTGGAGTATCTGAAATTGAATCTGCTTCAAAAGAAGATGTAAAAAAAGCGGCAATGACTAGACAGCCTTTACTTCAGAGAATGGTTGCACATCTGGCTGAAATTTTTGTGCCGTTAATACCTGCACTGGTAGCAGGAGGATTAATGTTAGGATTGGGGAACTTTTTACAGGCAAGTTTACCATTTTTAGGAGGTAAGTCATTTAAAGAAGTTTCTGAAGTGGCAAGAGTTGTACTTTTCTTTACTGACTGGATAGGTGGAGCAGTATTTGGTATGCTACCTGTATTAGTTTGCTGGTCAACTGTCAGAAAGTTTAAAGGTAATGAAGCTCTTGGTATTGTTTTAGGGCTAATGCTAGTATCGGGAGTTATGCTAAATGCCTATGTTTATGGAAATATATCAGCAAGTAGGGAATTGTCTGATAAAGGAGTATATTTAAGAGATGTTTTAATTGATGGTTCTGCAAAATATGCCGGATTATTTAAAAAAGGGGATCCATTTAGTGTCGAAGCTGGGAAATATATTTTAAATCTAGGATTTTCGAAAATAATGCTGATAGGATATCAGGCACAGGTATTGCCAGCAATGTTTGTAGGAATAGCAATGTGCTATATTGAAAAATTCTTTAATAAGAGGACACCTGAAGTGTTAAAATTAGTATGGGTACCATTTATAACTTTAGTAGTAACGGGAGTATTAACACTATTGTTTATAGGCCCTGTTGCAAGAACTTTAGGAGAATATTTGACTGGAGCTTTCCAATTTTTATTTAAAACACCTGGATTAAAATATTTAGGAGCTTTAATATTTGGAACAACTTATGCCCCATTGGTAATAACTGGTCTGCATCATACATTTATAGCAGTGGATTTACAATTATCTGCTACAGGAGGCGGAACATTTATATGGCCATTAATTGCTTTATCTAATATAGCACAGTCGGGTGCAGTATTTGCAACATATTTTCTTTATAAGAAAGATAAAAAGCAGGAATCAGTTTCATTATCGGCAACAGTATCTGCCTGCTTTGGAATAACAGAACCTGCGATGTTTGGTGCTAATTTAAAATTTATGTATCCATTTTATGCGGCATTAGTTGGTTCAGCAGTAGGAGCATTAATATCTGTAGCATTTGATGTTATGGCTGCCGGAATAGGAGTTGGAGGTCTTGCATTGGCATTTTTATCAATAAAAGAAGGAGTAATCACATTTTGGCTTGCATCAATTGCAGCTTTTGGATTAGCATTTATTTTAACTTTTGTATTTTCAAAAACGAAATTAAATAAAAAAGGTTAGTACAAAGCTATCTTTTAAAATTTAATATATAACAGAAAGGAAAAATTAGAATGAAAAAAATCGTAATATTATTTTTAACTGTAATGTCACTACAAATTTTTGGAGCAAATTATAAAGTTACAGGAAATAACTTAACTCAGAAAGAACTGAAAACAAATAATTCAGAAATTGAAAAAGAGATAAAAAGATTTTTTACTGAAGATTATATTGAAGTGTTCAAGGATGAGCTTGCAAAAAGGACAGGAGGGTATGAGGAACTGGGAAAAGCATATTCCAGTCTTGGAGATAAATATATATCTGAAATGGAATATAAAATAAATGAAATAAATTATCTTTCAGATAAAAAAGCAAATGTTATTACAGAGTTAAAAGGTATAGATTTTGAAAATCTGGATGTTGAAAAAATATTAGATGAAAAAAATGTAGATAATAAACTTATAAAAGAACTTTTTTCAAATCTGAATGAAGAGGAAATGGAAGAGATATTTCAGATGGATGAAACAGAAGCGGAAGAAATAGTTATAAAAAAATTTTTGCCACACTTGATAGAAGTTATTTTAGAAGAAATAGATAGAGTAAAAACATATAGAGTAGACAAAATAGAGCTTGAACTGGATAAAATAAACGGGAAATGGGAAATAACAGCAGAAAATTAATTAATCCAGTGGGAATATAAACACATAGTATATACCGGAATAAATCAAAATAAAAAAAGAGATGTTTAAGAAAATTAAGTGTTGCCATAAAAAGAAAGACTGTTTTTTAGTTTTTTAAGGCATTTTATTCGATTAAACATCTCTTTTATTTTTAATTTTTCAAGTAATCCGCTATTTCATTTAAGGTTCTTTGATCCTTTAAAATAGTTGTGTGTGTGGCATTTTCAATAACCTTATAATTGCAATTATTAAGCCTTGAAGTTTTAAAAGGAACCATTCCATCATCAATTCCAGGAATCAGAATGGAGTATAGAAAATTACCGGATTTATTTCCTATCATTACATAACATTGATAATCAGGCTCACCAAGTGAATTTACAAAACTGTCACTGGAAGTTTTAAACTGTTTGACAGCGTCACCCAGAGTGTCTTTAATAATATCAGATATTGGATTGTCTGACAGTTGGCTTCCATGCGACGGTGGTGAAATAAATACAACTTTTCCAAGATTATTCAGTTTATGAGTTTTCAGATAGTATCGTAAAATTCCGGTTCCCATTGAGTGTACGATGAAGTTTATTTTGATTTCAGGAAGTCTCTGTTTTCTTCTTAGGATATTTTCTTCCTCCACAGTTTTTACAATAGACTCAATATTTGGAGCAATATATTTTTCAGTAATTTCCTCAACAGTGTCCTCAGTTGTAGGGTATTGTATGTTAATTCCCGAATATCCTTCCTTTTCAAGCGTATCAGTAATATGATTTAAGGTTTTAGCTTTTCCATATATTCCATGAAAAACAATAACTACATCCTTATTTTTATCAAAAGTTCCAAATTTTGAAACATTATACGGATGATAAAGAAGTCTTTTTGTTATCTTTAATGCTGTAAAAGTTATTATTGCAAGAATAATGATAATAATAGTCAGTTTTTTAAAATTAAATTTCATATTAAATCCTTTATTTATTTTTTTGAAGTTTATAAAATTCAAATATCCCCTTCTCACCAAGATTTGGAATATATTCATCTACAGAAGGGATAAAATCTGATATTTCTTTACCTTGTCCTCCAGTAGATATAACATATGATTCCGGTATTTCCTCTTTGTATTTAGCAATAAGTTCCTTTATAGCTCCGACATTACTGTAAAATATTCCTGAATTTATCTGAGTGACAGTATTTATTCCGAGAACTGTGGAAGGTTTTTCAAACTTAATTTTAGGCAGTTTTGCAGTATTGTTGAAAAGTGCATTTATTGATAAATTTACACCTGGAATAATACAGCCTCCCATGTAGGTGGAGTTTTTAATCATGTCAAAGGTAGTTGCAGTTCCAAAATCAATAATTAAAAGGCTTTTATCAGGATATATCCTTTTTGCCGCCAATATGTCGACAATCCTGTCAGCACCTAATCCTCTTTCCATTCCTTCCAGAATTTTTATTTCATTATTAATATTATCCAGAGAAATAAAAACAGGCTCTGTTCTGAAAAATTTTCTTCCAAGATATTCAAATACTTCATTAATATGTGGTACAACAGATGAAACAACAATGTCTGTAACATCAGAAATATTAATTTTTTTAGTTTCAGCAAGATTTTTTAGCATAATGAACAAAGTATCTTCAGTAAACTTCAAATCAGTCGGTATACGGAAAGATGCTGTGATTTCTCCGTTATCATCATAGAAAATAGGAACAATGTGGGTATTTCCTATATCAAATCCTAAAAGCATAAATACCTCCTATAAAATTTTATTATTATATTTATTTATCATAATGAAATCCGGTGTAAACAGTTCAGTTTAAATAAACAGCTTTATATAAGCAATTATAGATAAAATGACTCCTGTAATTGCTTCTCCGGACATCAGTCCGTTTGCAAAGAGAAGAGCATCCGAAGAAAACTTTTCTGAAATCTTTTTTGCAACAGAATTAAGAAGTCCTCCAATGAAAACAGGTAATGTAAGATAAAAGGGAAGATAAATTCCTATCCCAAAAGTAAGTACAGGAATATTTAGCATATTCAGTATAAGCCCCGCCAGAAGTCCCGTCCAGAATAAATGTATGAATGGAATTCCTTTTATTACAGAAGCTACTATTGAAGCCTGAAGAACAATTAAATCACTATTTTCTTTAGGTCCTATGTTCTTATATACATTAAAGAATATAAAAAACAGGAATGTTATGACAACAGAACTTACAGTTGCACCAATTATTTCTCCAATAAACTGGTCAAATGGACGCACCTTCATGTTAAATCCTGACTTAAAGTCATTAAGAATATCTCCGGCAAGTCCGCATGCCACTGCAACGATGCAGGCAATAAAGAATAACGAAAGAAGCGTTATGTTTGTTGAAAAAGTTGAATTTCCTATTTTCAGGCCATTAAGAAGTCTATTTAAAAAAGCAATTGCAAGTATTGAAATTACTGCATAAATTTCCATTGGATTTATACCTGTTTTTCCTGTGGAGTATCCTGCGATTGCCGCACATAGAATGCATATTATAATTACAACAAGTGACAGGAATATAGAAATTTTGTAAATCATTGAAATTATAATAAATGAAAAAATCATAAGAATTCCCAAAACAGGAGCAGAGTTTATGGAAGATATTTTTGATGATTTAGCATTCTTTCCTTTTTTTATTTCCTGCTTTTTAGGTAACAAAATTTTTATTATTATTGAAATTCCTATACCTATCATAAAGCCCATTCCAAAACTGTTTTTCATGACATCAAAGTCAGCTATATTTTTAAACTTGGCAATTGGGGAGGCTATAAAATGGATAAAAGCTCCTCCAAGAAACCATATAAATGTATTTGTAAATCCAAGAATATAACCAATTCCAAGTAAAAGTGGCGAAACATAGAAACTTAACAGACCATTTTTTAAAGTATAAATAGTAGGAATAAAAGGAGCTTTTCCTTTAAAAAAACTGAAATCCCTGAAAATAGACACGACAGAACTTAGAAGAGTTCCCAATCCCACGACTTTCATGCTGTTCTTATTTTTTCCTGAAGTTACAAGAGTATAGGCAGCTTCCCCAATTGGAAATTCAAGTCCTTCTTCTTCAATCAATTTTTTTCTGAAAATATACGAAAGGAAGGCTCCCAGTATGCTTCCAGTTAATATTGTAAAGAAAAGAAGCATTTTATCAATATCCTTTAAATTTCCTCCTGAAAGCAGATATCCAGGCAGAGTAAATGCAACTCCTCCTGCAACCATTGAACCTGCACTCATGATTGTATGAGTAACTGTAATTTCCTTCATATTGTTTCTCTTGAAAAGCTTAAGCAGTGATATTGAAATTAATGTCACCATTATTGTAGGCCAGGGCAATGCACCAAATTTCAGAACTATGTAAAATGAACTTGCTGCAACTGGAATGGCACCGGCAATACCAATTAAAACCGATAGGAGAGTTAAACTTTTCTCCTTATTTTTTTGCATAAAATTATTTCTCCTTTCAAAGTAATTTTGAATTATTTTTTCAAAATTTAATATAACAGACATAAAAAATCTATATGAAATTTTACCTTTTTTTTTTATCTTTGTCAATTTGCATATACAATAAAATTGACGATTTTTCAAGTGGAAAAATAAAATAAAACATATGAAAACAAAAAAATTTATAAAAGTAAACGCCGAAAAAATCAATAAAAAAACAAAAAACTCACATCTGTATAGAAAAATTTAAAAAAAAGCTTTGATTTTCAAAGCGAAATAAGCTATAATAATTACAGAAATGAAAATACTTAATATAGAAAGGATGTGTTACATAATAATGGACGCATGGAGAGGTTTTAAGGAAGGTAATTGGAGTAAAGAAGTTGACGTAACAGATTTTATCAGAAGAAACTACACAGAGTATCAAGGGGATGAAAGTTTCTTGGAAGGACCGACAGAAGCTACTACAGCAATGTGGAAATCGCTTATGGAAAAATTTAAGGTAGAAAGAGAAAAAGGTATTTATGATGCTGAAACTAAAATACCATCTCAAATAGATGCATATGGTCCTGGTTATATTAATAAGGATTTGGAAAAAATCGTAGGACTTCAGACTGATGCACCATTAAAAAGAGCAATTTTCCCTAACGGAGGATTGAGAATGGTTAAAAACAGTCTGGAAGCTTTTGGATACAAATTAGATCCACAAACTGAGGAAATCTTCAGTAAATATAGAAAAACACATAATGACGGAGTATTCTCAGCTTATACTGACAGTATAAAAAAAGCAAGACATACAGGAATTATTACAGGATTACCTGATGCTTATGGAAGAGGAAGAATAATAGGGGATTACAGAAGGGTTGCACTTTACGGAGTTGACAGACTTATAGAGGAACGTGAAACTAGATTTAAGGAATGCGATCCGGCTGAAATGACTGAAGATAAAATAAGATTGAGAGAAGAGCTTTTCGAACAAATTAAAGCATTAAAAGCTTTAAAGAGAATGGCAGAAGCTTATGGATATGATATTTCACAACCTGCTTCAACAGCACAGGAAGCTATCCAATGGACTTATTTCGCATACCTTGCGGCAACTAAAGATCAGAATGGTGCCGCAATGAGTATAGGAAGAACTTCTACATTCCTTGATATTTATATAGAAAGAGATTTACAGGAAGGAAGAATTACTGAAAAAGAAGCTCAGGAATTTATGGATCACTTTGTAATGAAACTGAGACTTATCAGATTCTTAAGAACTCCTGAATATGATGCATTATTCTCAGGAGATCCTGTATGGGTTACTGAATCAATTGGTGGAATGGGACTTGACGGAAGATCTCTTGTAACTAAGAACAGTTTCAGAGTTCTGCACACACTTTACAACATGGGAACATCACCTGAACCTAACTTGACAGTATTGTGGAGTGAAAAATTACCTGAAAACTGGAAAAAATACTGTGCAAAAGTATCAATAGATACTTCATCAGTTCAATATGAAAATGATGACATTATGAGACCACAGTTTGGAGATAACTATGGAATAGCATGTTGTGTTTCACCTATGGCAATAGGACAGCAGATGCAGTTCTTTGGAGCAAGGGTAAACTTACCTAAGGCATTACTTTACGCTATAAATGGTGGAAAAGATGAAAAATCTAAATTACAGGTTACTCCTGAAGGTCAGTTCCAGAAAGTTGAAGGAGAATATCTTGAATTTGATGAAGTATGGGAAAAATTTGATAAATTATTAGACTGGCTTGCTGAAACTTACGTAAAAGCATTAAACATTATCCACTACATGCACGATAAATATTCTTATGAAGCTCTTGAAATGGCATTACATGATGTTGACATCAAGAGAACAGAAGCATTTGGAATTGCAGGAATTTCAATAATTGCAGATTCACTTGCTGCCATAAAGTATGGAAGAGTAAGAGTTGTAAGAGATGAAGAAGGAGATGCAGTTGACTACGTTGTTGAAAAGGAATATGTTCCATTTGGTAACAATGAT
Source organism: uncultured Leptotrichia sp. (assembly GCA_937925095.1). GTDB lineage: Bacteria > Fusobacteriota > Fusobacteriia > Fusobacteriales > Leptotrichiaceae > Leptotrichia_A. Next base: position 23,128 of record CALEXX010000036.1, read on the forward strand.
GATGCAACAGACCAGTTTGCAGTAGATGTAGTTAAAATCTTCATGAACAAAATAAGAAGTCATAAAATGTACAGAGATGCAATACCTACTCAGTCAGTATTGACAATAACTTCAAACGTTGTATATGGTAAAAAGACAGGAAACACTCCTGACGGAAGAAGAGCTGGAGAGCCATTTGGACCAGGAGCAAACCCTATGCATGGAAGAGATACAAGAGGGGCAGTAGCATCACTTGCATCAGTAGCAAAATTACCATTTGAAGATGCTAATGACGGAATTTCATATACATTTGCAATAACACCTGAAACATTAGGTAAAAATGAAAATGAGAAAAAAGGAAACTTGGTAGGACTGTTAGACGGATACTTCAACCAGACAGGACACCACTTAAATGTAAACGTATTTGGAAGAGAACTTCTTGAAGATGCTATGGAAAGACCTGAAAATTATCCACAGCTTACAATAAGAGTTTCCGGATATGCAGTAAACTTTGTAAAACTTACTAAGGAACAGCAGCTGGATGTAATTAACAGAACTATATCAAGCAAATTCTAATTGAAAAGAATTACAGAATATTATATAATAATGTCGCATGGCTATCTTAAATGATAGTTGGCGGCATTATTTACTATGAGGTAAAAATTAACAAATAAATCAGAAGAAAATGAGGAAGAATGAATTATGGAGGGATATATACACTCTTTTGAATCTTTCGGAACAAAAGACGGGCCTGGAATAAGATTTGTCCTATTCCTGCAGGGGTGCCCTCTGAGATGTCTTTACTGTCATAATGTTGATACATGGAATATAAAGGATAAAAAATACATGATGACACCGGAAGAAGTTATGAAGGAAATTCTCAAAGTTAAAGGATTTATAAGAAGTGGGGGAGTTACTGTTTCAGGAGGTGAACCTCTGCTGCAACCTGAGTTTCTGATAGAGCTGTTTAAACTGTGTAAGGAAAGTGGAATTCATACAGCATTGGATACTTCAGGATATATTTTTGATGAAAAAGCAAAAGAAGTGCTGGAATATGTTGATATGGTACTTCTCGATATAAAGCATATTAATCCCATGAAATATAAGATACTGACTTCTGTAAGTCTGGAGCACACATTGAAATTTGCAGAATACCTTTCAAGCATAAATAAGCCTGTATGGGTGAGATACGTGCTTGTTCCAGGATATTCAGATGATGAGGAAGATTTGCATGAATGGGCTAAGTTTGTGTCACAGTTTGAAAACATAGAAAGGGTGGATATTCTGCCATTTCATCAGATGGGGACTTACAAGTGGGAAAATCTTGGAAAAGACTATAAACTGAAAAATGTAAAAACTCCCACAAGGGAAGAAGTGGAAAAGGCTGAAGAAATTTTTAGATCATATGGATTAAAACTGCTGGAAAAATAAAACAAAGGCAATTAAAATAAAATAGACACAAATATGGCATAATAGAATGATACAGTTTAGCAAAAGAAAAGAATGGATAAAATGTTTATTTAAAAAGTATAACGGGTATGTAATAAATTTGTGTAAACCTCAAATATTACATACCCGTTTTTTCTTGATTTATTTATTTTCGCGTATCTGTTCCATTCTATAATTTAATTCCTCAAAGTCAATGATTTTAGCCTGCCTATGTATCTCCCTGCCTTCATAAAATAGAATAACTACTGGGACTGAAAATAGGCTTAATTGTCCAACAGCTTCAGGAATTTCAGATGCTTCGATATGATAAGCGGTAAAATTTTTTTCATTAACAATTTTCTCAACTTTTGGCATATCAGAGTGACAGACATTGCAAGTATTCATTGAAACATATAATAAAAAATATTTTTCTTCTTTTATTTTATTAAGTATTTGCTGATAAGTTTCAAGTTTTTTCATAATTGGTCTCCTAAATTTCTTTATTTTTTATTGTGTTAACTAGTATTTTAGCAGATTGTACAGCAATTTTTTCAGTGTCCTGGCTAATTGTAGATAAATAATTTTTTTCTCTTTTTGAAGACTTTGCTCCGTTAAAAACTATTATTTTTATGCCTTCAGATAAAGAGATATTTCTATTCTTCATCTTCATCTTCTTCATCAGTTTCTGAATAGGCTAGTTCAATATCAATAAATTCAATGATAAGCTGACATACGTTGTTATCTTTATCATAGGCCAAATACACAGGATAAATTCCGTCTCCAATTCCTGTCTGGAAAATAGGCAGGTGGTAATCTGTTCCAGGTATTGTCCAGTTTATCCAATCTCCACCATCTCTCTGATATTTAGGATTATCTTCGTAACTTTTTTGAAATAAATCTGCAAAATAGTCATCATAAAGATTTCCATCTGGATTTTCTTTTAACCACTTTTCATTAAAATCACAATATAAATCATGTAATTTTTTATCACAGATACATCCAAGTCCTGCATCAACATAAAATCCAAAAAAGTCTCCCTCTTCTACATTTTCTAAATTTTCGTATCCTGCCAGAGCTTCTTCAAAGTAACTGATTTCATTGTCATTAAATTTTAATCTGACAGCTGCATATCTGTCACAATCACTGTCATCAGCTTTCATAACACAGACTTCTGTTCTGAATTCACCGGTAGGAATCCTTTTGAAATATGTTTTTTCATCCCTGTCAACTAAATAAACAAGAGGATCCGCAACTAGAAATTCTCCAGTAGGAATAGAGCATGGTCCAATATCCATAACATCTAATTCTTTTCCGGCAATTTCCTTTGAGTTGAAGTATTCTTCAAGATTACTGTTAGGCTGTAACTTATCTTTAACCTTTTCCCAGTTTTCTAACCATTCTTTTGTAGGCTGCATTATAAAACCTCCTTATTTTCTCTGAAATTTGATTTTCAATTTATGTTATTTTAAAAATATTATACCACTTATATTTAGAAAATTACACACAAAAAATAGAAATATTTGAAATGTTATACTAAATATAGTAGAATGTAAAAAAGAAATAAAATTTAGGAGAATAAAATTGCTAAAAATAGGCATAGTTGCAGAGTATAATCCTTTTCATAACGGTCATCTGTATCAGATAGAAGAAATAAAGAGGAGAATGGAGAAAGATACGCTGATAGTGGCAGTTGTAAGTGGAGATTTTGTTCAGAGGGGAGATTTCTCGTATTTTAATAAGTGGCATAAGACAGAGGCGGCATTAAATCATGGAGTGGATATGGTAGTGGAATTGCCATTATATTATTCTGTCCAGAATGCTGAAATTTTTTCTAAAATGTCTACAAAAATACTGGATTATCTTGAAATGGACTTTCAGGTTTTCGGGGCTGAAGAAAAGGACATTGAAGTGCTGGACAGGATAATTGAACTGCAGGAAAGGGAGGACTATAAAAAGAACCTTATGGAGCTCATGAAGAAAGGGAACAGTTACAGTACTTCGCAAAAACTGGCATTGTCAGAATATGGTTATGGTGATGCTGTAAAATCAAACAACATACTTGCCCTTGAGTATATGAGGACAATGAAGAAGGAAAATCTTGGAATAAAGCCTTACATTATACAGAGGGAAATTTCAGATTATAATGAACAGGAAATAGAAAAAGCCAGAAAAAGCATTGCAAGTGCAACATTTATAAGGAAAATACTGATAGAAAATGATGCAAATCCTGAAAATGTAAGGGATTTCATTCCTGAGAAAACATATGAAATTTTGAAAAAAAACTTTGGCTCAGAAAATAAGGAAAATGAAGGGCTTAAATGGAAAAACTTAAGGGAAAATATGTTTAAATTTTTAAAATATAAATTGTTAATGGAAACAAAGAAAGAAATAATAAAAATATATGATATGAACGACGAAATATATGCTAGAATATACAGAGGTGTTAGTAAATCGAATACATATGAAGTTTTTCTGAAGGAAGTAAAATCAAGAAATTTTTCAATAAAAAGAATAGAAAGAATAGTACTGAATATCCTGCTTAATATAACAAAAGAAGCAGTTGATTTTGAACTGGACTATATAAGGGTTCTGGGATTTAATCAGAGAGGGCAGGAATATCTCAGGCAGCTTAAGAAAAAAAAGAAGGTTTACAATGAAAAGTCAGATGTGGCAGAAGAAACAGAAAAGTATGAAAAGAAAAATAATGATGAAAAAATCTTTGTAAACTGGAAAAATATTGAAAAAAATGTACATTCAGAAAAAGTTAAAATAGAAAAAAATGGGTTTCTGCTAAAGGAACTGTTTTTAAATGAAAAGGAAAAACTGAACCCTCTAATTATAAATCAGAGAAAGTTTAAATAGGAGGAGTAATAATGGGAGTATTAATTACGATAAATGTACTGTTTATGATATTTTTCTTTGTACTGGCGTATATGTCAATAAGATATTTTATAAATCAGATTGAAAAATATCCAAGAATAACTTTGGAAGAAGTTTACAACAGTAAGAAACTTCGGATGAAATATAACATAGAGGATAAAGTAAATCCAATGGATTATGGTTATAACTATAAGGAAATACCTTATAAATCAGGAAAAATACAGCTTCATGGGTGGCTGTTGGAAAATAAGGATGCAGAAAAGACTATGATAATTTCTCATGGAAGGGGAGTTAACAGGCTTGCTGCGTTACAATATCTGCAAATATTCAAAGATACTTCTCTTGACAAGGAATACAGTTTCTTTATTCCGGACTTGAGAAATTCCGGGAAATCAGACATTTCAAGAACTAAAATGGGATACTGTTTTGGCCAGGATATTTACAATACAATGCTTATGCTGAATGAAAAATTTGGAAAAAATAATTTTGTTCTTTATGGATTTTCACAAGGTGGAATGGGGTCTGCAATTGCAGCAAAGATATTCAACAACGGACTTAGAAAAAAAGGTATAAAAGTGGACAAGATGATACTTGACAGTTCCATTTCAAATATAAGAAAAAAAGTAAAGGAAGATGCTAAAAAAAGAAGAGTTCCAAAGTTTATTGTAAGTGTTGTTGTCAGAGTGTTTAACTTCAGGGTTGGAAATAAACTGGATAAACTAAGACTTTCATATCTGCTGAGAAGAATACCTACCTTAATAATACAGACTAAAAGTGACAAGGCTACAACCTACGGTATGCTTATGGAAGAATATAACGAAATAGCTCAGAATAAGAATGTTCAGCTGAAGGTTTTTGAAAGAGGTTCACATACAAGAATATATGCAGAACAGGATTATAAAGAAGAATATACTGAAGCAGTTGCAAATTTCCTTAAAGATAAAGTGGTAAACAGTGCTCAGGAAGAGACTGATAAGAAAACTGGGCAGGAAGCAGAAACTGTAAAAGTGGAAGCGGATGAAAATGCAAATGATAAAGGTTCAGAATACTATGAAAAATTTTCTGACTTTGATTTTGATGATAATGAATAAAATAAAAAAGCAAATTAAAGAGAAAAAGTGTTTGAAATAAATACTTTGGAAAATGGAGAAAAATATGTCTAAAATGACAAAAAGTAAATATATTATTTATGGTCTTGGGGTTTCATATTTTATGATAGACCAGATTTATAACCAGTGGCTTTCGTATTATTATTTGCCACCTGAAACAGAAAAGAATCTTGTTCCGTTACTGAAACCTCAGTATCTTGTCCTGGCATTTGTTTTTGCCAGAATTATTGATGCAGTGTCAGATCCTGTTGTGGGATATTTATCTGACAATTCAAAATCACGTTTTGGTAAAAGGTCAATATTCATGTTAATAGGAGGATTGCCGCTTGGACTTCTTACAATCATGTATTTTTATCCTGTAAAGAGTTCACAAATGGCAACGCTGATTTATCTGTCAATTGTTGGAGGACTTTACTTTACGGCATATACTCTTGTTGCCGCACCTTACAATGCCTTAATTCCTGATTTGGCGACCAATAAGGAAGAAAGGTTGAACCTGTCTACAATGCAGTCAACCTTCAGGCTGATATTTACCGGAGTGGCGATGGTTCTTCCGGGAATTCTCATATCAAAATTTGGTATGGTAAACGGAGTCATGAATACAGAAGTTGGAATACGTAAAACAGTTATTCTGATTACGATACTGTCAGTGCTTGGGATTTATGCATGTGTATTTTTCCTTAAGGAGAAACAGCTGACACAGAACCGTCCTAAAAGTGAATCACTTGGATTTATGAAATCTGTTTCACATTTAAAGGATAAGGAAATTATACTGTATTTTTTAGGATATTTCTTTTTCTTCTGTGGATTTAATATACTTCGTGGAGATTTGACATATTATCTGAGTGCAGTAATGCAGAAGGATATAAAATTCCTTACGGTAATATCGGTTATACTATTTGGAATGGCAGGACTGTTTTTCCCGATTACAAATAAATTTGGGAAAAAATATTCATATAAGAAGGTACTGATAGCAGATATGCTGCTTTTAATAGTTGGAACTTTTGGACTGTTATTTATAAATAAAAATACTTCAATCTTTGCCTACGTATTTTTCATAATCTGTGGAACAGGATTGAGTGGAGCCGCATTTATTTTTCCTCAGGCTATGTTAAGTGAAATTTCTGCAAAACTGTCGGAAACTAAAAAAGTGAGTCTGGAAGGATTCATGTTTGGTATACAGGGAATGTTCCTAAAACTTGCGTTTCTGGTACAGCAGGTTGTACAGTCGACTTTACTTGTTGTTGGAAACAATAATACCGAAGGCGTAAAAGGTGCAACAGAACTTGGAGTTAAAGTGACACTTGTTGTGGCACTGGTACTGTTTGCTGCATCACTGTTTTTCTATAACTTGAAGAAAGAAGACTAGACGTAAATGAATAAGGTTTTGATATATTGATTTTCAATAATTGAAGCTGTTCCGGATAAAATAACCTGTACTTTAAGTAAATAAGGATGCAGGGACTGTAATTATGGGAATTATATATATTGTGATTATATAAACTAGAAAAAAATAATAATAATGGAGGTTTTTATGGAAATTAAAGAGTTGCAGAAAATTGCAAAAGACTTAAGAAGAGACATCATTGAAATGATTTACAGAGCTAAATCAGGACATCCTGGAGGATCATTATCAATAGCTGATATTATGGCTGTGCTATACTGGAATGAAATGAATGTGGATCCTGCAAATCCAAAAATGGAAAACAGGGACAGATTTGTATTAAGTAAGGGGCATGCTGCACCAGCACTTTATGCATCATTGATAGAAAAAGGATATGCAAGCAAGGATCTGATACCTACTTTAAGAAGATGGCATTCACCATTGCAAGGACACCCTGATATGAAAAAACTTCCAGGAGTTGAAATGTCAACAGGATCTCTGGGACAAGGACTTTCAGCAGCAAACGGAATGGCTATAAGTGCAAAAATTTACGGAAATGACTACAGAGTGTATGCAATATTAGGAGACGGAGAATTACAGGAAGGTCAAATATGGGAAGCGGCAATGACAGCGGCTCACTACAAACTTGATAACGTAGTTGCAATCGTAGATTACAACAATCTTCAAATTGACGGAAAAGTATCTGATGTAATGGATGTTTCTCCAGTTGCAGACAAATTTAAAGCATTTAACTGGCACGTAATAGAAATAGACGGGCATAATTATGATGAAATAATAAAAGCTTTTGCTGAAGCCAGAACTGTAAAGGGAAAACCAACAGCAATAATTGCTAATACTGTAAAAGGTAAGGGAGTTTCTTTCATGGAAAATAATGCAGGATTCCACGGAGCTGCTCCGAATGATGAAGAGTATAAAAAAGCTATGGAAGAATTACAATAGGAGGTATGGATAATGGAAAAGAAATCAACTAGACAGGCATATGGAGAAGCATTAGCTAAATTAGGAAGAGAAAATAAAGATGTAGTAGTATTGGAAGCGGATTTATCAAAATCAACAATGACAGTATTTTTCAAAAAAGAATTCCCTGAAAGACATATAAACGTAGGTATAGCAGAAGCTGATATGATAGGAACTGCAGCTGGAATAGCATCAACAGGAAAAATTCCTTTTGCATCAACATTTGCACATTTTGCTGCAGGAAGAGCATTTGACCAGATAAGAAACAGTGTCGCTTATCCTAAATTAAATGTTAAAATATGTCCTACTCACGCAGGAGTTTCATTAGGAGAAGACGGAGGATCACACCAGTCGGTAGAAGATATGGCTTTAATGAGATCATTACCTGGAATGGTTGTATTATCTCCTGCTGATGCTATTGAAACTGAAAAAATGATTTTTGCAGTTGCAGAATATGAAGGGCCTGTTTATGTAAGATTGGGAAGATTGAACATTCCTGTATTATTTGATGAAAACTATAAGTTTGAAATAGGAAAAGCTCATACTCTTACTGAAGGAAATGACGTTGCCATAATCGCTACAGGACTTATGGTTTACGAAGCGTCAGAAGCGGCTAAATTACTTGAAAAAGAAGGAATAAAAGCAAGAGTAATAAATATGTCTACTATAAAACCTCTGGATGAAGAGACAGTATTAAAAGCTGCAAAAGAATGTAAATTTATCGTAACAAGTGAAGAACATTCAGTAGTGGGAGGACTTGGAAGTGCTGTTTCAGAGTACTTGTCAGAAGTACACCCTACAAAAGTTGTAAAGCATGGAATTTATGATGTGTTTGGACAAAGTGCTGATGGAGAAACAATGCTTAACAACTATAACTTAAGAGCAAAAGATATTGCTGAACTTGTTTTGAAGAATAGATAAAGATAATGTAATATAAAAAAGAGACTATGTCAAAGTGGAATATTTGAAATTATAAATAATTTATAAATATAATTTTCATATGTTTTGTGGATTTTTCTTTGAGGAGGTCTCTTTTTTTGTTGGGAATTTTTTACAAAATGCACTATTAAAATAGAAAATAATAACAAACAATAATCTTTACATTACAAAATGCTACTATTAATTTCTTCGTTAGTATATAATACATTAAATATGAATATAAGTCAATAAAAGGGAAAATTGTAATAAAAGTTGTAATAAAATTCATCTTGACAATTTAAAAAAATATTTTAACATATAACAAACTATAATAGGATGAAAAATATTATTTGAAAACTATTTACTTTTTAAAAAAATGAGATATACTAATATTGAGTTTTACAAGTTATTATTAAAAATAACAAGTAAGAGAGGAGAGATGAAGAAATGAGATTTAAAATTACATGTGAGATTGTAGAAGGAGATAGCTTTTCTCAAGATTATAGAAGATCCATATTAAAACTTTTCAAGACAGGACTTTGCAAATATGAATTCGTATTTGATGAATTTTTCAATTCTAATAAAACAAAAAAATATTCATGGAGTGTTTATTTTAAAAATTCAAAATTTGAAAAAGGCAGGGTATATCTGCAAGATGAAAAAAAAGAATTTATTATTAATTTTTCTGTATTAAATAACAGCGACAGTATCAATATATTTAATGCATTTATATCTATTAAATATAAAGAAATTAAAATTTCAGAAGGACTTGTTGTTAAAGTTACAGGAGTAAATAAACTTCCTCATTCAAATATAGATAAAGATAGATTGATTGCTAAAACAATGTCACCAATAGTTTGTCGTGATCATAAGAAGGATACGGGGGAAGATGTCTACTATACAGGAGAAGATAATGAGTTTACAGAAATAATAAAAAGAAATTTATATTCTGAATTAAAAGAAGAATATGGAGAATACATACAAAAAGATATAGAAAATTTAACTATAAATAGTGAAAAACTAAAAAAAATAGTAGTAAAATTTTATAATAAAACTATAAATGCTTCAATCGGAATAGTCAGTTTCACAGGAAAATCATATTTGCTGGACTATATTTATAATAGAGGAATGGGTAGTTTGACAGGTTCGGGATACGGTTTGCTGGAAATGATTTAAGATAGAAAGATAGAAAAAGGAGGAAAAATGGATGAAAAAATAGAATTGAAATTGAAGGATTATTTGTTTAATGCTGGATTATTAGGATTTATAAATATTCTTGGAGAAGAAGCAAAGAACAATGGCGAGTTGGAAATTGATGATAAAAATCGTTTAATAAGATTTTCTCCAAAAGTTCTAGAAAATTTTGAGTATAAGTACTTTGATTTTTTTATAAAAAGATACGGAAAAACACTGACTTATGGTAAAATTCTGGAATTTGAAAAATATATTGATGAATTTGAGGAAAATGGAGAAAAAATTAAAAGTATTAATGAATTAAAAATGATAAATGATAAAATTACATTCTTTAAAGCTAAAATTAAATCTGAAAGTTATAAAAAAGCATATGATTTCATAGAAAAAAATGGAACTAATAAAATTTTAGGACTGGAAAAGGAATTAAAAAAAATAAAAGAACCTAAAGAAAATATTGCTGAAATTTCAAATGATGATATAAAAAATAATCTTAAGATTATGAAGGAGATTATTGATTTTTTTAAAAGGAAAATAACTGATAAGGAAGGAAATGTAAAAAATTATCTTGCTGCCAAAAATATAGCTTATGTAATAATAAACAATGCCTGGAGCAGTGTATCGTTTTTAAATAGGGCAAATGCGGCTAAAGATATTTATGAAGAATATAAATCATATTTTGTAGAACCTGCATTAGAATATATTAATGCTAACAAGTCTAAATTTAAATATAAATGTACAATCTCAAATATGCCAATGAAGGATTATAAAAATACATTAGGATTTTTAAATGACACAGGTTTTGATGTGAGCAGAAAACCATCACATGTCTGGAATTTTGTAAATGATATTGCAGTAACTCCTTTGGTTACATTGATTTATTCCTGTGTCCCGGCAGGATTTGTATACGGAGCTGACAAGGGGATGTTTGTAAATGCAAATCATAATATAGATCAACTATGTAAAATAAACAATGGAATTACATATAATATTTTAGAAGATGAGTCAGAAGAAAAAAATATAAATCTGTATAAAAATTTATTGAAGGAAATCAAGAAAGAAAAGGACAATACAAAATATGAATTATCAGATATTCAGATTGTGAAATTTGAAGAAGGACATTATAAGTTTACTTTATTATCACGAAATATTTTAAAACTTTTATCTGAAAATAAAGAAAAATTAGATGATTTATTAGATAAATGGTATTTAATTGACAGAAGGTATTTTTATCTTTATGATACAGCAATAACAGAATTGTTAAATAATCAAAATTTATTTTCGCTAATAAACAAATTATGTTATTATAAGATTTCAAAAACAAAATTGTATTGTAAATTAAAAAATATAGAAGATTTACTAAAAATAAATTTGGATTATATCAGGAGGTTGAAGAAAATGGACAAGCAAGAAATAGTTGAAAAAAAAGAAAATAAGAAAACGTCAGAAGAATTAACAGAAAAAGATATTTTCTATATAAGAAGAGATGCAATGATTTTCAGGGAAGAGTACATAAAAAAAAGTGGAAATGATAAAAAAATAGGAAGTCTGTTATACAGACTTCAGAATGCTTTGAGAATTAATAATGTTGATATGTTTATGGATGCATTGATTTCAGCTCATGCTTATGCAGGAAGGAATATCAGCTCATTTTTTGCTAAAGCACTTTTAAATGATGAAAATTTTCAGACATTAGGGCACGGATTTTTATTAGGTTTATTAGGTGAAGATAAAAGTAAGAATGAAAATAAAACAGATAAAAAAGAAGGGAATGAATAATTATGAAGAAAAAAGGTTTAACTTTTACAGCAATATTTTTGGCACAAAGTGCTAACTATGGAGAAGGAATAGGAAATGTTGCAGCATTAAAGAAATTATCAAGAAATAAAGGAGAACAATATACATATATTTCCAGACAGGCAATAAGATATAATATTATAGAACAGCTAGGAGAAGGAAAGTCACCAGTAAAAGCGGAAGGAAGTGGAGATAAGAAAGTAGTTCAATTTTCAGCAGATACGACAATTAAGGATTATCCTGAACTTGATTTTTTTGGATATATGAAAACAATAAAAGGTGAAAATTCTAAGAACCGTTCTGCAATAGTAAGACTGTCAAATGCTATTTCATTGGAAACATTTAAAGGGGATTTGGAATTTTTAACAAATAAAGGCTTAGCTGATAGAATTGGAGAATTTCCAAATATTGCACAGGCTGAAATACATAAATCTTACTATAAATATACAGTTACTATAGATTTAGATAGAATTGGAATAGATGAATTAGATAAAATTGAAGTTTCAAATGAAGAGAAATCAAGAAGAGTGAGAAAACTTCTAGATACAATTTCATTACTCTATAGGGATATTAAAGGAAGAAGGGAAGATTTAAAACCGTTATTTATAATAGGTGGAGTGTACGACATAAAAAATCCATTTTTTGAAAATATAGTGGATGTCAAGAATAACAAGATTCTAGTTGATAAATTATGTAGCGGAATTTATGATTATATAGAGAAAGATACAATCTCTGGAATTGTAAAAGAACAGTTTGAAAATGATACAGAGGTTGAAGAAAAATTGAAAGAAAAAAATATAAATGTGTTAAATGTTCCTGAATTTTTCAAACAGTTAGAAGAAAAGGTTGATAATTATTATACAGAGAAAGTTGATGGATAACTATGAAGGCAATTAAATTGAAATTGTATCAAAATATGGTGAATTATAAAGTTCCAACAAGTTTTCAGCTAAAAGAAAGCTATCCTTTGCCACCATATTCGACAGTAATTGGAATGGTTCATTCCCTCTGTGACTTTAAGGAGTATAAACCAATGAAAATAAGTATCAGCGGAAATTATTTTTCTAAGGTTAATGACTTATATACAAGATATGAATTTAAAAATGGAAATCCTTTTGAAATGGGAAGGCACCAATTAAATGTAAATGGTTATGGTATTAATAGAGGAGTTGCAACAGCTGAACTACTGGTTGATGTAAACTTGACAATTCATATTATCCCAGAAGATCAGTCAGAAGAATTTTTAAATACTATTTTTGAAGCATTCAAATATCCAAGAGAATACCCAAGCTTAGGAAGAAGAGAGGATATTGTATTAATTAAGGATGTTAAAATTGTAGATGTGGAAAAGAAAAAACTTGAAAAAGATTTAAGTAATGGAGAAGATGACTTTGCATATATCCCTGTTAATTTTATTCAAGAGAAATTAGTAAATTATGGAGACAAAAAAAACGGAATGAACATATATGGAACTAGATATGAACTGACTAAAAATTATATTCTTAATAATATTGGGACAAAATCCAAGCCAAAGATGATAAGGTCATGGGAAAAAGAAGAGGTTATTTATTCTTCGAATATAAAAGGCTTCAAAAGAAGAGAAGTCCCTGTAGATACAGATAATGAAATTGTTTTTTGCGAATTATAAGTTAAATATTTTTATTATATATAGGAGTCCAATATGAAGAATTATTTTTTAGCTAAATCTAGTGGAGAAACAATATTAAGACATACAAAGAATTTGTTTAATAATTTTATAGAACTTTTTATAATTTACCCAGAATTAAATGTTGAGAAAAAATTATTATTGCTTGCATGTATATATCATGATTTAGGAAAAATAAATCAAAAATTTCAGAGTAAACTATCTGGTGAAAAGCAAAGTGGAGAAATTCCTCATGGGATACTCAGTACTTCATTTATAAATGATGATATTTTAATTGAATATCATCATTTTAGTGAAGATGAAATAAAAATTTTAGCTCATTCTGTAGCTTTACATCATGAAAGAAATTTAATGGAAATAAATGACAGTGATTTATCTGATGAGATATATTCAATGAATAGTGAAGTTAAAAATTTTTCAGAGGAATTAAAAATTCTGGAAAGTATTTATTTTGAATATTTTAAAAATATTGAGAATTATAAAGATAGAAAAGTAATTTTTAATTGGGCAGACGAAAAAGTTGAATTAGCAGAATTAAGCTCTTTATTTTATGAAATAGGAAGTAGAGTCTATTCTGATGTGGAAGGTTCTGAAACCTTTCAAAAATATGTGATGTTAAAAGGATTATTGAATAAAATAGACTACGCTGCAAGTTCATATATTCCAGTTGAGGAAAAAAATGATTTTCTTGAAGAAAAAATGGATGCTTTTCTAAAAAATGTATTGAAAAAGGATAATCCTGAGAATGATTGGAATGCATTGCAGAAATTTATGAGTAATAATCGAAATAAAAATGTTGTAGTTGTGGCACAGACAGGATATGGAAAGACTGAAGCGGGCCTACTTTGGATAGGTAATAATAAAGGATTTTTTACATTACCATTGAGAGTGGCAATCAATTCAATTTTTAGCAGAGTGAAAAATCAGATTATAATTGAAAAAACAGAAAATAGAATAGGTCTGCTACATTCAGATTTTAGGGAAATGTATGTGGAAGATATAAAAAATAAGAAAGAAAATAACTTGGAAAAACTGGATAATGATGGATTATTTATGTATATGGATAAAACAAAACAGTTATCCTTACCATTGACAGTCTGCACAATAGACCAGCTTTTTGATTTTGTTTTTAGAGCACCGGGATTTGAATTAAAAGTTGCCACATTATCTTATTCTAAAGTGGTTATTGATGAAATCCAGATGTATTCAACGGATTTATTAGCTTATTTGATATACGGACTGAAATATATTACAGATTTTGGTGGGAAATTTGCCATAATGACAGCTACTTTACCAGGAATTATTCTTGATTTATTAAAAGAAGAAGAAATAGAATTTGTAACTACAGAACCTTTTATAAATGATAAGAAAAGACATAATTTGAAAGTATTAAAAGAAGTTATTAATGCTAAATTTATAAAAGAAAATTATAAAGAAAATAAAAAAGTCTTAAGGAGGTATGGTTATGCACAATATGAATAAAGTGAAGATGCTTAGTTTTAAGCAAAATGGAGATGAAAGAGGACATCTGGTAGTTATTGAGGGTAATAAAGATGTTCCCTTTGATATAAAAAGAATATTTTATATATACGGCTCCGATCCTACAGTTATAAGGGGTCAGCATGCCAATAGAGAAACAGAGTTTGTTTTAGTAAATGTTGCCGGAAAAAGCAAGGTAAAAGTATATGATGGAAAGGGCAATGAGGCTATATTTATACTTAACAGGCCTCATACAGGCATATATCTTCCGACTATGGTTTGGAAGGATATGTATGATTTTTCAGAAGATTCAGTACTTCTGGTACTTGCAAGTGAGGCATATAATCCGGATGAGTATATAAGAAGTTATGATAAGTTTGTGGAAGAAATAAGTAAGGAAGAAGATTAAAATAATATAGATAGAGTGTTATAAATAGCTGTATATTAATAATGTTAAGAAAAAAGAGGATTTATTGTGCAGGAAAAAACATCAAAACCAAATAAATTATATTCTTTTATTCCAAGAATAATTCCGGCTTCAAAAAGGGATATAAGAGCACTTTTTAATGAATTAAGTGAAAACAGGCAGATGCTTGAAGGGCAAATAGAGAGACTTGATAAAAATTTAGAAGAAAATTATAAACTAAGACTTGAAGATAGGGCGGTTTATGATGAGATTAGTGAAAGATGTAATGTGATATATGATGAGATCACTACACTAAAGGAAAATAGTGAAAAAAT